>NZ_CP025546.1:5812548-6118471 GCF_003614435.1 Mycobacterium paragordonae
TGCCCGCGGACCGGCGTTGTCCGGTGGTTGGCCCGGAGCGCCGTAAGCACGGAAACCGAAGGCGTAGTCGAACAACCACTGGAAGAACTGCAGCGTGAAGATGTTCGGGATGAACGGGTTGTAGTAGAAGCCACTCGACACCGTCTCACCCTGAGTCAGTTCGAATTTGGCCAGTCCCGGGATCGCTTTGGCGAGGTTGTCGCGGTTGTCTTCCAGCATCGCGGTCACCGAGTTCAGCTTGGTCAGCGTCGGCGCCAGCTTTGCCTCGTTGTCGTGCACCAGACCGGTGAGTTGTTTGGCCACCGCAGAGGTACTGGCGAGCAGTCGCACGATCGCCTGACGCCGCTCCACCAGCATGGACAGCAGATCGTCGGCATTGAGAATCAGCGTGTTCAACTGGTTACTGCGCTCGGACAGGATGTGCGTGACGTCGGCCGCGCCCTTGAGCAACTGACCCAGGGTCTGGTTGCGGTTGTTCAGCGTGGATGACAGCCTGGTCACCCCGTCGAACGTTGGACCAAGTTGGGGCGCAATCTGATTCAGCGTGTTCGACAACGTGTCCAGAGACTGGTTGAGGGTGTCGGTGTTGGTCCCGGCGATGTCTGTGGCCAGGTCCCCGACCGCTTCGGACAGGGAGTAGGGAGAGGAGGTGCGCGAGAGCGGGATGACGGCCATCGGGCGCATGTCCCCGCTGCCGGTGGACTCGACGGTCAGCACGCGCTGGCCGAGTAGCGAACCGGTACGAATGTGCGCGGTGCTGGCCGATCCGAGTTGAACCGCTCCTTTGACGGTGAATGTCACCAGCACATCGCCGTTCTGCAGCGACATTCCCGACACGCTGCCGACCTTGATACCCGACACCGTCACGTCGTTGCCGGTCACCAGGCCGCCGGCGTCGGCGAACACCGCTTGGTAGCGGACCGTAGTGGCCCGCTGCAACAACTGGTCTGGCGACAGCCCGACCGCAATGACCAGCACTATCAACACAACGCCGATGAATCCGGCTCGAATGAGGCGCGCTCCGCGGTACTTAAGCATCGGGTTCCGCACACCTTCCGGTGACCTGGTGGGTGACGCCCACCTCTACCGTTCGGTACTGCAGATCGGAGACCCGCAGCGCAAGCCCGCACAGGTAGTACGGGAACCACGCGCCGTATGCGCCCAACCTGGTCAGCTTGCGGTAGTTGTTCGGCAACTTCTTCAGCGAGATGTCGATGAGGTTCTTGTCTTTGTCCAGCAATGGAGCGAGCCGGTTGAGTTGATCGATGGTGCCGGACAGCGGCGGGCGGGCGCGGGTCAGCAGATCCGCGATCGAGGCGGTTCCGTTGTCCAGAGCGGTGATTGCGGTGCCGATGGTGTCGCGATCGGAGGACAGTCCGCTGATGAGGCGCTCCAGTCGGTCGATCGCACCGGAGAACTTGGTGCCCTCCGCATTGACGGTGCCTACCACGGTGTTGAGGTTGTCGATCAGGGCCTGCACCGTTTCGCTGTTGTCGGCCAACGTGTTCGAGAAGGACGACGTCTTGGACAGCAGCGACTGCAGGGTGCCGCCCTCACCCTGGAACACCTCGATCAGCGACGCGCTCAGCGCATTGACGTCTTCGGCCTTGAGGCCCTTGGTCACCGGCTTCAGCCCGCCCAACAGCAGATCCAGGTCCAGAGCCGGTGCGGTGCGGTCGATCGGTATCTCCGAACCGCCCGCCAGTGGCTTGGTGTTGCCCGGGCCGTCCAGTAATTCGAGGTAACGGTCACCGACCAGGTTCAGGTAACGAATGACCGCGCGGGTGCCGCCGGTGAGTACCACGTCGCGGTTGGCGTCGAATTTCACCAGAACCTTTTTGTCCGCCCGCAATTCGACACTGTTCACGGTGCCCACCCGAACACCGGCGACCCGCACGGTCTGCCCCTCCTTGAGGCGCGAGACGTCGGTGAAGAGCGCGGAATACTCTGTGGTGGAACCGGTCTGGTACTGGCCGAAGATGAAAAACAGGGAAATTGTCAGCAGGACCATGACCAGCGCGAAGGCGCCGAACTTGATGATCATCCCGCGTGAGTTGCTCATCCGGGTTGTCCAAACTGCATCGTGTTGCGTGGCGGCCCGTCGATCGGCCCGTACAGCAGTTGCTTGAGTGCGTCGGAGTTCAACAGCAACTGCGGGTTTCCATACTCCATCGGGTTGGCCCCCACATCGGCCACCACGAAGGGCGGCGCGACGTCATACGGCACGACGGGCAGTGTCTGACACTGGGGCCCGCCGGTCGCGGCCACCTTGGGCAGGTTGCTCGGATACCGGTAGCGTTCGGCGCCGAATCCGATGTAGACCAACACCTTGATCATCGGCTCGGGCAGGTTCGGCGCGTGGAGATTCACCAATGAGCCGGCCAGACCGCAATACAGCGCCTGGTGATACTCGTTGGTGAGGTTGGTCGTCGGCAACAGCAGGTGCAACACATCGGTCAGCGCCTGCCGGTTGCCTCCGATCACCTCGTTGCCGATGTCGGCCAAACCGATTGAGCTGATCAGGAACGCGTCCAGGTTCTGTTGCTCTTCGACGATCGACTTGCTGATCCTGATCGCGTTCTCGGCCGAACCGATCAGATCCGGCGCAGCGTCGGCGTAGGCGTTGCTTACGACGGGCAGGACCGAAAGGTCATGGTTCAGCGCGGGGAGTGCCGGATCCTGCTTGGCCAGAAAGGCATCGAGGTCCGACAGCGCCTGCCCGATCTTGTGGCCGCGGCCGTTCATCGCCGCCGCGATCGCGCCCAGCGTTTCGTTGAGTTTGGCGGGATCGATGTTCGACAACAGGTTGGTGAGCTGTTGGAAGACCGTGTTGACTTCAACGGTGACACCCTTGCCCTCGAGTACCTGATGCGGTTGCAGGCTCTGCTGCGAGGGCTGGTCGGGCGGTATCAACTCGATGAACTTGGCGCCGAACACCGTCGTGGAGGCGATGTCGACGAGAACATTGCGCGGAATGAGATGCATCGCCGACGGCTGCATCGCCAGGTGCAGAACCGCCTGACCGTTGGGGCGTTCCTCGATGGACTCGACCTTGCCCACCATGACCCCGCGCATCTTCACTTTGGCTTCGGGGTTCATCACCAGGCCGGCCCGCGGCGACACCACGGTCACCGGCACGCTCTCGGTGAATTCGCTGTTGAACAAGCCGATTGCGACGGCGACGATCGCCAGGATGACGACGACCGTGGCCAGGCCCATCAGCGGGCGCACATAGCTGCGCGGCTTGGGCCGACCGGAGTGGTGCGACCGCCCCTTCGTACTCGGGCCGTGGCGGCCCGCCGGCACATTAGCTGTCACTGAACTCTCCGCACCTCCCCTAGCCCGACAGGTTGAAGTTGCCGTTGGAACCGTAGATGGACAGTGAGATCAGCAGGGTCACCGAGACCACCACGATCAGCGAGGTGCGCACGGCGTTGCCGGTGGCCACGCCGACACCGGCCGGGCCGCCCGAGGCGAAAAAGCCGTAGTACGTGTGGATCAGCAAAATGGTGATCGCCATCAGGACGGCCTGCAGAAAGGACCACAACAGGTCGATCGGATTGAGGAAAGTCGTGAAGTAGTGCTGATACAGCCCGCCAGACTGCCCGAACAGGATGACCGTGGTGAACTGACTGGCCAGGAACGACAGGCTGACGGCAATGCTGTACAGCGGGGTGATGGCCAGCATCCCGGCGACGATGCGGGTACTGACCAGATACGAAACCGGCCGGATCGCCATGGATTCCAGCGCGTCGATCTCTTCGTTGATCCGCATGGCACCAAGTTGGGCCGTCACGCCGGCGCCGAAGGTGGCCGCCAAGCCGATGCCGGCCACGATCGGAGCCGCGATGCGGACATTGATGAACGCCGCCAGGAAGCCGGTCAGCGCCTCGATCCCGATGTTGCCCAGCGAGCTGTACCCCTGGACCGCTAGCGTGCCGCCCGCCGCCAGGGTGAGGAAGCCGACGATCACCAGCGTGCCGCCGATCATCGCCAAAGTCCCCGCGCCCATGCTGATTTCAGCGATCAGGCGGATGATCTCGCGTCCGTAGCGGGTCACCGCGAAAGGAATACCGGCAAGCGCCTTACCGTAAAACAGCGTGTGATCGCCGATTCGGCCCAGACTGCCGACCGGTCTCTGGAGTTGCCGCGTGACACGCGGATATACGGCTCTCAGCGCCACGGTAAGTGCTTACACCTCCCTTCCCATGCTCATGCCCCGGTACCTACTTCGCCGACATTCGGATGCCGATAGCGGTGACAACCACATTGACCACGAACAGCGACATGAACGCGTACACCACCGTCTCGTTGACGGCATTGCCTACGGCCTTGGCGCCGCCGCCGGTTATCGTCAGGCCGCGGTAGCACGCCACCAGCCCGGCGATCAGACCGAAAAGCGCTGCCTTGACACAGGAAATGATCACCTCGGGCACCCCGGTCAGCAGCGTGATTCCCGCGGCGAACGCCCCCGGGTTCACGTCCTGCACGAACACCGAAAAGATGTAGCCGCCAAGAATTCCGATGATGACCACCAGGCTGTTCAGCAGCAGCGCCACCAGGCCGGAAGCCAGCATGCGGGGCGTCACCAGCCGCTGAATCGGGTTGATCCCCAACACCTCCATCGCGTCGATCTCTTCGCGTATCGTTCGCGAACCCAGATCGGCGCACATCGCCGTGGCCCCGGCACCGGCCACGATCAACACCGTCACCAGAGGCCCAACCTGCGTCACAGCACCGAAAGCGGCACCCGCGCCCGAGAGGTCGGCAGCACCGAGTTCGCGCAGCAGGATGTTGAGGGTAAAGCTGACCAGGACGGTGAACGGGATGGCCACCAACAACGTTGGTGCCAGCGCGACCCGGGCAACGAACCAGGACTGCTCCAGAAACTCACGCCACTGAACGGGCCGCCGGAACGCGAACTTGATGGCATCGGCCGACATCGCGAACAGCGCGCCGACGGCTTCCATGGGTTTGGAACCACGACCCAGCACGATCCCCGGAGTCCAGCGTTCCGCTCCCTTACTCGCCATAAGTCTGAGATCCTCTCCGGATCGTGTTGTGCGCGAGCAGGATTCGGGCGGCGAGCGCCATCATCGGCTGTGACTGCGGCGTTCCCACGCCCTCAACACGCGCTACCAACCTCACGCCGGCTTTCTCCATTCGGTTGCGTGAGCTGCCGTTTCCAGACGTTGTCAGCTGCCCGCGCGCCAACCCTGGAAGCGTTCGGCGATTATGACTCATGCCGCGTCCCGTGGGAACCGAAATCGCACAACCGTTATCTGCGCGGACATCGTTGCCACCCCAAGTCCTAGGTGACCGCGCCGGCGGTCTTGAGTTCGATGATGCGGTCCCAATCGAGGCCCAGTTCCTGCAGGATCTCGTCGGTCTGTTCGGCAAAGCCGGGCGCGGGACCGGTCTGCGGCGCGGTGACGTCGAACTGAACCGGGTTGGCGACCAGTTCGAGTTCGCCTGCGCGCACCATGTATTCGTTCGCCCGGATCTGCGCATCGTCGGCCGCTTGCAGAGTGTCCTGCACCGGCGCCCAAGGTCCCGCGAGCGTCGCAAAGCGTTCGCTCCACTCGGAAAGAGTGCGGGTTGCGAAGACTTTGGTCAAGATCTCCACCGCATCTGCCGTATTGGCGGCAATGGTCTCGCCGTTGGCGAAACGGGGATCGTCGATCAGTTCCGGGCGGTCGATGTGCCGGCACACGTCGGCCCAGAACTTGCCGGGCTGCATCATCACCAGAGAGATGTAGCGTCCGTCGGCTGTGGGGTACACCCCGACCAGGGGATTGACCGGCGAACCGTGGATACCCGGCGGCGGAGCCTGCATCAGCTGACCGAGGTGCCTGGTCAGCGCCACGGTATGGCCCAGCGCCCAGAGCCCGCTGCCGAGCAACGACACGTCCACCACCGACGGCTCGCCGGTGCGTTCACGTTTGAGCAGGGCCGCGGCGATGCCGCCGGCCAGGTTGGTGCCGGAGATGGTGTCGCCGTACGCCGGCCCGGGCGGATTGATCATGCCCTCGTAGCCCATCGGGGTGATGGTGGCCGCGGTTCCGGCTCGACACCAGAAGGCGGTCATGTCGTAGCCACCCTTGGTGGCTTCATTGCCGCGTGGCCCGAGCGCGCTCCCGCGAGCGTAGACGATCTTCGGATTGACCGCCCGGATGTCGTCGACGTCGATACCGAACTTCTGCCGATGGTCGGGCAGGAAGCTGGTGAGGAAAACGTCGGCACGGCGGGCGAGTTCGTAGAGCACCTCCTTGCCCTCCGGTACCGACATGTCCAGGCCGATGCTGCGCTTGCCGCGGTTGGCGTGCTCGATGTTGGGGTTGGGGTCGCCCTCGACGCGCAGCATGCCGGTCTGGCGGAGGCCGCGCTGCGGGTCGCCGGTCACCGCGTGCTCGACCTTGATGACATCGGCTCCCCATTCGCGCAACACCGCACCCGCTGAGGGGACGAATCCGTACATCGCGACTTCCAGGACACGGATGCCCTCGAGTGGTTTCACGCGTTTGCTCCTCGGGCCGCAGGGACGGCAAACGTCTTGCCCTCCAAGAACTCTTCCAGGCCGGCCACGCCCATCTCCCGGCCGACACCGGACTGTTTGAAGCCACCGAACGGGCTGTCCGCGCCGAAATAGTTGCCGCCGTTGACCGAAAACGATCCGGCCCGAATCCGGCGCGCCACCGACAGGGCGCGGTCCTGGTCGCGACTGAACACCGCGCCGGCCAAACCGTAGATCGAGTTGTTGGCGATGCGCACCGCGTCGTCGTCGTCGTCGAACGGGATCACCACCAGCACCGGCCCGAACACCTCGTCCTGGGCGATCTCGCTGTCCGGGTCGACGTTGGTGAGCAGGGTCGGCGCGTAAAAGTAGCCGGGATCCAGCCGCTTGCCGCCGGTGACCAGCGTGGCGCCCGCGGCGACGGCCCGCTGGACCATGCCGTCGACCTTGTCCCGCTGGCGCTCGTTGATCAGCGGTCCCATATAGGTTTTCGGATCGCCCGGGTCGCCATGGCGAACCTTGGCGAAGTTCTGCGCGATCAACTCGACGACCTCGTCGTGGTGCTTCCGCGGCACCAGCAGGCGCGAGGTGAGCGCGCAGCCCTGCCCGGCGTGGGTGACCATGCTGAACGCGGCGAACATGGCAGCGCCGGCGAAGTCGGCGTCGTCGAGCATGATCACCGCGGACTTCCCACCGAGCTCCAGGAAGACGCGTTTGACGGTGTCGCTGGCCGCAGCCATGATCTTGCGCCCGACCGCCGTGGATCCGGTGAACGTCACCACGTCGACGTCGGGGCTGGTGGTCAACGCTTCCCCTACCGCCGGATCAGACGAGCTGAGCACGTTGACGACACCGGGCGGGATGTCGGTGTGGTTGGCGATCAGCTCACCCAGGGCCAGGGTGACCAGCGGCGTGTCGGGCGCCCCCTTGAGCACCACCGTGCAGCCGGCGGCGAGCGCGGGCGGCAGCTTGGCCAGTGCCAGCTGGTTCGGGTAGTTGTAGGCGATGATCGCCGCGACCACTCCCGCGGCTTCTTTCTCCACCCAGCGGTGGTGGCGCATGCCGCGCGACTCTTTCTCACCGAGGTCTTCGGAGAACTCGTACGTGCGCAACAGGTCGGCGTAGAACCGGACGATGCCGATCGGCTCGTCGAGTTGCGCTCCGTGGGTCAGCGCGCGGGTGGCACCGACTTCGGCGATGGTCAGCTCGCGCAACTCCTCCGCATGGTCGAGCAGCGCCTGGTGCAGCTGGTCGAGACAGCGGATCCGGAACTCGACGTCGGTGGACCAGTCGGTGGTGTCGAAGGCACGCCGCGCCGCGGCAATGGCCTGCCGAGCCTCCTGGACACCCGCGTCGGGCGCATACCCGAGCACTTCCCCGGTAGCGGGATTGACGGTCGCGAACGTCTTCGGCGTTGCCACGAGTCGACCGTCGATGAGCAATCTGCGGCTCGGCCCGGCGCCGGACTCAGCGCCGTCCCGGGTCGGTTGATCGCCCACTTGAGCGTCCTGGGTCGCCGCCGTGTCCTGGACTGACATAGGCCCTCTCGCGCTTGGTGTGGTGGCCGTCACGATAATTTCATTCTCATCTCCGGCGAATCTTACATTCGGGATGTGAGAAGACAAGCGAGTTCCTATCCCCGATTACCCAGGTCACGGGCTGAGCGACCGCTCAGCGACCTCCCGTTCTGACAGCTTGGCGCAGGCCCGGGGGGGTTTCCCGCCTCTCTTGCGGGCCGCTTCTGGCTGAGAGTACGATTCTCATAATTGCAAGGGAGATTCTTTGTGGATGAGATTGACGACCTGACCGCTCGGAGTCGGCGACCGTGAGAACTGCGGTAGTCACCGGCGGCGGATCCGGCATCGGTCTGGCGGTGGCGCAACGCCTGCGGGCGGACGGCCGCAACGTCGCGACCATAGACCTCAAGCCATCCGACGACGACCTCTGCTACACCGCGGATGTCACCGACCGCTCGCAGATCGACGCGGCGCTGTCGGCGATCCGGGAGCGGCTGGGACCGGTCACGATTCTTGTCAACGCGGCGGGCCTGGACGGCTTCAAGCGCTTCACCAACATCTCTTTCGAGGATTGGCAGCGGGTGATCGACGTCAACCTGCACGGGGTGTTCCACATGATCCAGGCGGTGTTGCCCGACATGTTGGAGGCGGGTTGGGGACGCATCGTCAACATCTCGTCCTCCAGCACGCACTCCGGGGTCCCGTTGATGTCGCACTATGTCGCCGCCAAATCGGCGGTCAACGGGCTGACCAAGTCCCTGGCGCTCGAGTACGGACCAAGTGGCATCACGGTCAACGCCGTGCCCCCCGGCTTCATCGACACCCCGATGTTGCGCAATGCCGAGAACCAGGGATTCCTGGGCGACGTCGAACAGAACATCGCCCGCACACCGGTGCGCCGCATCGGCAAGCCCGAGGACATCGCCGCGGCATGTGCCTTCCTGTCTTCCGATGAAGCCAGTTACATCACCGGTCAGATATTGGGTGTCAACGGCGGTCGAAACACCTAAGCGATGGAGGTGCCGTGAAGGTCTGGGTTGATCCGGAACGCTGCCAGGGGCATACCTTGTGCGCGATGATCGCACCGGACTCGTTCCAGCTCAGCGATATTGACGGTAGTTCGTCGGCGGTGAACGAGGTGGTGCCGGACGATCAGGTCGATCAGGTCCGCGAGGCTGCGCAATCCTGCCCCGAGCAGGCCATCATCCTCAGCGATTGAACACCAAGGGGGACAACGCTTTGAGCGTCGATGACGTCGTGGCCGACGACCGGAAGAAGCACACCTACCACTTCGACCGCCACTCCGCGGAGTACCGCTCGCAGTTCAAGACGATCACCGAGGAGATGCACGCCCAGTGCCCGATGGCGTGGACCGACACCTACGGCGGGCACTGGGTCGCGGCGGGCAGCCACGAGGTGTTCGAGTTGGCCCGTTGCCCCGCGGTCTCCAACGACCACGACATCCGTAACGAACGCCGCGGCTACAAAGGCATCTCGATCCCGACCGCCCGCCGGGTCAGCGTGGTGCGCGGCGGCATCCTGGAAATGGACGACCCCGAGCATCGCATCTACCGCACCGTGCTCAACCCATACCTTTCACCCGCGGCGGTCAAGCGCTGGGAGCCGTTCATCGACGACGTGACCCGCGCCTGCCTCGACGAGAAGATCGAAAGCGGGAACATCGATTTCGTCGACGACCTGGCCAATGTCGTTCCGGCCGTGCTGACGTTGGCGATGCTCGGCATCCCGCTGAAGAAGTGGAACCTGTACAGCGAACCGGTCCATGCCGCGGTCTACACACCCGAGCACTCTCCGGACATCGAACGGGTCACCGAGATGCACCGCCAGATGGGCCTGGACATGGTCAACAACATGATCGAGATCCGGGAGAATCCGCGGCCAGGCCTGGTGAATGCGCTGCTGCAGATGCGGATCGACGGTGAGCCGGCTCCTGATCTGGAGATCCTGGGCAATCTCGGTCTAATCATCGGCGGCGGCTTCGACACCACCACGGCGCTGACGGCACATTCGCTGGAGTGGCTGTCGGACAATCCCGATCAGCGGAAACGCCTGCTGCGCGAGCGTGACACCCTACTGGATCCTGCGACCGAGGAATTCCTGCGTTACTTCACGCCGGCGCCCGGGGACGGCCGCACCTTCGCCGACGACACCGAACTCGACGGCACCCAGTTCAAGGAGGGCGAACGGCTGTGGATCTCGTGGGCCATGGCCAACCGTGACCCAGCGGTGTTCCATGACCCCGACCAGGTGGTGATGGACCGTAAAGGCAATCGGCACTTCAGCTTTGGTATCGGTGTGCACCGCTGCATCGGGTCGAATGTGGCGCGTACGGTGTTCAAGTCGATGCTGAACGCGGTGCTCGACCGAATGCCCGACTACCGCTGTGATCCTGCGGGGACCGTGCATTACGAGACGATTGGCGTGATCCAGGGTATGCGCAAACTCCCGGCGACATTCACGCCGGGCCGTCGCGTCGGCGCCAGTTTGGACGAGACTCTCGAGAAGCTGCAACGCATCTGCGACGAGCAGGAACTCGCCCGTCCGATCACCGAGCGCAAGGACTCCGCGGTCATTTCCTAGCCGCCGCCCCTACCGCGAGCAGACACAAAATCGCACTGAATCACTTGCGCTTGTGCGATTTTGCGTCTGCTCGCCGGGAGTCTCAGGCCCGCGGCAGGCCGAGGATGCGCTGGGCGATGATGTTGCGCTGGATTTCCGACGTGCCCCCGGCGATGGTGCCGGAGAAGCTTCGCGCGTAGCGCTCGAACCAGCTTGCGAAATAGTGGTCGAGGTTCATCGGCGCGTACGGCCCGGTGAGCCCAGGGTGCACCAGCCCGTCATCACCGGCGGCCTCCAGCGCGTATTCGCTGATCCGCAATTCCGCCTCGGAGCCAAGCAGTTTCAGCACCGAGGTCGCGGAGGTGTCGTCCTCGCCGCGGGATGCCCGGGCCAGTGCCACCGAACCCAGCAGGCGCAGGGCCTGCTTGTCCATGATGGTCGTCGCGTACCGATCGCGATCGAGTTCACCGGCGGGCCGGAAGTCGGCGAGCATGTTGTCCATCCGGTCGGCGAACCCGAGCCACATCATGGTGCGCTCGTGGCCGAGCGAGCCGTTGGCCACCCGCCAGCCCTGGTTGAGTTCGCCCACCAGATTCTCCGCCGGCACCCGCGCGTCGGTGAAGAACACCTCGTTGAAGTCCAGGTCGTCGTCAGCGCAGATGGACGGGAACGGCCGGCGCGCCACGCCTTCGGTGTCGGTGGGGATCAGCAACACGCTGATGCCTTTGTGTTTCGGCGCGTCGGGGTCGGTCCGCACGAACGTCAGCAGCACGTCGGCATCATGGGCGCCGGACGTCCACACCTTCTGTCCGTTGACGACGAAATGATCACCGTCCCGCACCGCCCGGGTCCGCAACGACGCCAGGTCCGACCCGGCGCTCGGTTCACTCATCCCCAGTGACGCGGTGATCTCGGCACGCAGAATCGGCACCGCCCAACGATGCTTCTGCTCCTCGCTGCCGAATGAGATCAGCGATGCCGCAACGATGTTCACGCCTTGCGGATTGAAGCTGTGGTAGATCCGGCGGCGGCACAGCTCCTCGAGGTAGACGTACTGCTGCAACACCGTCGCATTGCGCCCACCGAACTCGGGAGGCTGGGTGGGCAGCAGCCAGCCGTTGTCGAACAACAGCCGCTGCCAGCGCCGCGCCCAGCCCGGCATATGCGAAACCGAGCGGGGCCGCTCGACGGTTTCGCTTGCGGCAGGCAGGTTTTCGTCCAGGAACGCCGCGAATTCGGCGCGGAATTCCTCGACGTCGCTGTCAAAAGTCAGTTGCACGGTACTCCTCGGCGATCCGCGCCCGGTGCTCAGCCGCGCCCCCGAGCATCAGCTCGCCCGCCTTCGCGCGCTTGAGCGCGAACTGCAGGTCGTTCTCCCAGGTGAATCCCATTGCCCCGTGCAGCTGTAGCCCATGGCGGAACACCAGCGACTGGCACTCCCCTGCCGATGCCTTTGCCATCGCCGCGGCCAGCCGGCGACGGGGATCGTCGGCGGAGATGGTCAGTGCGGCGAAGTAGGCCAATGCCCTGGCTCGTTGCACCGCGACATGCATGTCGGCCGCTTTGTGCTGGACGGCCTGGAAAGAGCCGATGGGGACGCCGAATTGGTGCCGGCTGCGGACGTGCTCGAGCACCAGGTCAAGGATGCGCTGGCAGGCGCCGACCATGGTGATGGCCATGCCGGTCAGGGCGATGTGGTGCGCGCGTTCCGGGTCTACGTTCACGCGGTCGCTGTCGGGCACCCGGACATCGTGGAACGACAGATCGGCCACGTGCAGCACCGGGTCGAACACCGATTCGCGCCGGGCGGACAACTGCCCGGCGTCGGTGAGGAATACTCCGGCTTCGGTGACCACCGCGACGCGCTCGGCCCGGTCGCCATCGAGAACATGGCGGGCGGTGCCGTCCAGCACCCAGCCGCCGGCGTTGCGGCGCGCGGACACCCCGCCGTAGACGGCGGTGCCGGACTGGTTGGGGTCGAAGCTCTCGCCGGCCAGCGGAGCGTACTGGCTCATGGTCGACAGAAACGGGGTGGGATCGGTGGCGTGGCCGAGTTCTTCGAGGACGATCGCCAATTCGACCGCGCTGGCGGTTTCGTTGAGTTCTGTCCAGCCGAGCTGGCGATACAGCTTCCACAGCGGTTCGACGTCGGCGTCGTCCTCGGCCACGCTGCGGACCAGGCTGGGCGGACATTGCTTGGTGACGACGTCGCGCACCGTGTCCTGCCACAGCCGCTGATCAGCATCAAACTCCAACAGCATCCGGGCCGCCTCCCGTCACGATTACCTAGCGAGAATAACATTCTCTTTGATGGAAGTAGTAATCTCGAAATCTGCCTACGACTTACATACGAGTTACAAAGGGGCCCGCAAATGCCGGACACCGCAGCCGAGCTCTGGGAGATCGAGGCGATCAAGCAGCTCAAGGCCCGCTACTGCCGCTACCTGGACACCAAGCGATGGGACGACTGGCGGCGACTCTTCACCGACGACTTCGTCAGCGACACGACGGCCTCCGGCGGAAAGTTGATCAATGGCGCCGACGAGTTCGTGGCCTTCGTCCGCGGCACGCTCGGCAAGCCTTCCCAGCCCACCGCCCATCAGGTGCACGCGCCGGAGATCGAGCTGACCTCGGAGACGACCGCGACCGGAGTGTGGGCACTCGAGGACGTGGTTCGACTGGGCCCCGGGCTCAATCTGCTGGGGCGCGGGCACTACCACGAAACCTACGAGAAGGTGGACGGACGCTGGCTGATCAAGTCCTCGACCCTGACCCGGTTGCGGGAGGATGTCTTCAATCCGCTTTTGTCCGTGCGTGTTTCGCCTCGGCTTCGTGATGCCGGGGCCGCGCTGGCGCGCAGGTTCGGCAAATGAGCCCCACCACGCTGGTCACCGGCGCCCTCGGGCAGGTCGGCAAGCGCTGCACCGAGATCCTGCTGAGCCGGGGTCACACCGTCATAGCGGTGGACCTCGACAACGACACCTCGCAGGCGGCCGCCGGCGCCCTGGCCGACACGGCTGCTCCGGGCGCGCTCATCCCGGAATTCATCGATCTCACCGATGGCGACAGCGTCAAGGCCGTCGTGGCCCGCCACCGGCCCGGCGCGATCGTGCACCTGGCCGCGATCGTCTCGCCGCCCTCGTACCGCAACCCCCGGTTGGCACGCAAGGTCAATGTCGACGGAACCCGGCACCTGGTGACTGCCGCACAGGCCTTGAGCGACCCTCCGCTGTTCGTCTTCGCTTCCAGCGCAGCCGTTTACGGATCTCGCAACCCGCACCGCCAGCCCGAGCTGATCACCGGCGCCACACCGGTGAATCCGATCGATCACTACGGCGAAGACAAAGTTCTCGCCGAGCAGGTGATCATCGAAAGCGGGTTGCCTTTCGCCGTGCTGCGGTTGGCGGCGATCGTCTCACCGGACGCGTCCGCCACTTTCGACGGCGATTACCTGGTGCTGGTGCGCGCCACCCCGGTCGACAACCGCATGCACGCAACGGATGCTCGCGATGTGGCCCTGGCCTTCGCCAATGCGGTGGACCGCCGGAACGCCGTCGCAGGCAAAGTGCTCGTGATCGCCGGCAACGACACCAACCGCTCCACGATGAGTGAACTGCAGGACGACGTGATGACTGCCGTCGGCATCGGCCGACTCGGCCCGTCGGTCGGCCTGCCCGGTGATCCCGACGATGACCGCGGCTGGGCGTTCACCGGTTGGTTCGATACCACGGAATCCCAAGCACTGCTTGACTATCAGCAACACGATTGGCCGGAGACCGTCGCCTGGGTGGGGGCGGCGATGGGTCATCGGCGGCTGCTGTTGCGGGCGCTCGGACCGGTGGCCCGCCCCGTCATGCGTGCGGCACTCGCAGTGCAGCGGCGGCTGGAACATCGTGGCCGGTATGCCGACCCGTGGACCTTCATGAGCCGTAAGTACGGATCCGCCATGCTCGCCCGCTCTGAGGCATGATGAAGAAACTGGTCATCGGCGCCAGCGGCTTCCTGGGCTCGCATGTCACCCGGCAACTCGTGCAGGCGGGCGAAGACGTGCGGGTCATGATACGGAAAACGAGCTCTACCAAGGGATTCGACGACCTGTCGGTAGAACGTTGTTACGGCGACGTCTTCGACGACACCGCCCTGCGGGACGCCATGGCGGGTTGTGACGTCGTCTACTACTGCGTGGTCGACGCCCGGATGTGGCTGCGCGACCCGGCTCCGCTGTTCCGCACCAATGTGGGGGGTCTGCGCCATGTGCTCGACGCGGCCGTCCGGGCCGACCTGCGAAAGTTCGTCTTCACCAGCAGCACCGGCACATTGGCGATCAGCAACCAGCGGCCGGTCACCGAAGAGGATCCGCACAATTGGGACGACGGCGGGCCCTACATCGCATCCCGGGTGGCGGCCGAGGATCTGGTGCTGCGCTACGCGCGTGAGCAAGGACTACCGGCCGTCGCGCTGTGCATCTCGACGACCTACGGGCCACGCGACTGGGCGCCGACGCCGCACGGCGCCCTCATCGCGCAGGTGGCGGCCGGCCGGTTCCCTTTCTACATGGGATTCTCCTCCGAGGTTGTCGGTATCGAAGACGCCGCCCGGGCAATGCTTCTCGCGGCCGACAAGGGACGCGACGGGCAGCGCTACATCATCTCCGACCGGTGTCTGAGTACCCGCGAGGTGCACGCGATCGCGGCTCGCGCCGTCGGCCGGCGTCCGCCGCGCATCCCGATCCCGATGAGCGTCATGTATGCGGCTTCCCGGGTCAACGACCTAGCCGCGCGGTTGCTGAACCGCGACCTGCCCATGGCGTACGTCGGCGCGCGGATGGCGGACCTGATGTCGCCGCTCGACCACAGCAAGGCCGAGCGCGAACTTGGTTGGAAGCCAGAGCCTGTCGAAGAATCCATCGCCAAGGCCGCGCGGTGGTTCGCCGCGCGGCCGACCTCCTAGAGCACGCCGAGTCGCCCGCGAGCGCTTCAGACCGGGAAGGGCTCGTCCCAGTGGTCGAGGTTCACCGCGTGCGCCAGTGGGCGCCGCCGCACCGGCCCGTGCCTGCCCTGCGGCCACCCGACGACGATGTGGCCGGCCAGCATCCAATCATCCGGCACGCCAACGGCTTCCCGCAGCAGGCGCTCACCACCGTAGGAGGCCCAACTGGTCATGCAGGCACCAAGCCCCTGCGCCCGTGCGGCCAGCAGAAAATTCTGCATGGCGGGAAAGATCGACCCACCCAGCAACAGCTCGGACGCCGTCGGATAGTGAATTTGCGTGAACAGGACGGAGGTGAATTCTGCTGCACGGTCGTGCAATTCATAGGTGGCCCGGTTATTGCGAGCCTGGTGGCTGCAGTCGCCGGGAGCGGGGCGGCTCATGCCGTACACCGGCTCGATCACCGATAGTGCCTGCGCCGCTGCCTTGGCCACTACCGCCCGCATCTCGGGTGAGCGCAGCACGATGAAACGCCAGCCCTGAGCGTTTGCCCCGGAGGGCGCCCACCGCGCCGCGTCCAGGCAGCGGGTCAAGGTCGCATCGTCCACCGGCTGATCGGTGAAGCGCCTGATCGTGCGCGCGGTCGACATCACCTCCCAGACGTCACCACAGGCTCCTGCCATCAACTCATCCCTCCCACCACAGCGTGACAATATTGGCTGCATGTGTAAAGTGTGCGCAGTCTACCGTATCGCCGAGAAGGTGCGGACAAGGACGGGTTCGTGATGAAAAGCTCAGTCGCACAAGCGCGCTCGGCCATCGGCCTGGCCGCCCATCTGGGTCGCGGCGTCGGCCGGGTGACCATCGACGCGCTGGTCGGAAACCGTGCCGGGCTGCCGCGCACGGCGGGTGAACTCAGCGCTGGCGTGCTGTCCGATGTCATGGGCGCCGAGGTCGCCTCGGCGAGCGTCCTCGACGCCGACGCGGGGACGTCGTCGCGGGCGCGGCTGGCGCTGACCGGCGGCGGCGTCCCGGAGAAGGTCTTCGTCAAGCTGACGGCCCAGACCACCGCGACCCGCCTGATGGGCGAACTCGGCCGGCTCGGGCACACCGAGGTCCGGTTCTACCGTCAGCTCGCCCCGCAGCTCACCGGCGTGCCGACGGCGTACGGCGCCGCGTTCGACGCCTGGACCGGCCGCTACCTGCTGGTCCTGGAAGACCTGCCCGCCGCGTCCTGCCAATTCCCTGACACGCTGCACCCGTTGTCGGTCGGCCAGGCCGGTCTGATCGTCGAACTGCTGGCCACGTTGCACGCCACTTTCTGGGGCCGCCTGCCCGAGGACGGCCACGGACCGTTGGGCTGGCTCTACTCGCCATCCGGTGATGTCACCTCGATGCTGACCGGCGCGCTGATGAACACCTCGATCAAACGCCTCTCCGGACGCACCGACATCCCGGTCGAGCAGGGGCGGTTCATCGCCGACAACTACCGCGCCGCCGCGGCGTTGATCGACACTCCCCCGCACACCGTCATGCACGGCGACGCGCATCCGGGCAACGTCTACTTCCGCGACGGCAACCCCGGCCTGCTGGATTGGCAGGCGGTGCGCCGCGGACATCCCTCCCGCGAGCTGGCCTACACGCTCATCACCAGCCTGACACCGGAAGACCGCCGCGCGGCTCAACGTGACCTGCTCGGCGAGTACCGCCGCGCTCTGGCCGCCGCCGGCGGGCCCGTCATGGACGGCGACGAACTGTGGCTGCGGTACCGGCAGGGCGCGCTCTATGCGTACGTGGCAGCGCTGATCACCGCGGGAATGGGTGGAATGCAGGTCGAAGACATCGCCCTGGAGGGTCTCAGGCGCGCTGTCGCCGCCCTGGATGATCTGGAAACCGTTGCCTTGCTTAAGAAATCGATTTGACTCGCTTTAGCACACGGGGCGCCCCGCCCCGGGCGCAGGTAACATGGATGTTACATTCCCGCGCGCAACGAAAGGGTCAACACAATGACGACACGACAACGGCGTCGCGTCGCACTGGTGCTCGCCAGCCTGGTCGCGGCCGCCGCGATGATCACGCTGATTCATCCCGCCGACGCCCGTACCCACCCCGGCCATCTGCCGCCGTATCACACGTTCTACGGCGCCATCGCCTATGGACACGACGGCTCCTCGGGAAAAGCATGGCGGCAGAAGAACAAATCGATGGCCGAGCGACTGGCGTTGCAGCGCTGCGGCATTGACACCTGCACCATCGTGGCCAGCTTCACCCGATGCGGCGCGGTCGCCCATGACGGCGCCACCTACCACGGCGGTGTGGGCCTCTCCCGGCAGGCGGCGGAGCAGCGCGCCATCGCCAATCTGGGTGGTGGCTGGGTGGTCAACTGGGCATGCCACTGACCGGTCTGCTCAATCCCGTTTACTTCCAGGACAATTGGTCGGCCGCTTAGACTCCTGACTACTCGTCGCAAAGGAGCACGGCATTGAACAGCGAAACATACCAGCGCGGGCGGCAGATCCGCTCCGAAGTCCTGGGCAAGGAATACGTCGACAACGCGATCGCGAACGCCGACGACTTCACCGGCCCGCTGCAGGATCTGGTCACGGAGTACTGCTGGGGTGCGGTGTGGGGACGGGACGGCCTGACGCGCAAGACGCGCAGCATGCTCAATCTGGCCATGACGTCGGTGCTGAATCGGCCGCACGAACTGCGCACCCACGTCAGGGCCGCGCTGACCAACGGTGTCACGCGCGAGGAGATCCGCGAGGTCTTTCTCCAGGTGGCCGTCTACGCCGGGGTGCCCGCCGCCGTCGACAGCTTCCGCACCGCGGGTGAGATCTTCGCCGAACTGGACGAGGGTTAAGCCGTGACCCTCGGGTTCATCGGCCTGGGCAACATGGGCCTGCCCATGGCACGTCGCCTCGTCGAGGCGGGTCACGACGTCATCGCCTTCGACACGCGCAGCGATGCTGTCGCGCAACTCGGGGCACCGGCCGCGGCGTCGCCTCGGGACGTCGCCGACCGGGCCGAGACGGTGTTGGCCAGCCTGCCCACCCCGGCCGTCTCACTCGCGGTGGCGACGGGCGCCGAGGGGGTGATCAAAGGCTCCCGCGTCAAGCGTTACGTCGACCTGTCGACGGTGGGCAGCGCCACGGCCGCACAGATCCACGACCTGCTGGCGCAACGCGACATCGCCGCTCTGGACAGCCCGGTCAGCGGCGGGGTCGGCGGCGCGCAGCGCGGAACCCTGGCCCTCATGGTCTCCGGACCACGCACCGAATTCGACACCCTCGGTCCGGTGCTGGAAGTCCTGGGCCGCCCCCTCTACGTCGGCGACAAGCCGGGTTCCGCGCAGACCATGAAGCTGGCAAACAACATCCTGGCCGCGAACGTGCTCATCGCCACGGCTGAAGTCGTGGTGATGGGGGTCAAGGCCGGACTGGACCCCGCCGTGATGATCGAAGTACTCAACGCCGGATCTGGTGCGACCAGCGCCAGCCGCGACAAGTTCCCGCGGGCGATCCTGCCGCGCAGCTTCGACTACGGGTTCGCCACCGGACTGATGGTCAAAGATGTGCGCCTGTATCTCGAAGAGGCTCGAACGCTCGGCGTCCCACTCGAGCTTGCCGAGACGGTGAGCCGACTCTGGGAGGCGGCGGCGCAGTCCCAGGGGCCCGACTCCGACTTCACAAGCGTGATCAAGCCGTTCGAACGAGCCGCCGGCGTCACCGTCGGACCGGTGACCGACTGAGTTACATTTCAGGTAGAGAATGTTATTATCCGGATTTAAGAACAATACTCGCAATTAAAGCGTCAAATGCGCCGTTACCAGCACATATATGGCGGCGGCGGGAGGATGGTTCACGTGATCGAAAACGCGGACGGGACGCGCACGCCGCTCATCGACGCCAGCGTGCACATCTTCTTCCCCAGCAACAAAGACCTGCGCAGCTTCCTCCGCGAGCCCTTCAAGAGCCGCGGCTTCCCCGACTACGAGATGGACTGGTACGGCGCCCCGGGCAGCGAGTACGCGCCCAATACCGAGGGACCCGAGCGCGGCCGCACTTACCCCGGTTCCGATCCGGATTTCGTTGCTGACGAGCTCTTTTCAAAGCGCGGCGTGGACATCGCGATCCTGCACCCGATGGGACGCGGCATCATGCCGGACCGCCACCTGGGCACCGCACTGCACGCCGCCCACAACGAGATGATGGTGTCGCGCTGGCTCGAGCACGAGCAGCTTGGCGAACGGTTCCGCGGCACCATCCGGGTGAACCCGGACGACATCGCCGGTGCGCTGCGGGAAATCGAGAAATGGCGCGGACACCCGCGCGTGGTCCAGATCGGCATCCCGCTGCAGTCGCGAGAGCTCTACGGGAAGCCGCAGTTCTGGCCGCTGTGGGAAGCGGCGGCGGATGCGAATCTGCCGGTGGCCGTACATATCGAAGTCGGCTCCGGCGTCGCGTTCCCGCCGACACCGTCGGGAAACACGCGCACTTACGAGCAGTACGTCAGCTTCATGGCGCTGAACTACATCTATCACCTGATGAACATGATCGCCGAGGGCGTGTTCGAGCGCTTTCCCGGCGTGCGATTCGTCTGGGCCGACGGCGCCGCGGATTTCGTGACACCGTTCATCTGGCGGATGGACACGTTCGGGCGGCCGCACCTCGAGCAGACGCCGTGGGCGCCCCGGATCCCGAGCGACTATCTGCCCGGCCACGTGTATTTCATCCAGGGCGCCCTGGACGGGCCGGGTGACACCGATTTCGCCGGAGAGTGGTTCAGCTTCACCGGCAAGGACGACATGGTGATGTTCGGCTCGAGCTATCCGCACTGGCAGTGTGCTGATATCGGCAAGTTGCCCTCGGCGCTTTCCGACGCACAGCGCGAGAAGTTGTGTTGGCGCACCGCGGCCGATCTGTACGGCATAGACATCGCTGTCGGGTCGGGCGCACAGTAGAAGCGAGGGACGGAAAAGGAGATCGAGATGTCGTTGACCCATTCCCAGGAGCGGGCGCCGGCCGCCGAGCGCATAGCGGTCCGGTGCGTCGACTCGGATGTCCACCCGGCGCCCCGGCGCGGTGAGCTCGTTCAGTACATCCCCGAGCCTTGGCGCAGCCGCTATTTCCTCACCCGCAACGTCGGAGAACAGATCTACTACGACGCGCCCGACTATGCGCACAGCTACGCCATGCGGGTCGACACGTTCCCCTCCGACGGTGAATTCGCCTGCAGCGACCCGGATCTGGCCTTCAAGCAGCTGATCATGGAAGCGGGTTCCGACATCGCGATTCTGGAACCTGCCGCCTACCCCGCCAGGTTGCCCGAAGCCCAGCACGCGATGGCCTGCGCACTCAACGACTGGCAGGCCAATCACTGGCTGGACAGCCACAACAACTGGCACGAACGGTGGCGGGGTTCCATCTGCGTCGCGATCGAGGAGCCGGAGGAGGCCGTTCGCGAGATCGAGCGCTGGGCCGGGCATCCCTACATGGCACAGATCCTGATCAAGGCCGAGCCCCGACCGTCATGGGGTCATCCCAAGTACGACCCGATCTGGGCGGCCGCCAGCAAGCACGACATCACCGTGAGCTGTCACCTGTCCCGCAGCCATTTCGACGAGCTGCCGATTCCTCCCGTGGGATTGCCCAGTTACAACCACGATTTCATGGTGACCTACTCGCTCCTGGCCGCAAACCAGGTGATGAGCCTGGTCTTCGACGGGGTTTTCGACCGGTTCCCGAAGCTGCGCATCGTGTTCGTGGAGCACGCCTTCAGCTGGATCCTGCCCCTGATGTGGCGGATGGACTCAATCTACGAAGCACGCAAGTCGCGCGTCGAGATCAAGCGCAAGCCATCGGATTACGTCAAAGACCACATCAAGTTCACCACCCAGCCGCTGGACTATCCCGAGGACAAGACCGAACTGACCCGCGCCCTGGAATGGATGGAATGCGAGAAGATCCTGCTGTTCTCCTCGGATTACCCGCACTGGACCTTCGATGACCCGCGGTGGCTGGTCAAGCACCTGCCGAAGGCTGCGCGCGAAGCGGTGATGTTCAAGAACGGCATCGCGACCTACCACCTGCCGGAGACGGTCCCCGTCCTCGAGGGTCAGACCCGGGTGCACTGAGTTGGCCGACGACACCTCAACAAAACCCGCGCCCCGGCTCGCTCAGGGCCGCGAACACGTCGTCGCCACGGTGGACGAGATTCCGCCCGGCAAGCACAAACTGGTGCCGATCGGGCGCCACGGGGTGGGAGTGTACAACGTGCACGGCACCTTCTATGCGATCGCGAATTACTGTCCGCATCAAGGGGGTCCGCTGTGCTCGGGGCGGGCGCGCGGGCGCACCGTCGTCGACGAGACGGCCGCCGGCGATGCGGTGATGGTGCGCGACCTGGAATACATCTACTGTCCTTGGCACCAATGGGGTTTCGAGCTGGCGACGGGCACCACCGCGGTCAAGCCGGAGTGGAGCATCCGCACCTACCCCGTCCGGGTGATCGGCAACGACGTGCTGGTGCAGGCGTGACCCGGCCAGGCGTGGCGTCGCTCGAGATCAACGGCGGCAATGTCATCTACGAAATGCTGGGCGAGTCAGGCGATCTCATCGCGCTGACACCGGGTGGCCGATTCAGCAAAGACATCGAGGGGTTGCGTCCGCTGGCCGAGGCGCTGGTGGACGGCGGCTACCGGGTGCTGCTGTGGGACCGTCCCAACTGCGGCTCCTCCGACGTGCAGTTCTACGGGCAGAGTGAATCGCACATGCGCGCCGAAACCCTGCACAAGCTGGTGACGGGCCTGGGTTTCCAGCAGTGCATCCTGGCCGGAGGTTCCGGTGGCGCAAGGGATTCCATGCTCACCACCATGCTGTATCCGGAGATGGTCACCAAGCTCGTGGTGTGGAACATCGTCGGCGGCATCTACGGCAGCTTCGTGCTGGGCTCCTTCTACATCATCCCCAGCATCCTTGCCGTGCGGGGCACCGGCATGGACGGCGTCATCAAGGTTTCGGAGTGGCGCGACCGCATCGAGGAGAACCCGGCCAACAAACAGCGGTTCCTCGACTTCGACTCAGGCGACTTCCTCAAAGTGATGCTGCGCTGGCTCAATGCGTTCGTCTCCAAACCGGGCCAGACCATTCCGGGCGTCGAAGACGAAATGTTCGACCGCATACAGGTTCCCACGCTGATCATCCGCGGCGGCGAGAACGACATGGACCATCCGAAGCGCACCTCGCTGGAAGTCTCCTGCCTGATCAAGGGTTCCGAGTTGATCGACCCGCCGTGGCCGGAGGACGCCTGGGAACGCGCGTCGGAGGACCGCGCGGCGGGCCGGGTGACCCACTTCAACATGTTCGACACCTGGGTGCAGGCCGCGCCCGCGATCCTCGAGTTCCTGGATCGCTGATGCGGTCAGCTGGTACGGATGTGGACCTCGCAATTGAGCGAGGCCTCGAGTGCGGTGTGGATGCGGCTTTCCGGTACCCGATCGAGGTCGGCTTCGCGCAGCGTGACGTAGACGACGTCGTAGCCGTCGTCGCCGGGTTGCCGCACGATGTCGCCGGACAGACCGAACGCCGTCAGCACGCCGTGGGCGTCATCGTCGGTTCCACGGCTGATGAAGGTGACAACACCGACCACCGCTTCGGCGCCGAAAGCCTTGCGGCACAGATCCCTTGCCGTGACCTTAGTTACTTCGACGTCCTCGCCGGCAATCAGCAGTTCGACTTCTCGCCGGTGGGGCGGGCGGTTCGCGAGGTCGTTTTCGACTACCTCAGCACCGATTTGATGAGTAAGACCGAGGAGCGCGGCCATGCCCTCACCTAACTGCGCCGGCGTGAGCACACCGGACTGGTCGACGTTGACGCGTACCACCGCAGTCCGCATGCGGCCAAGCCTAACCGGAGCCGGCCGATGACCACCGCGGACGTTGCGATCAGCACGGTCGTCTGGCCGGGCTCGCCACCCCGACTGCTCACCGACGACCGCGAAGATCTGGCCGCATACCGCGAGCGCGGTGGCTACCGGCTACTCGCGGACGCCGATGAGTTGCTGGCCGAGGTGGACGCCAGCGGGCTGCTGGGCCGCGGCGGCGCGGCCTTTCCGCTTGCGGTGAAACTGCGTGCGGTACGCGCCAATGGTCACTCCGGCGGCTCGGTTGTGATTGCGAACGGCGAAGAGGGCGAACCCGCCTCGGTCAAAGACCGCTGGCTGCTGCGCAACCGGCCGCACCTGATCCTGGACGGGCTGCGACTGGCGGCGACACTGGTCGGCGCCAGCCTCGCCTATGTCCTTGTCGCTGACCCGGACTCGGCACGCAGCATCGAGTCGGCTCTGAGCGAACTCGACATGCGCGACGTCAGCATCGAGGTGTTCGCGGTGCAGCCGGGCTACGTTGCCGGCGAGGAAACCGCGGCCGTGCAGGCCATCAACGGCGGTCCGGCCAAGCCGACCGACAAGCCGCCACGCCCTTTCGAATCCGGTGTCGGCGGACGTCCCACGTTGGTGAGCAACGTCGAGACGCTGGCGAATCTGGCCTACATCCACGGCCACGGCTCAGCGGTATTTCGCTCGCAGGGCACGGCACAGTCACCGGGGACTTTCCTGGCCACCATCACCGGCGCCGGCGTCCCGGCCGTCCTCTACGAGATCCCGCACGGCCTGCCGTTCTCCGAACTGCTTGCCAAGCACGGCGTTTCGCCGGACAGACTGCGTGGCGTCCTGATGGGAGGGTACTTCGCGGGCCTGGTCAACCGGCGGGCGCTGGACACCACGCTGGATCATGAGACGATCCGCAGCATCGGCAGCGGACTGGGTTGCGGCGCAATCTCGTTGATCACCGACGAATGCCCGGTCGCGGTCGCGGCCGCGGTCGCCGCGTATTTCGACCGTGAGAACGCCGGGCAATGTGGTTCGTGCTTCAACGGCACCGCGGCCATGGCGGCCGCGGCCGGGGCACTGCGCGACGGTGTGGCGACGACTGACGACCTCGACCGGCTGCGGCGCTGGTCGGTGGTGCTCCGGGGCCGCGGCGCCTGCGGCACCCTGGATGCCGCCTGCAACGTCGCCGCCACCCTGCTCGACCAGTTTCCCGACGAGGTGGCACGCCATCTCGACGGAACCTGCGGCGACTGCAGCTGCGGCGCATACCGCGCCGAACGCCCCTACGAGGCGATCGGGGGATCGTGAAAATCCGACTGGACCGCACCGTTTGTGACGGTTTCGGGTTGTGCGGCAAGCATGCCCCCGGCTACTTCTCGCTCGACGACTGGGGCTACGCGTGTCTGACCGGAGACGGCACCGTGCCGGACGAAGACCACGACAAGGTGATGCGGGCGCTCCTGGACTGCCCGGTGCACGCCATCACCGAGATCGGCGAACCCAAACCGAGCATCCCGCACCCCGCACTGCACGATGAGGACGATCCCGCCTCGCACGTCAAGACCGAGCACAACGAAGCGGAATGGGGATTCATCCGTTGACGAGCCGCTGCGCGGGGCGGACCGCCCTGGTCACCGGCAGCAGCAGGGGTCTGGGCAAAGCGATCGCGCAGCGGTTGGCCGCTGAGGGCGCGACGGTGGCGCTGACCGGCCGGACCATGGATCCGGACCCGAAATACCAAGGCTCGCTGCGGGAGACGCTCGCCGAGATCGAAGCGGCCGGCGGATCGGCCATCGCGGTCCAGGCGGATCTGTCGCACACCGAGGACCGCGAGCGCCTGTTCGCCGAGGTCGTCGATCGCATTGGCGCGCCCGACATTCTGGTCAACAACGCCGCGGTCACCTTCCTGCGGCCACTCGCGGATTTCCCGGAACGACGGGTACGCCTCATGATGGAGATGCATGTGCTGGCGCCGCTGCATCTGACGCAGCTGAGTATTCCCGCGATGCGCGAGCGCCGCCGCGGCTGGGTGTTGAACGTGACGTCGGTGGGCGGCGATCTTCCGGGTGGTCCGCCCTTCGACGAGTTCGACCGCAACGCGGGATTCGGCGTCTACGGCACGGTCAAGGCCGCGCTGAACCGGTTGACGAAAAGCCTTGCAGCGGAACTTTATGACGATGGCATCGCCGTCAACGCCGCCGCACCGTCCAAACCGGTCGCTACACCGGGCGCGGGCACCCTCGATCTGGCGAAGACCGACACCGAGGACATCGAGCTGATCACACAGACCGCGCTGGAACTGTGCACCGGTGACCCGGCGACGCTGACCGGCCGCATCGCGCACACCCAGCCGTTCCTGCGCGAAATCGGATGGCTGAGCTGAGCATCGCGGAATTGGGTGGCCGGCTCGACATCGAGGGCCTGCACCCGCTGACCGGTGGCGCATCCAGCCTGACCTACGCCGGGCGGCTGGCGGGCGAGCAGGTGGTGGTGAAGGTGGCGCCTGCCGGAGTGGAACCGATCGGCCATCGCGATGTGCTGCGCCAGTGCCGCATCATCAAAGCACTTGCCCCCACACCGGTGCCGGTACCGCGCGTGCTGCTGGAGGACCCCGGCGATCCGCCGGAAGTACCGCCGCTGTTCGTGATGTCGCGGGTCGACGGGGACTCACCGGAGCCGTTGTTCGATCTCGGTGCCGCCGATCAGCCGGAAACGCTGCTGGCGAATCGTTTTCGCGATGCCGCCGAGACGATGGCGCGGCTGCATCGGATGGAGCCCGCGGCAGTCGGGCTGGCGGCCGAGCCGGTCATCGGGCCGGAAGCCGAAATCGACCGCTGGTGCCGGACGTTGGAGACCGTCGACCCGGCGCTGGCGCCGGGATGGCCCGACGTCCGCGACGCGTTGCGCGCCGCGCTGCCGGCACCGCTGCGGCCCAGGTTGGTACACGGCGACTTTCGGCTCGGCAACCTGCTCGCCGTCGGAGACCGGATCACCGCCGTGATCGACTGGGAGATCTGGTCGGTGGGCGACCCGCGTGTCGATGTGGGCTGGTTCTTGATCAACAGCGATCCGCAGACCTATCGGCGCGCCACCCGCGACGTGGGGGTGACTCCGGCCGAGTTGGCGGCCGTTTACCAATCGGCACTGGGTTATTCAGTCCCCGATCTCGACTGGTTCCAGGCGTTGGCCTGCTTTAAATCGGTGGCGACGTGGGCACTGATCGTCAAGCACAACCGTCGGCGACCCCGGCCCGATGCCGAGCTGGAGGCGATGTCGAAGACCCTGCCCCACTTGCTGTCCCGCGCCCAGGCCTACCTCTGATGCCAGTGTGGAATCTACGACGCGACGCGCCGACCGGTCGTCGTGAGATTCACAGTCGCGTCACCTGATCCCCGCAAGTTGCGCGGCGAACTTCTGTTCGGCGGCTTCCCGCAGCCGCAGCAGGTGTTCGGAGGGGAACAGGTCCGGTGCCGGCTTGTACTCCTTGAGCAGCAGCCGGGCCAACACCGTCTTGTGCACTTCGGTCGGCCCGTCGGCCAGACCGAGCACAAACGATTCCACCAGGTGTTGCACGAAAGGCATCTCGTGGGTGGTGCCCAGCGACCCGTGCACCTGCAAAGCCCGCGCCGACACGTCGTGCAGGACCTTCTGCATCATCGCCTTGACTGCCGAAATGTCGGCTCGCACGGCCTTGTAGTCGTTGTGCTGATCGATCTTCCAGGCCGTCTGCAGCGTCAGCAGCCGGAACGCCTCGATCTCCATCCACGAGTCCGCGATCATCTCCTGGACGAGCTGCTTGTCGCCGAGCATTTGCCCCTGGGTGTGACGGGAAACCGCGCGCTCGCAGAGCATGTCGAAGATGCGGCGCACCAGACCCACGGTGCGCATCGCGTGATGGATACGGCCGCCGCCCAACCGGGTCTGGGCGACCACGAATGCCCCGCCCCGCGGCCCGAGCATGTGGTCGGCGGGGACCCGGACGTTCTCGTAACGTACGTAGCCTTCGCGGCCACCGCCGAGGGGCTGATAGCCCAGTCCGACGTCGCGCAGTACGCGAATTCCTGCCGTCTCGCCGGGAACCACGAACATCGAATGACGTTCATAAGGCGGAGCTTCGGGGTCGGTGACGGCCATGACGATCAGGAAGGACGCCATCGACGCGAAAGACGAGAACCATTTCTCGCCGTTGATGATCCAGTCGTCACCGTCCTGCACGGCAGACGTGGTGAACACCTTGGGGTCGGCGCCGCCCTGCGGCTCGGTCATCGAGAAGCAGGACACGATGCGGTTGTCCAGCAACGGTTCCAGGTATCGCTTCTTGAGCTCCGGCGTACCGTAGTGGGCCAGGATCTCGCTGTTGCCGGAATCCGGTGCCTGGGAACCGAATACGATCGGCGCGCACTCCGAGCGGCCGAGAATCTCGTTGAGCAGCGCCAGTTTCAGCTGCCCGTAGCCCGGCCCGCCCAGATGCGAACCGAGATGGGTGGCCCACAGGCCACGTTCCTTGACGATCTTCTGCAGCGGCGGTATCAGGGCCTGGCGCACGGGATCGTTGAGATCGTGAGATTCCTTCACAAGGAGGTCGACGGGCTCACACTCCGAGCGCACGAAATCGTCCACCCAGGCGAGCTGCGCCGCCCACTCGGGATCAGTTGAAAAGTCCCACGGCACTGCCCGCTCCTTTCGTTTCAGCGCTCAGACCACCGGCGGCGAAGCGCGGCGGCCTCGTCGGTGGCATGACTGAGCACCTGGTTGCGGTTCTCCAGTTCGATCGCCGGGCCCAGGCCCGGGGCATCCGTATTCACTTGCAGCGCACGCTTTGTCAGCTGGACGCCGAGCGTGGTGAGACCGGCGATTTGTCCCGCCAACTCGAGCGCGCGGTCTTCCAACTCCTCCGGCGCTACCAGCTGGCTCACCAACCCACGGCGGTCGGCCTCCTCGGCGGACACGGTCCGGCCGGTGAGCATCCAGTCCGCGGCGACACTGGTGCCGACAATGCGCGGCAGGTGGTAGCTCATCCCCATCTCGGCACCCGAGAGCCCCAACAAGATGGCCGCGTTTCCGAATTTCGCTGTCGTCGAACAGATCCGGATGTCGGCCGCGAGGCACAACGCCAGCCCCGCGCCGACGCACGGCCCGTTGACCGCCGCGATCACCGGCTGCGGCAGGTCCCGGATCGCCTGCGGCAGCGCGGCCATCGCCTGCTGAAATCGCAGCCGGTCGATGGCCGGATCGTCGGCCTCCGGGATCCCGCTGCCGAAGTCGCGCACATCGAGCCCGGAGCAGAAGCCGCGGCCCTCGCCGGTGAGCACCACCGCCCGCGTGTCGGCGGGGAGATCCGCAAACGCCTTGGTGAGGTCCGCCAGCATCGCGTGGTTGATCGCGTTCAACCGCTCCGGGCGGTTCAGCCGGATCACCGCCACACCGGAACTCGGTGCCTGCTGAACCACACTCACATCAGATCCGCTCGAAAGGTGTCCGTCCTGGCTCTTCCGGACAGATGATAACGTAATTCTCGGTTTCGCATAACGGCGCTACCGTGCGGAGGTGACGTGTCAGCAGCACCGGGACGCCCGCTGCCCCAGCTCACGGACGAGAATGAGTTCTTCTGGACTTCAGGCGCCGACGGCGTCTTGCGGTTCCAGGAGTGCCAGGGCTGCCAGTCGTTGATCCATCCGCCTGCGCCGGTGTGCCGCTACTGCCGCGGGCGCGACATCGGCGTGCGTGAGGTCTCCGGCAGGGCGACGCTGGCCGGGTTCACCGTGAACCACCGCTTCAGCGTGCCGGGGATGCCGGCGCCCTACGTCATCGCCCAGGTCGCCATCGTCGAGGACCCCCGAGTTCGGTTGACTACCAACATCATCGACTCCGATCCCGAGGAACTGGAACTCGGCCAGGCCG
The DNA here is from genome assembly GCF_003614435.1 of Mycobacterium paragordonae. Lineage (NCBI taxonomy): Bacteria > Bacillati > Actinomycetota > Actinomycetes > Mycobacteriales > Mycobacteriaceae > Mycobacterium > Mycobacterium paragordonae. The sequence continues at coordinate 5,841,880 of NZ_CP025546.1, forward strand.
TCGAGGTGGTGTTCGAACACATCGAAGACGTGTGGCTGCCGCTGTTTCGTCCCGTCCCGGGCGGTGAGCCCGCCCCGCTGCCAGAAGACGAGATCGCACCGGAACGCTTCGGCGAGTACGTCCGGCCGATGCTGACCACCGAGAAGTTCGAGGACAAGGTCGCACTGACCGGGATCGGCATGTCGCCGATCGGTCGCCGGCAGATGGTGCCCGCCCTGTCACTGACGGTTCAGGCCTGCGAGGCCGCGATCGCCGATGCCGGACTGACCTTCGCCGACATCGACGGCCTGTCCACCTATCCCGGTGGCGGCAATTTCGGCGGCTTCGGCGAGGGCGGGGTCACCGCGTTGGAAGCGGCCCTCGGCATTCGGCCGACCTGGCACAACGGCGGCATGGAGACCTTCGGCCCCGGCGGGTCGGTGATCGCCGCCATGCTCGCCGTCTCCGCCGGCCTGGCGCGTCATGTGCTGTGTTTCCGGACGTTGTGGGAAGCCACCTTCAACGAGCTGATGAAGCAGGGCAAGATCATCCCGTCCGGCGGCCGCACCGCCGGCTGGCAGATGCCATTTGGGGCCACGTCCGCAGCACACACCTTGGCGATGAACGCGCAGCGGCACTTTCACCGGTACGGCACCACCAAAGAGACGCTGGGCTGGATCGCCCTGAACCAGCGCGCCAACGCCGCACTCAATCCCACTGCCATCTACCGCGACCCGATGACCATGGACGACTACCTCAACGCGCGGCCCATCACCACGCCGTTCGGCCTCTACGACTGCGACGTGCCGTGCGACGGCGCGATCGCCGTCATCGTCTCCGCCGTCGACGCCGCCCGCGATGTGGCCAAACCGCCCGTTCTGGTCGAGGCGGTGGGCACCCAGATCATCGAACGCATCGACTGGGACCAGAGCACGCTCACCCACGAGCCGCAGGTGCTGGGCCAGGCGGCGCACCTGTGGACCCGAACGTCGCTGCGCCCCAGCGACGTCGACGTGGCAGAGCTCTACGACGGGTTCACCATGAACTGCCTGTCCTGGATCGAGGCGCTCGGGTTCTGCGGCATCGGCGAAGCCCGGGAGTTCCTGGACGGCGGCAAGAACATCGCCCGCGACGGTGTCATTCCGCTCAACACGCACGGTGGACAGCTCTCGCACGGCCGCACCCATGGCATGGGTCTGCTGCACGAGGCCGTCACGCAGTTGCGCGGCGAGGCCGGCGAACGGCAGGTCGCCGACGCCCGGGTGGGCGTGGTGAGCAGCGGCGGCCTGACGCCCAGCGGTGTGATCCTGCTGCGGAGCGGGTTGTGACACCCCGCCCGAGAGTCGTGATCGTCGACGGCGTGCCGATGTCCGGGGTGATCGCCGAGGCCGACGAGCCCAAGGCCGTCATCGTGGCGATCCACGGCGGCGGCACCACAGCCGTCTACTTCGACTGCCCGGGCCATCCCGAATTGTCTTTGCTGCGGCTGGGTTCGGAGCTGGGTTACACGGTGATCGCACTGGATCGGCCGGGCCACGGCAGTTCAGCGCCGTATCCGGAGGCGGTGCAGACACCCGAGCAGCGTGTCGATCTCGCCTACGGTGCCATCGAACGCATTCTCGGTGAGCGGTCGCGCGGCGCGGGATTGTTCGTGCTGGGCCATTCCGGCGGGTGTGAGCTGGCGACCCGGATGGCGGCCGACGACCGGGGCGCCGCACTGCTGGGCCTGGAACTGGGCGGGACCGGCAGGCGCTACCACGACGCCGCCAAGGAGATCATGAAAGCGGCCGCGGTGAAGGAGCGTCCACCCGGCACCCGCGAGCTGCTGTGGGAGCCGATGCGGCTGTATCCGCCCGACATCCTGCGCGGCGTCACGAACTCGGCGACGTCCCCGCCCTATGAGCGGGACGTGGCGGTGAACTGGCCGCACCGCTACTTCCCGGAACTGGCACCTGCGGTGCGGGCGCCGGTGCGGTTCAGCATCGGCGAGCACGACCGGGTGTATCGGGGCGACGACGAGAATCTGGCCGAAATCGCTCAGATGTTCTCCCAGGCACCCGTTTTCACCAGCAACCGGCATCCCGACGCGGGCCACAACCTCAGCCTCGGCCTCAACGCGGCCGACTACCACCGCGGGGTGTTCGCGTTCGTCGACGAGTGTGCGGCGGGGCCTGCCTCGACCGTGAAGCCAGCTTCACGGTCGGACTCGAGCGTGAAGCCGGCTTCACACTCGGCGGGCGAGGACGGCGAGGCGGGGGTGGGGTGATGCGCGCCCAACTCGGGACCTTGTACTCCTTTTCGCCACGCCCGGAAGCCGCTACCGTTAGCGTTACAGTCAGGCGTTCAGCTGTAATGGTGTCAGCCCGCAGCTCAGCAGCAAGGAGCGTTACATGACCAAGTCGAAGGTCACCTTCGATCCGTTCTCCGAGGACTTCTTCAACGGCGCCTGGGATACGTATCGGCGCATGCAGGAAGAGGCGCCGGTCTATTACAGCGAGGAGTACGACTTCTATGCCCTGACCCGTCATGCCGACGTGGCCGCGGGCCTGAAGAACTTCGAGACGTATTCCTCGGCCTTCGGGATCGACCTGTCGATGGTGCGGACCGGCAAGCCGCCGGAGCAGAAGTCGATCATCTTCATGGACCCACCGGATCACCGGCACATGCGCAGCCTGCTCAATAAAGTCTTTACACCGCGCGCCATTCAGTCCCAGCGGGAGATGGTCGGCGAGAAGATCGACAAGTATCTCAACCTGGTCGATCCGGACCGATTCGATGTGGTGCAGGACTTCTCGGGGCCGTTCCCGGTCGAGGTGATCACCACGATGCTCGGGGTCCCCGAAGAACACGCGCAGCGGGTGCGTCACCTGATCGACGAGTCGCTGCACCGCGAGCCGGGGCAGGTCGAGGTCGGCGAGCGCGGCATGCAGGCGAACATCGAGACCGGGATGCTGTATTACGGCCTGCTGCAGGAACGTCGCGCCGAACCGCAGGACGACCTGTTCACCAAGCTGATCAACGCCGAGATCGAGCGCGAAGACGGTCAGATGACCAAGCTCGACGACATCGAGATTGCCGGATTCGCAACCCTATTGGGTGGCGCCGGCGCGGAGACGGTGACCAAGCTGGTGGGCAACGCGCCGGTGGTGTTCGCGCGGTTCCCCGAGCAGTGGCAGAAGCTGCTCGACGACCGCAGCAAGATCCCCGCGGCGGTCGAGGAGTTGTTGCGCTACGAGGCGCCGTCCCAGTATCAGGTGCGCTGCTCGGTGAAAGATGTGGAGCTGCACGGCGTTACGATCCCGGCGATGAAACCGGTGTTCCTGATCAACGCCGCGGCCAACCGCGACCCGTCGGCCTGGACCGATCCCGACGAGTTCGATATCGACCGGGACCGGCATGAAGCGCTCAACTTGAGCTTCGGCTACGGGATCCACAGCTGCCTGGGTGCGGCACTGGCGCGCATGGAGAGCTGCATCGCACTGGAAAAGCTACTGGACTTCATGCCCCGCTACGAGGTGGACTGGGAGAACTGCAACCGCGTACACATGCAGAATGTCGCGGGATGGAAGAACGTACCGGTGAGGGTGCTGCCATGAGAATTGAAGTTGACTGGGATCTGTGCGAGAGCAATGCGGTGTGCATGGGCATCGCACCCGATGTGTTCCTGCTCGGTGACGACGACATGCTGACCGTCCTGCAGCCGGAAGTCACCCCGGAGAACGAGGAACTGGTTCGCGAAGCGGTGCGGCAGTGCCCGCGGCAGGCGATCTCGATCGTCTAGTGCTTCGGATCGCGCGCCGAGCGTGACCCCAAGGCGGCCTGACGACGAAATTGCCGCCCTGAGTTCACCTTCGGCGGTACCGCTCGAGCTTCTCAGCGTTCCTTGATCGCCTGCTCCGGACAACACTCGATGGCCTCGCGGGCGGCCGCCTCGAATTCCGCTGGTACGTCACCGGTTATCGCCTCGGCGTAACCATCGTCGGTCAGGCTGAAGACTTCCGGGCACAGCGTCAGACACATGCCGTGGCCGCGGCAACTCCCGTCGTCAACCCACACCCTCATGCCACACCCTTCATGCCGGCGTGAACTCCAGGTGCAGCTCCGTCAGGCCGCGCAGGATGTACGTCGGAACATATTGGTAGCGGCGGTCATTCGCCGGCCCGTGCTCCCGCTCATCGAGCCGGATGTCCGACGTGCGATCCAGCAGACGCTCGAGCGCGACCCGGGTTTCGGCCCGAGCCAGCGGAGCGCCCGGGCAGCTGTGAATCCCGCGCCCGAACGAGAGATGCTGGCGGGCGTTCTTGCGCGCCGGGTCGAATGTCGCAGGGTCCTCGAAGCGGCGCGGATCGCGGTTGGCGGCCGCCTGCAGGATCATCAGGGTGGTGCCGGCCGGCAGGTGTACACCGCCCACGTTGACGGGAACCCGGTTCAGCCGGAAGTCGCCCTTGACCGGGCTTTCGACCCGCAACGCTTCCTCGATGAAGTTGGGGATCAGGCTGCGGTCGCGGCGCAGTTGCTGCTGGATGTCAGGACGCTCCGCCAGGATCTGCAACGCCGCGCCCAGCAGCCGCACGGTGGTCTCCTGGCCCGCCGAGAAGACATTGCTGGCGACGCGGGCCACGTCTTCGATCTCCGGGATCGAGCCGTCCGGGTAGGTCGCGGTGGCCAGGCCGGTCAGCACGTCGTCGCGGGGCTCGCGCCGGCGGTCCCGGACATAGTCGGAGAACAGCCCGTAGAGAAACTCCAGCGGGCTGTGCGCCAGAGACTCCTTGCCGGTGCCGCCGATGCCGCCACCGGAGTGCTGGCGGATGCCTTTGACGAACGAGTCGCGGTCTTCCATCGGCACGCCCAGCAGGTCGGCGATGACCAACAGCGTGAACGGACCGGCGAAGCCTTTGATGAACTCGCCCCCGCCCGGTGCCAGGAACTCGTCGAGCACCTGATCGGCGAGCACCCACATGGCGTCCTCGTTCTCCTTGAGGCGCTTCGGGGTGATCAGCCGCATCAGCAGGGAACGGTGATTGGTGTGGGTGGGCGGATCCAGCGTGGGCAGCTGGTCGCTGAACGGCAACTCGTCGCGGTGCTGCTCGATCAGCTCGGTGATATCGGTCTGACCGTCCAGCGGCACCGGAAAGCCGGGGAACGGGCCGGTCACCGAGATGCACGAGGAGAAGGTCTGCGCGTCGTTGAGCACGGCGCAGGCTTCATCCCAGCCGGTCACCATGGTCACGCCGTGGTGCGGTTCCCGGGTCACCGGACACTGCTGCCGCAACGCCTCGTAGTAGGGGTAGGGATCCTCGACAAGCTGGCGGTCACGGAAGAAATCCAGGTCGGTGAAGTCATCCACCATGTCGCGCTCCGTTCGAATCTCCGCTTGCGAGAATGCGCCTCTCACATATGAGTATTACATTTCCATACGATGTGCCGGACCGCAACGTCGCATGGTCAGGCCGGCAGCAGATCCGCCGCCACCGATCGGCACGGCATCAGTCCGCTGCGGAACGTCTCGACGGTCCCGACCGAGTCGACCGGCACCGCCGCGGCGGCCAGCGCCTTCGCCTTGAAGGTCTGGGCGGCCATGCTCAACCGGTGCTGGACGCGCCCCACACTGTCGTCGAGTTCGGCCGGCCAGGTGGTACCCCAGAGCGTGACTTCGGTGACGCCGTGGTCAAGGGCCTGCAGCACTCCGGTCCGCACCCGCGGGTCCGAGCCGAGCAGGTCAGCGGCCGCGGCCAGGGCCTGCGGACGCGGATGAGTTCCCAGCGACGCCAGCACCGATTCGAGGTCGAGGGTTCTGGCCCCCAGGATGTGCAGCGGCCGGTCGTCCGGGTGGTCGGTGAGCAGCACCGTGACATCCCAGCCCGCCATGGAACGGTCGAAAAGCCATCCGCCGGCGAACTTCACCACGTCGACCACGCTGGACGCCACGACGTCGAGCCGGTACCTCATGTCGCGCTCGTCGGACTGGGTGGCGAGAAGTCTCGCGCCAGCGTCTCCGCGTACTCCTTGAACACCTCGGTCAGGGGTATCGAAGGATCGAGTAGCCATGTCATTTCCATTCCGTGGACGAAGGCGAGAATCTCTACTGCCTTGACGGCGGGGTCTATGTCGGCGCGGTACCGGCCGGCGGCCTGGCCCCGGCGGATGCCGGCGGCGACGATCTCGGTCGCGGCGCGCTGCCGGTTCACCAGGCGGTCGTGCAGCGGAGCGTCGGGCGCGAGGTTTTCGACCAGCAGCACTGTGAAGGTGCCGACCAACTCGGGTTGCCGGTTGAAGCGGTCGGCGACCTGGGCGATCTCGCCGAGCAGATCGCCGCCGCGGTCCGAGTGCGTGTCGTCGTCGAGGTCGCGCTCATCCAGCACCGCGTGCAGCAGCTGCTCCTTGGACTCGAAATGGTGGAGCAGACCCGCGGGCGTCACCCCCGCCTCGCGGGCGATCTGCGCGAGGGTGGTGCTGCGCCAGCCGTTGCGCGATAACAAGCGCTGCGCCACTTCAAGAATCCGCTGCTTGCGGTCTTCGCCTTTGGCGAGAAGCGTCTCGTAGGGCCGTACGTCGGACACCGAATTCCTCGTCGAACCGTCGGGGGGCTAACCAACCTAGTGAATACACAGTAGGTTGGTTTGCGGCACGTGACAAGAGCCTCCGCGCCGGGCCGGTCAGCCGACGAGTTCGACCAGCGTGGCGTTGGCCGTACCGCCGCCTTCGCACATGGTCTGCAGGCCGAAACGGATACCGTGGGCGCGCATGTGGTGCACCATGCGCGTCATCAAAACGGCCCCGGACGCGCCCAGCGGATGCCCCAGCGCAATCGCGCCGCCCAGCGGATTGAGCCGCTCCGGGTCCGCACCGGTTTCGGCCAGCCAGGCCAGCGGCACGGGCGCGAAGGCCTCGTTGACCTCGAACACGCCCACCTCGTCGACTCGGACGCCGGACTTCCCCAGCACCTTTTCCGTCGCCGGGATCGGGCCGGTCAGCATCAGAACCGGGTCGGCACCGGTGACCGCACCGGCCCGGTAACGCACGATGGGCGTCAGGCCCATTTCCAATGCGAGTTCTGATGTCGTCACCAACAAAGCGGCGGCGCCGTCGGATATCTGCGAGGAATTGCCGGCGTGGATCACGCCGTCCTCGACGAACGCGGGCTTCAGTCCGGCGAGCTTTTCTGCGGTGGTGCCGCGCCGTACCCCTTCGTCCTGGTGGACCAGACCGGAATCGTCGTCGGTGAACACCGGAACGATCTGCTCGGTGAAGGCGCCACCGTCTTGCGCCGCGGCGGCGCGTTCGTGGGACAGCGCGGAATATTCGTCAAGCCTGGTGCGCGACAGGCCCCACTTCTTGGCGATCAGCTCCGCGCTGATGCCCTGGTTGAATGAGAAATCGTCATACCGCGCAAGGACTTTCGGCCCGTAGGGCATGCCGGTCGCCCGGGCCGCGCCGAGCGGCACCCGGCTCATGACCTCGACGCCGCCCGCCACCACCACATCCTGTTGACCCGACATCACCGCCTGCACCGCGAAGTCGAGGGCCTGCTGGCTGGATCCGCAGGCACGGTTGACGGTGGTCCCCGGGATGGTCTCCGGCCAGCCCGCCGCCAGCACCGAGTAGCGGCCGATGTTGGCGGATTGATCGCCGACCTGACTGACGCAACCCCAGATCACGTCATCGACCAGCTCCGGACTGACGCCGGCGCGTTCCATCAGTTCGTTGAGGACGACCGCGGAGAGGTCGGCAGGGTGCACGCCCGCGAGCCCGCCGTTGCGTTTACCTATCGCGGTACGTACCGCCTCGACGATGACTGTTTCGCGCATACTTGACTCCGCCTCTCCGACGCTTCGGGTCACTCTGCCACGGCTGCCACATCAGTCTCTCCGACGGCCGGCACTCGAGCTGCCCGCCTCGTAGCGACGCAAATCGTTGTCGCTCGAAGGCAGGCACACCAAGCATCCTCCCCGCCGGTGACTCCTGTGACTCGGGTCGCGCATCCGGCGAAGGTGGCCACCCCCGCGACTCAGTAGCTTCGGGGCAGCTTCAGCGCATGCGACCCGAGGAAGTTCAGGATCATCTCCTGGCTGATCGGTGCGATCTTCATCAGGCGCGCCTCACGGAAGTAGCGCGTGACGTGGTACTCCTCCGCATATCCCATGCCGCCGTGGGTCTGCAGCGCCCGGTCCGCCGCGGCGAATCCGGCGTCGGCGCACAGGTACTTCGCTGTATTCGCCTCGCGCCCACAGGGTTTGCCGTTGTCGTACAGCCATGTCGCTTTGCGCAGCATCAGTTCGGCGGCGTCGAGGCGAGCCAGCGAATCGGCCAGCGGGAACTGGATGCCCTGGTTCATCCCGATCGGCCGGCCGAACACCTCGCGTTCGTTCGCGTACTTCACGGCCTTATCCAGTGCCACCCGCCCGATGCCCAGTGCCTCGGCCGCGATCAGCATCCGCTCCGGGTTCAAGCCGTCCAGGATGTACTGAAAACCCTTGCCCTCCTCGCCGACTCGATCTTCGACGGGAACTTCGAGGTTGTCGATGAACAGCTCGTTGGAGCTGACGGCGTTGCGGCCCATCTTGTTGATCGGCCGGATGTCGACCCGGCTGCGATCGAGGTCGGTGAGAAATAACGTCATGCCGTCGGTCTTCTTGGCGACCTCGTCGTACGCCTTGGTGCGGGTCAGCAACAGGATCTTGTCGGACTCCATTGCCTTGGAAATCCACACTTTTCGGCCGTTGACCACGTAGTGGTCGCCGTTGCGCTTGGCGAACGTGGTGATGCGCGAAGTGTCGAGTCCGGCGCCAGGCTCGGTCACCCCGAAACAGACGTGCACTTCTCCGGTCGCCACCGGCGGCAACGTGCGTGCCTTGAGTTCCTCGGAGCCGTGCACCACCACGGGTTGCATGCCGAAGATCGACAGGTGGATCGAACTCGCCGCGTTCATGGCGCCGCCCGACTTGGCGACCTCTTCGAGCAGGATCGTGGCCTCGGTAATGCCCAGACCGTGGCCACCGTATTCGGTCGGGATCGTCATGCCGAGCCAGCCGCCGTCGGCGATGGCGCGGTAGAACTCGGTCGGAAACTCGTGCGCCTGGTCTTTTTCCATCCAGTAGTGGTCGTCGAACTTGGCCGCCAACTCAGCCACCGACCGCCGGATCAGCTCCTGATCCTCGGTGAGCTCAAACTCCATTGCCGCACCTTTCCTTGCGCGAGACCGGGGTACCTCCCGCTTGCGGGTGGTACCCCAGCTCGCCGGTAGAACGTCAGTCCGTGTTACCGCTGAGCGACTTCGCGTTGGCCGCGAACTCGGCGAACGACGAACCGCCCCGGGTGTCCTTGTGCTGGCTCGACGCCCGGATGGACACGTCATGCCCTTCGGCGGCCTTGCGCAGCGCGCCGACCGTGGCCTGCTCGGGCGTGATGTGGGTGAACGGGTCGAACGAGTACCAGCGCATCGCGTTCTGGTGGGTGATCTTGTGGATCTCGTCGTCGGGTACGTCGTTCAGCGACAACACGTCCCACAACTCTTCGGGCGCGCCCGGCCACATCGAGTCGCTGTGCGGGTAGTCGGCCTCCCAGCAGATGTTGTCGATGCCGATCATATTGCGCAGCGCGACGCCCACCTTGTCGCTGATGAAGCAGGTGAGGAAGTGCTCCCGGAAGACCTCGGACGGCAGCTTCCCGCCGAAGTTCTGATGCGTCCAGGTCGAGTGCATCTCGAAGGTCCGGTCGGCCCGCTCCAGGAAGTAGGGAATCCAGCCGGTGCCGCCCTCGGACAGCGCGACCTTGAGGTCCGGGTACTCCTTGATGGGCCGCGACCACAGCAGGTCGGCGGCGGCCTGCACGATGTTCATCGGCTGCAGCGTGATCATCACGTCCATCGGCGCGTCGGGCGCGGTGATCGCCAGCCGGCCCGAGGAGCCGATGTGCACGTTCATCACGGTGTCGGTGTCGCACAACGCTTTCCACAGCGGGTTCCAGTATTCGTTGTGGAAGCTCGGGTAGCCCATCGCGGCCGGGTTCTCGGTGAAGGTCAGCGCGTGTACGCCCTTTTTGGCGACCCGGCGCACCTCGGCCGCGCATGCCTCGGCATCCCAGATCACCGGGATCGCCATCGGGATGAACCGCGCCGGGTAGGCGCCGCACCACTCCTCGATGTGCCAATCGTTGTAGGCCTGCACCAGAGCGATCGAGAATTCCGTGTCGTCCGTGGCGAACAGGCGTCCAGCGAAACCGGGGAAGGAAGGAAAGCAGATCGAGGCCAGGATGCCGCCGGCATTCATGTCCTTGATGCGCTCGTCGACGTTGTAACAGCCGGGCCGGATCTCGTCCAGACCGGTGGGCTCGATCCCGTACTCCTCCTTGGGCCGGCCGGCCACCGCGTTGAGCGCCACGTTCGGAATGACCGTGTCGCGGAACTTCCACATGTCCGAGCCGTCTGGGTTGTGCACCAGACGAGGCGCGTCGTCCAGGTACTTGGACGGCAGGTGGTTCTTGAACATGTTCGGCGGCTCGACGGTGTGGTCGTCCACGCTGATCAGGATCATGTCTTCTTTGTTCACGGGTGTTCCCTTCTCATCTGATCCACCTGATCGGGTGTATTGAGCAGGCTTCAAGCCGCAGAGCAGAGCCCACCTGCGCCGAGCTCTCTATAGGTTGAAAACTATCTTCTCGCGAAGCGAGAATCAACATCCAGCATAGCCGTCCGGCCAGCCGACGGCGCTTTTGCGGCGACGCTGACGGGCCCTCGGCGACCACCCTCCGCGCCAGGATTGACCCACCGACCGATTCGTGCAAGTCTATTGGTTGGAAATGAGAATATGATTCTCTCTTAGTGAGAGGATTGCACGTGAGAAGGACCACCCGATGCGTTTACCGCCGCTGCCCGCCGACCAATGGGACGAGGCTGTCGACGGCGCGCTGGCCGTCATGTTGCCCCCGGAACGCCGCAATCCGCGCGATGCCTCCAACGTGTTGTCGACTCTGGTCAACCACCCGGTGCTGACCAAGGCGTTCCTCAAGTTCAATGTGCACCTCTTGTTCTCGTCCACCCTGCCGCCGCGGATCCGCGAGTTGGCCATTCTGCGGGTCGCGCAACGTCGTGAGTGCGCCTACGAGTGGACTCACCATGTCGATCTCGCCAAGCGAGAGGGCGTGACCGATGCCGAGATCGACGCGGTCCGCCGGGGCGACGGCGGGTTCGACGAATTCGAGCGTGCGGTGGTGGCCGGCGTCGACGAACTCGACGAGAAGTCCCAATTGTCCGACGCGACCTGGGCGGCGCTCGGTACGCACATGGACGACCGGCAGCGGATGGACTACGTCTTCACGGTCGGCTCTTACATCATGCTGGCCATGGCGCTCAACACTTTTGGCGTTCAGCTCGAACACGAGGAGAGGTAACAGTGGCCCACTTCCCCAAACCAGCCGCCGGAAGCTGGACGAAGAATTATCCCGAACTGGGGACCGCACCAGTCGATTACAGCGATTCGATCGATCCCGCGTTCTTCGAGGCCGAGCGCAACGCGATCTTCAAGCGCACGTGGCTCAACGTCGGCCGGGTCGAGAGATTGCCGCGCACCGGCAGCTACTTCACCAAGGAGCTGCCCTCGGCCGGCAAAGGGATGTCGGTGATCGTCGTCAAAACCAAGGACGGATCCGTCAAGGCGTTCCACAACGTCTGCCGGCACCGCGGAAACAAGCTGGTGTGGAACGATTTTCCGAACGAGGAAACGTCCGGCACCTGCCGGCAGTTCACCTGCAAGTACCACGCCTGGCGGTACAGCCTGGACGGTGACCTGACCTTCGTCCAGCAGGAGGACGAGTTCTTCGACCTCGACAAGGGCGACTACGGGCTGGTGCCGGTGCGCTGCGAGGTGTGGGAAGGCTTCATCTTCATCAACTTCGACCAGGACGCGCAGCCGCTGGTGGACTATCTGGGCCCGATGGGCAAGGGCATCGAGGGTTATCCCTTCCAAGAGATGACCGAAACCTATTCCTACCGAGCCGAAGTCGGGAGCAACTGGAAGCTGTTCATCGACGCGTTCGCCGAGTTCTACCACGCTCCGGTGCTGCATCAGGGGCAGTACACCAAAGAAGAAGCCGCCAAGATCATGAAGTACGGCTTCGAGGCGCTGCACTACGAGCTGGCCAGCCCGCACGGAATGATCTCGACCTGGGGCGGCCAGGCCCCGCCGGTGGACATGAGCATGGTCAAGCCGATGGACCAGGTCCTGCGCAGCGGCCTGTTCGGCCCCTGGGACAAGCCGGAGGTCATCGCGAACCTCGACGCACTGCCGCCGGGTGTCAACCCGAAGAAGGTCAAGCAGTGGGGCGTCGACTCCTGGCACTTCTACCCGAACTTCATGCTGCTGATCTGGGAACCGGGCTGGTTCCTGACCTACCACTACTGGCCGACCGCCGTCGACAAACACATCTTCGAGTGCACGCTGTACTTCGTGCCGCCGCGAAATGCCCGTGAACGCCTGGCGCAGGAGCTGGCGGCGGTGACGTTCAAGGAGTACGCGCTGCAGGACGCCAACACGCTGGAGGCGACCCAGACCATGATCGGCACCAAGGTGGTCAACGACTTCCCGTTGTGCGACCAGGAAATCCTGCTCCGCCATCTGCACAAGGTGACCGGCGACTACGTAGCCGACTTCGCGAAGGAGAGCCAGAACAATGGCAAAGTTACCGTCTGAATTCGCCGACCTGGAACCGTATCTCGGCTGGGACCTGGCCACCGAGCCCGAGCGTTACGCCAAGCGCCTGGCCTCCACGATGGGTCAGATGCAAGAGTTCTACGACGTTGCCTTCCCGCACCTGAACGACGTCATCGCCTACTGTGACAAGTACCCATTGGACGATCTTCCCGAGGACGCACGCACGCTCATGCACCTGATGCAGTCGCTGGTGATGGTGTCGTTTCCGATCGAGGCGTGGAAGCAGCCCCGGGTTCCCGACAGCGGCGCGGCGTGGGTGGAGTGCATCAGGGAACCGGTGATCTGACGGGTGTTGACGCTCAAGGCAGCTGGGCTACTCGACGTCGACGCCGGCGAGATCGTCACACCGGGCATCATCCGGATCGACGGCGACCGGATCGTGGGGATCGGTGGTGAGCCCGAGGGCGAACTGATCGATCTGGGCAACCACATCCTGATGCCCGGGTTGATGGACATGGAGGTCAACCTGCTGATGGGCGGGCGCGGCGAGAAGCCGGGCCTGTCCCAGGTGCAGGACGACCCGCCGACCCGGGTGCTGCGCGCCGTGGGCAATGCGCGGCGCACCCTGCGCGCCGGGTTCACCACGGTGCGCAACCTGGGCCTGTTCGTCAAAACCGGCGGCTACCTGCTCGACGTCGCGCTAGGTAAGGCCATCGACGCGGGCTGGATCGACGGACCCCGCGTTGTGCCTGCCGGACATGCGATTACGCCCACCGGTGGGCACCTGGATCCGACGATGTTCGCGGCGTTCGCCCCGCACGTACTGGACCTCACGATCGAGGAGGGCATCGCCAACGGGGTCGACGAGATCCGCCGCGCGGTGCGCTACCAGATCAAGCACGGCGCCCAGCTGATCAAGGTGTGCTGCTCCGGCGGCGTCATGTCACTGACCGGACCGCCTGGCGCCCAGCACTATTCGGATGACGAGCTGCGCGCCATCGTCGACGAGGCACACCGGCGCGGGCTGCGCGTGGCAGCACATACGCACGGCGCCGACGCGGTCAAGCACGCGGTGGCGGCCGGCATCGACTGCATCGAGCACGGCTTCCTGATCGACGACGAGGCCATCGCGCTGATGGTCGAGAACGACACCTTCCTGGTGAGCACCCGGCGGTTGGCCGAGGGCATGGACGTCTCGCATGCACCACCCGAACTGCAGGCCAAGGCCGCCGAGATGTTTCCGAAGTCGCGCACCTCGATCCTGGCCGCCTACCACGCCGGAGTGAAGATCGCCGTCGGCACCGACGCGCCGGCAATACCGCACGGCCGCAACGCCGATGAACTCGTCACCCTGGTGGAGTGGGGGTTGCCGCCGCTGGCGGTGTTGCGCGCGGCGACCGTGACGGCCGCGGACCTGATCAACTCCACCGAGCTGGGACGGCTGGCCGAGGGGATGCTGGCCGACATCATCGCGGTGCCCGGAAATCCGTTGGAAGACATCACCGTTACCCGCAACGTGAGCTTTGTCATGAAAGGCGGCAAGGTCTTTGTCAACTAACCAGCCAACCAGAACTGACGACCTGGTCGAGATCCAGCAACTGCTCGCGCGGTACGCCGTCACCATCACCCAGGGCGACATCGAGGGACTGGTCGGTGTGTTCACGCCGGACGGCACCTACAGCGCGTTCGGCGACACCTACACACTCGACCGGTTCCCGGAACTGGTCGCCGCCGCGCCCAAGGGCCTGTTCATGACTGGCACCTCGCTGGTGGAAAATCTCGACGGCGACACGGCGACCGGCACCCAACCGCTGTGCTTCATCGAACACTCCGCGCACGACATGCGCATCGGTTACTACCGCGACACCTATTTGCGCACCGCCGACGGGTGGCGACTGAAAACCCGTGCCATGACCTTCATCCGGCGCAGCGGCGTGCATGATTCCGGGCGTCCGCATGCCGTCGGGCGCCCCTCCCCGTGAATGTCGACGAGTTCCGGACTGGGTTGTGCGGGTGGCTCGACGAACATGACCTGACGCCGGGACCCGACCATTCGCTGCAGGGGCATATGCGGCAGTTCGCCCGGGTCAGCGAAGCGCTGTACGACGCCGGCTGGATGCGCTACGGGTGGCCCACCTCGGTGGGTGGACTCGGTGGACCCGCCCTGTTGCGCGCAATCGTCGGCGAGGAGGTGGTGGGCCGGCGGCTGGCCGAACCCGGTCCCTACTCGATGCTGGAGGTGCTGGCGCCCACCATGATCGATTACGCGCCGGCCGCATTGGCGGCCGAAATGGTGCCGCGGCTGCTCAGCGGCCGCGAGCAATGGTGCCAGGGCTTCTCCGAACCGGGATCCGGCAGCGATCTGGCGTCCTTGACGACCCGGGCGGTCCAGGACGGCGACAACTGGATTGTCAACGGGCAGAAGGTCTGGACCAGTTTTGCGCAGTTCTCCACCCGCTGCGTCCTGCTCACCCGTACCGCGCCGGGTCATGACGGCATCACCGCGTTCTTCGTCGACCTGGACACGCCGGGTATCACGGTCCGCCCGTTGCGCACCATGCACGGCGTCGACGAGTTCTGCGAGGTGTACTACGACGACGTGGTGATCCCGTCCAGCCGCATGCTCGGCAAGCCCGGGGATGGCTGGCAGCTGGCGATGGATCTGTTGCCGTATGAACGGTCGACCTGTTTCTGGCAGCGAATCGCCTACCTGTACTCGAGGTTCGACGCATTGATCGCCGAGGCGCCTGACCCGGACGAATCCGCCTTGGGCGCAGCCTATCTGGCGCTGCACACGCTGCGCTGCCGGTCCCGTGCCACCCAGCACCGGCTGGCCGACGGGGCACGACTCGGACCGGACACCTCGATCGACAAGGTGTTGCTGGCCGGTGCCGAACAACGGCTCTACGACACCGTCCGCGACCTGCTGCCCGGCACGCTCGAACTCGACGACTCAGCCTGGCGTCCGGAGTACCTCTACTCGCGCGCGGCGACCATCTACGGCGGCACCGCCGAGATACAGCGCAACATCATCGCCCGTCGGCTGCTCGACCTCGGGAGGGAGTGACATGGACCCCGAGCTGGCGCTGTTGGCCGAATCATTGCGGACGGCGATGACGGCCTCGCCGTCCGGCGCCAAGCTCGACGCCGCCCTGGCTGAGCTCGGCTGGCTTGACATGCTCGACGAAATACCCTCGACCGCAATCCCTCTGGTGTTCCGGCTGCTCGGCGAAACCGGTGCGCATGCATCCGTTTTGAACGACGTGGTGTTGCGCGCCGCCGGGCGGGACGGCGGAGGCACGGCGCCGCTGCCGTATGCCGGCGGTTCCTGGGTGGTCTGGGAGCGTACCGACACTGACGCTTCGGCGATGGACGAGGATCTCCCCTTGCACCGTGTCGCGGCCGGGGACGTTGTTCCGCTCAGCGCCGGACGGCAGGCGGTGGGCTGGTGGCTCGTCGGCGCCAGCCGGGCCATGCTGTCGCTGGCTCGCAGCCACGCGCTGGACCGGGTCCAATTCGGCCGCCCCATCGGATCTTTCCAGGCGGTGCGGCACCGGCTGGCCGAGACGCTGGTCGCCATCGAGGGCGCCGAGGCCACCCTGCAGGCCGCCACCGACCAGCCCGACGACCTTGCCTGTCTGTTGGCCAAGGCCGCGGCCGGCCAGGCCGCGCTCACCGCCGCCCGCCACTGCCAGCAGGTGCTCGGCGGCATCGGCTTCACCGCCGAACATCAATTGCATCACCACGTCAAACGGGCACTGGTGCTCGACGGATTGCTCGGCAGCTCGAGGGAACTCACCCGGGAAGCGGGAGCGCATCTTCGTGCCGTGGGCTCGGCGCCCCGGCTCGTCCACCTCTAGGCGCCGCTCACCAACTCTGGCGCCGAGCGTGAATCACCCGACGCGACACGCCTCTCAGACTCAAGTCATGGCGTCGTGAAATTCCCACTCGGGCAGGAGGATTGCGGAGCCTAGTTGCGCGGCATGCCGAGTACCCGCTCGGCGATGATGTTGCGCTGAATCTCCGAGGTCCCGCCGGCGATGGTGCCGGCAAAGCTGCGGGCATAGCGGTCGAACCAGCTGCCGTAGTGCGCGTCCAGGTTCAGCGGCGCGAATGGCGCGGTGATCGCCGGATGAATCAGACCCTCGCCGCCCTTGGCGTTCAGGGCATCTTCGGAGGCGCGCTGGACCGCCTCCGAGCCGAGCAGCTTCAGCACCGACTGCCCGGGCACATCCTCCTCACCGCGCGCGGCTTTGGCCAGCGTCACCGAACCAAGCAGCCGCATCGCCCAGGCATCCATCACCAGGGTCGCGTAGCGATCCCGCTCCAATGCTCCGGTGGGCGTGAAATCGGTTGTCTGCTGGTCCAATAGGTTGGCGTAGTCGAGCCACAGCATGGCCCGCTCGTGCCCGAGCGCGCCGGTCGCCACCCGCCACCCTCCGTCGAGCTCGCCGACCAGATTCTCGGCGGGCACCCGGGCATCGGTGAAAAACACCTCGTTGAATTCGACGTCGTCGTGGTCGCACACCGAGGCGAACGGTCGTCGCACCACCCCCGGGGTGTCCGTCGGAATCAGTAACACACTGATCCCCTTGTGTTTTGGGACGTCGGGGTTGGTGCGCACGAATGTCAGCAGCACGTCGGCGTCGTGTGCACCCGAGGTCCACACCTTCTGGCCGTTCACCACGAAGTCGTCGCCGTCACGCACCGCTTTCGTCTTCAAGGAGGCCAGATCCGAACCGGCGCCCGGTTCGCTCATACCCAACGACGCGGTCATCTCGGCTCGCAGAATCGGCACCGCCCAGCGCTGCTTCTGCTCCGGAGATCCGAATGACAACAGCGACGCCGCGATGATCCCGACGCCCTGTGGATTGAAACTGCGGTAGATCCGGCGCCGCGCCATCTCGTCGGCGTGCACGTACTGCTGCAACAGGGTCGCGTTGCGGCCGCCGAACTCCGGCGGATTGCCCGGCAGCAGCCAACCGTTGTCGAACAACGTCCGCTGCCAGCGAGCCGCCCACTCCGGCACGTGGGAGCACGAAGTCGGCCGCAGCACGCCCTCAGCCTCATCCGGCAGGTGCTCGTCGAGAAATGCGACGAATTCCGCTCGGAAAGCCTCGACATCGGCATCAAAAGTCAGCTGCACAAAATCTCCTCGCGGCCTCTCGCGGCTCCCGGGTCTGCACTCTCATGAATGTGCTTCCCAAACACCCGTGCAAGAGAATAGTATTCTCGTCGTGAGGAAGTTACAATCTCCTAGACATCGTCCGTGAGGAGGTCGAGCGCAGCGATGGCCCGACGTTCTCCGGTACAGTCCAACCATGTTCTCTCCTCGCGGCAATCTCCCGAGCCGCCCGTGACCAGCCCGGGCGAAGAGCCGGCTTGGAAACAGCGGGCCGTCGAGCGATCCATCAAGACCGCGAAACTGCGTGCGGCGCAACGCGTCCAGCGCTTCCTGGATGCCGCGCAGGCCATCATCATCGAAAAGGGCAGCACGGACTTCACCGTGCAGGAGGTCGTCGACCGGTCCCGCCAGTCGCTGCGCAGCTTCTACCTGCAGTTCGATGGCAAGCACGAATTGCTGCTGGCCCTGTTCGAGGACGCGCTGAGCCGGTCGGCCGATCAGATCAGGGCCGCCACGGAAAGCCACACCGACGCGCTCGAGCGGCTCAAGGTGGCGGTGGAACTGCTGTACGAGGCTTCCCGCCCGGACCCGACGGCCCGGCGACCGTTGTTCACCGACTTTGCGCCCCGGTTGCTGGTTACGCATCCCGCTGAGGTCAAGGTGGCCCATGCGCCGCTGCTGGCTTTGCTCACCGAGCTGATGGAAGCCGCCTACGAAGCGGGCAAGCTGCGCGCCGGCGTCAACCCGAAGCGGATGGCCGCCATGACCATGCAGACGGTGATGTTCATCGCACAGTCCAGCGGCGGCTCCGACGACGCGACGGTGCACCCGATCAGCGCCGACGAGGTGTGGGACTTCTGCTCACGCGGATTCGCAGGCGGCTAGCATTCGGGCCGCTTTGCGGTCCACCAATGTCCTGACGAGCGAATATCGCACCCCGGCGCCAATATGAGAATGCTATTCTCTGAAAATCAGAACGCAAAATAGCCGAAATGGATTCCGCGTTGACACTCGTTGGTGGGTGATGACAGAGTTCTAAAGGCGGCATGAGCGCGCTGCCCTGATCAAACGGGTGGCGCGCAACCGGCGAGAGGGCAATTACCCGTGACAGTAAGCGCAGCCAGCGACGTCTATTTCGACCCGTATGATGTCGAGCTCAACGCTGACCCCTACCCCATGTTCCGGCGGCTGCGCGAGGAATCGCCGCTGTATTACAACGAGCAGCACGACTTTTACGCCCTCAGCCGCTTCGCCGACGTCGACAACGCCATCGTCGACTACCAGACGTTCAGCTCCGCCCGCGGGGCGATCCTCGAGCTGATCCGGGCCAATATCGACATGCCACCGGGCGTGCTCATCTTCGAGGATCCGCCGGTCCACGACATCCACCGTAAGTTGTTGTCGCGCATGTTCACTCCGCGCAAGATCAGCGACCTGGAGCCCAAGATCCGGGAGTTCTGCGCGCGCAGCCTGGATCCGCTGGTCGACACCGGCAGGTTCGACTTCGTCAACGACCTCGGCGCCCAGATGCCGATGCGGGTGATCGGCATGCTGCTGGGAGTCCCGGAGGAAGATCAAGAAGCCGCACGCGATTTCGCCAACGCGCAGATGCGCACCGAGGCGGGTAAGCCGATGGAATTCTCGGCCGAAACCATGCTGAACGGCGAGTTTTTCGGTCAGTACATCGACTGGCGCGCGCAACATCCGTCCAACGACATCATGACCGAGTTGCTCAACGCGGAGTTCGAGGACGAGACCGGAACGGTCCGGCGCATGCGACGCGACGAACTGCTCACCTACGTCACCGTGGTCTCCGGCGCCGGCAACGAGACCACCACCCGGCTGATCGGTTGGGCGGGAAAGGTTTTGGCGGAACACCCGGATCAGCGTCGGGCGCTGGTGGAGAATCCGGCGTTGATTCCCGCGGCCGTCGAAGAATTGTTGCGGTACGAGCCGCCGGCGCCGCACGTCGCCCGGTACGTCACCCGCGACGTCGACTACTACGGCCAACGGGTCCCCGAAGGCAGCGTCATGATGATGCTGATCGGCGCGGCGAACCGCGACCATCGTCAATTCCCGCCTGACGGAGACGTTTTCGACATCCGCCGCGAGCCACGTCAACACCTCACGTTCAGCGTCGGCACCCACTATTGTCTCGGCTCGGCGCTGGCCCGCCTGGAGGGCCGGATCGCGCTCGAAGAGATTCTGAAGCGCTTCCCCGAATGGGATGTCGACCTAGCCGAGGCCACGCTTTCCCCGACGTCGACCGTGCGGGGTTGGGAATCCATGCCGGCCGTCTTCGGCTGAGTTACCTACTGAGTTACTAAGGAGGGAAACATGACTGGACGTGTAGAAGGTAAGGTCGCCTTCGTCACCGGGGCGGCGCGGGGCCAGGGGCGCAGCCACGCGGTGCGATTAGCCCAGGAAGGCGCCGACATCATCGCCGTCGACGTATGCAAGCCGATCGTCAAGAACACCACCATCCCGGCGTCGACACCCGAGGATCTGGCCGAGACCGCAGATCTCGTCAAGGGCCTCAACCGACGGATCGTCACAGCAGAGGTCGATGTACGCGACTTCGACGCGCTCAAGGCCGCCGTGGACAGCGGCGTCGAGCAACTGGGGCGACTGGACATCATCGTTGCCAACGCCGGCATCGGCAACGGTGGCGACACCCTGGACAAGACCAGCGAATACGACTGGCAGGAGATGATCGACGTCAACCTGTCCAGCGTCTGGAAGTCGGTGAAAGCCGGCGTGCCGCATATCCTGGCGGGCCGCAACGGTGGCTCGATCATCCTCACCAGCTCGGTCGGCGGGATCAAGGCCTACCCGCACTGCGGCAGCTATGTGGCCGCCAAGCACGGCGTGGTGGGCATCATGCGCTCCTTCGCGGTTGAACTGGGGCAGCACATGATTCGGGTCAACTCCGTGCATCCCACGCATGTCGCCACCCCGATGCTGCATAACGAGGGCACCTTCAAGATGTTCCGGCCGGACCTGGAGAATCCCGGACCGGACGACATGGCCCCGATCTGCCAGATGTTCCACACGCTGCCGATCCCGTGGGTCGAGGCGCAGGACGTCAGCAACGCCGTGCTGTTCTTCGCCTCCGACGAGTCTCGGTACATCACCGGCGTCACCCTGCCGGTAGATGCGGGGAGCTGCCTCAAATAGGGTTCGTCCATGGACGGATTCGAGGGACGCGGAGCGGTCATCACCGGCGGCGCGAGCGGTATCGGCCTGGCCACCGCCACCGAGTTGGCCGGACGCGGGGCCCGGGTGGTGCTCGCTGACGTCGACCAACCCGGCCTGGAGCTAGCGGTCGCGCATTTGCGTGGCCAGGGTTTTGACGCCCACGGCGTGATGTGCGACGTCCGGCATTTCGAAGAGGTGGCGCGCCTCGCGGACAAGGCCTTCCGGTTGCTCGGCCAGGTGGACGTCGTGTTCAGCAACGCCGGCATCGTGGTCGCCGGCCCGATCGCCGAAATGACGCACGAGGACTGGCGCTGGGTCATCGACATCGACTTGTGGGGTTCGATACACGCCGTCGAAGCGTTCCTGCCGCGACTGCTCAAGCAGGGCACCGGCGGCCACATCGCGTTCACCGCCTCCTTCGCCGGGTTGGTGCCCAACGCCGGTCTCGGGGCGTACGGGGTCGCCAAGTATGGCGTGGTGAGCCTGGCCGAAACGCTGGCGCGAGAGGTCAAGGGCAATGGCATCGGAGTCTCGGTGCTGTGCCCGATGGTCGTCGAGACCAAGCTGCTGTCCAACTCCGAACGGATCCGGGGCGCGGACTACGGCCTGGCATCTACACCGGACGTCACAGGTTCGCTCGGACCGCTGCCCGCGCAGGACGAGACGCTGGGCGTCGCGGATCTCGCCCGCCTGACCGCCGATGCGATCCTGGCCAACCGCTTGTATGTGTTGCCGCACGAGGCGTCCCGGGCGTCGATCCGACGCCGGTTCGACCGCATCGACCGGACTTTCGACGAACAGGCCGCCGAGGGCTGGCGCCACTGACCCTCGCGAGCGCTAGGAACTCGGGCCCAGGCGGTAGGCGCCGGTCTGCGGGTCGTGGTACCACCCGCCCGCCGCGTGGGTGCCGCCGTCGACGTGCAACGTCTGGCCGGTGATGTAGGTCGACATGTCCGAGGCGAGAAAGATTGCCGCAGCGGCGGTTTCGTCGACGTGCCCGGGCCGGCCCCACGGCACTACCGCACCCATGGCCGCCGTTGCTTCCGCGCCGCCGAGCTGAGCCAGACCCTCGGTCAGGGTGATGTCGGGTGCTATCGCGTTGACCCGGATACCGTGGGACGCCAGTTCCAGCGCGGCGGTCTTGGTGTAGTTGATGACGCCGGCCTTGGCGGCGGCGTAGGCCGCGTAGCCGGGGGCGGCCCGCACCCCTTCGATCGAGGTGACGGAGATGACGCTGCCGGGCAGGCCGTCGCCGACCATCCGGCGGGCGACCCGCTGGGTGCACAGCAGCACGTGCCGCAGGTTGGCGCGATACAAAGCGTCCCAACCGTTCTCGCTGGTCTCCAGCAGCGGCGAGGAGAACACACCCCCGGCATTGTTGACCAGGATCGTCGGAATCCCCAGCTCGGCCTCCGTTTGGGCCAGCGCGGCGTCGACCTGGCCGCTGTCCCGGACGTCAGTGGTGATGC
The DNA here is from genome assembly GCF_003614435.1 of Mycobacterium paragordonae. Classification (NCBI taxonomy): domain Bacteria; kingdom Bacillati; phylum Actinomycetota; class Actinomycetes; order Mycobacteriales; family Mycobacteriaceae; genus Mycobacterium; species Mycobacterium paragordonae. The sequence continues at coordinate 5,864,298 of NZ_CP025546.1, forward strand.
CCAGTGCGCCAATCGATTCCGCAGCCTGCGCACAGGTATCGGGATTGCGTTCCCAGATGGCCACGCGCGCGCCGAAGGCCGCGAAACCCGCGGCGATGCCGCGTCCGATGCCGGCTCCCCCACCGGTGACGACCGCGACCCGGCCGGTCAGCAGAATGTTCGACGGGTCAACAGCCACGGCTACCTCCCGCGAGAGTCACCCCGGGGCCTGGCCGATCACACCGTCGGCTTCCAGCTGAGCGATCTCCGCATCGGTCAGGCCCAGCTCCGCCAACAACTCCCGATTGTGTTGCCCCAGCAGCGGTGCCGGTTGGGTGTGGAATCGGCATGGGCCGCCGGACAATCGCATGGGCACGCTGCTGAGCCTAGCCGGGCCGCAAACCGGATGGTCGACGACTTCGAAGAAGCCGCGCGCGGCGAGCTGGTCCAGCTCCGCCTGCCGGTGCGGCTGCATGACCTTGGCAACGGGCACACCGGCATCCCACAGGGTGTCCACGATCTCGTCCCGCGTGCGTCCCGCACACCATTGTGCGAGCCATTCATCGATCCGATCCTGGTGCGCGCGCCGGCCCGCCGCGGTGGCCAGCGCCGGATCGGTTGCCCACGTGGGGGATCCGAGCGCACCGCACAATTGTGCCCACTGCTCGTCGGTGGCCACCGCGATCGCGACCCAGCTGTCGAGGCGTCCGAACTCGTCGATGTCGGCGCTCAGGTACAGGTTCTGCGGCACGGCCGTCGGACCCCGGTTCCCGGCCCGCTCCAGCAAGGCGCCGTAGGCGGAGTACTCGATGACCTGTTCGGCGGCGATGTTGAGCGCCGCATCGACCATCGCGGCCTCCACCATGACGCCCTGCCCGGTGCGGCGGCGGTGCTCCAGCGCCAGCAGCAGCGCGTTGAGCGCGTGGATGCCGGCGTTGGGATCGCCCACCGAGTACGGCTCGAACGGGGTGCGGTCGGGATAGCCGGTCAGCCAGCTCAGCCCCGACGCCGACTCGATGACGTAGGCGAACGCCGGATTGTCGCGCCAAGGCCCGTCCAGTCCGAATCCGGGCATTCGCAACAGGATCGCGTCGGGCCGGACCGCCTGCACGGCCGCGAAATCCAGGCCGATGTGATCGAGCACGCGGGGGGTGAAGTTCTCCGCGATCACGTCACAGGTGCCGATGAGCTCAAGCAGCAGTTCCCGCCCCCGCGGGCGATGCAGGTCCAGGGTCAGGCCCTTCTTGTTGGTGTTGAGTGCCGCGAAGATCGGCGACTTCTCCCACCACTGCTCCTCGGTGACCGGGATACCGGCGATAAGCCGGGTGCCGTCCGGGCGGCGGGCGGATTCGATGTGAATCACCTCGGCGCCCAACATCGCCAGCAGGTGGGTACAGGACGGCCCGGCCCAGAACGCGGTCATGTCCAGCACGCGAAGACCGAACAGCGGCAATCGTTTTGGCGGCTCAGCCGACACGGCTCGCGGCACCGGGGTGGCCGCCCGGTAGTGCGCGGTGTGTTCACCAAGCCTGGGCGCCACTCCCGGTTGCCGCAACTGCGCCGGCCGCAGCCGGTACGGGTGGCCCGGCTGCTGAAAGCCATCCCGGGGATTGCGCTGAAAAGAACCGCGATCGACGAAGTGATCCAGCCCAACGATGTTGGCGCCGTTGGCCACCGGGGCATTGGGTATCCGGAACGCGGTCGCCAGTTCGCGGATCTCATCGGACGGGTGATTGCGCACCCAGTCGTAGATCTCGTCGGCGTAGACGTTGGCCAGTTCGGTGATCGACAGCGGGGAATCCTCGTCGATCCATTCCGGGTGCCCGACCATGGCGCACAGGTCGAACCACTGTTGCGCGGTGCCGCAGCCCAGGTCCACCAGCCCGTCCTGCGCGGCGGCCACGCCGGGGACCGTGAGTCGGCGCGCATCGCGCCACGGCCGGCCGAGCATTTCGAAATACGTCACCGGGTAGTACGTCAGGCCCAGGATCTGGGTCTCCAGCATTGACAGGTCGATGAGTTGGCCCTGACTGCGACCGCCGTGGAGCGCGGCCAGAATCGCCGCGCTGGCGTAGGCGCCGGCGAGGTACTCGCCGACCTGCCCGCCGACGAACACCGGGGCCCGGTCTGCCACACCGCGCCCCAGTCCGACAATCCCACCGGACCAGGCCTGCAGTGTGAACTCGGTGGCCGGGCGGTCCCGCCAGGGCCCGTCCAGGCCGAACGGAGTGATCGACGCGACGACCAGGTGCGGATGGCGCTCGCGTATCGCTGCGGGCGAAAAGCACTCGGCTAGTGCAGAACCCGCAGACCACACCACCGCGTCCGCACCGGCCAACAGCCGCCCCACGAACTCGGCATCTGAGTCCGGGTCGGCGACCACACTGTGCTTGGACCCGGCAAGGAAGCTGAACAGCGCGCCGTCACCCGTTAGGTCAGACCCCGATGCCGACCATGATCTGAGCCAATCACCCTCCGGTGATTCGACTTTGATGATGTCGGCGCCGCCGTCGGCGAGCAGTTTGGTGCAGTAGGCGCCCGCGATCCCATAGGACAGGTCGATCACGGTGTAACCCGACAGCGGTGACGGGGTCACTACCGCTTGGCCTTTCGGCCCTTGCCGCGCGCCCCCTTGCTCAACCGCCAGTCCGGCGGGAAGTTGTCGTCGTTGGCCTTGACGGCGCCACCGAGACCCCGGCCGACCGCGTCGTCGAGGAGGAAGTCGTCGCCATCCGCGCGCACGCTGCCCCCGGCGGACTCGAAGAAGCCGCTCAGCAGACTGCCCATGTACTCGCCCTGAAACTGCTTCATGATCTCGAAGAACGTCTTCTGCATGAAAACCGTGTCGGTAGGCCGGTTACGCGCGCAGGCCAGCGCGTACTTCTCGACCTCGGCCTCCAGCCCGGCGCGTGGCACCACGCTGTTGAGGAAGTTACAGTCATACATCTCGGCGGCGGTGAACGCCCGCCCGGTGAACACCATCTCCTGAAATTTGCGGATGCCCATAGTCTGGGCCCACCACCACATCCGGGGTCCCCAGCCGTAGTACCGGAACGACGGATGCCCGAAAAGTGCGTCGTCAGAGGCAATTACCAGGTCTGCGTCGGCTGCCTGGTAGAAGTGCCAGCCGTAGCAGTAGCCCTTGACTTCGAGAATGGAGATCTTCTTGAAGTCCTGCAGTCCGCGGATTCCGGAGTTCGGGTTGGCGTACCACTGCCCCACCGAGGCGCCGTGCCGGAACGAACCGCGGGGCGGATAGGTGACGTCACCGGCGCCCAACCGGAATTCGGTCAGCAGGGGTCCGGGATCGTCGGAGTCTTTGGCCCGCATGAACTCTTTTAGGTCCGCGCCGGATCCCAGATCGTCACCGGCGCCGCGGATCACGACGACCTTGACGTCATCGTCGACGCCGGCCCGGTGCAGCAGGTCGGCGTAGCGGTGCCGCGCCGCGATCGTCGGCGCGTTCAGGTACTCGGGCCGGTCGAAGGTGATGGTCGCGATGCGGGTCTTGGCGTCCTTGTCGTAGCGAATGATCTTCTTGGCCTTGGAGTCAGCGGCCATGACCTAGCCCCGCCAGAACGGGCTGGCGGTCAGCACCTGCGGGCCGTCGGCCGTGATGAGCACCGCCTCGCGCCCGAACACCGCGCCGACTCCCTGCTCCCAGACGTAGCCGGTGACCGCAAGCACTATGCCGGGTTCCAGCCGCTCCTGCGCCGCGGTGCGGGGCATGCGTGCGGAGATGACCGGCGGGTCAAAGCCCATGCCCAGGCCCCGCGCCACGGGCATCGGCGGTGCGGGCTCCCCCGCTGTGGCATACGCGGCCAGCAGCTCATCCGCTCCCGCTCCCGGCCGGCACACGGCAATCAGCATGTCCCACAACCGGTCCCAACGGCTGAACAGTTCCGCGGCGCCGGTGACATCGCCCACCGGCCAGGTGCGTCCCACCTCGCCGATGTAGCCGCCGGCCAGAACGCCGGCGGACAGCGCCACCAGGTCGCCGGACTGCACCCGACCGTCGCCGGCGGCGCGCCGCCAGGGATGCTCACGCGACGTCACCCAGGCCACATCTTGATTCGACGGGGTGCTCACCCCGCCGGCGGCCACCGCCTCCAGCAGCACCCCGGCCAATTCCTGCTCCCGTACACCGCGCCGCAATCCCGCGACGGCCGCGGCCAGGCCGGATTCGGCGACGGCGATGGATTCCCGTAAGGCGACGATCTCCTCGTCTGTCTTGATTCGCCGCGCCGCGCGCATGGCCAGTTCACCGTCGACCAGTTCGGCGCTGGGGAAGGCGGTCGGCAACAGCTGCGCGAAAACCGGTGACAGCGCATCGGTTCCGACTCGACGGGCGGTGGACGCGCCGGCGATGCGGCTCAGCGCGGCGATGGTGTTCGCCGGATTCCAGGAGATGCCGTACAGGTTCTCCCGCGGGATGTCCTCGGGGATGCCCTCGTCCCAGGTACTGAGCAGATGAACGGCGCCCGTCTCGCGCACCAGCACGCAGGTGGGTCCGAACGGCCGTGTCCCGGCGACCCAGAGTTGCGGTGCGCCAGTCACATAGCGGACGTTGGCCTGCCGGCCCAGCACGAGCACGTCCAGATCGTGGGCGGCCATCTGGGCCAGCGCGCGCTCCCGGCGGCCGAGACGCAGCGCCCGTGCGTCGGGCAGGACTTCAGTCGACATAAGGGTCATAGGGGTAGTCGGTCAATCGAATCGAGCCTTCCTCGGTGATCACCAGGACCTCTTCACTGCGATAGCCGCCGGTTCCGTCTTCCCACACCACCGGTTCCAGCACCAGCACCATGCCCGGCTGCAGCACGAAGTTCTCGTCGAACTCCTCGCCGAGATCCGTTCCGATCATCGGCATTTCGGCCGCATTCACCCCGATGCCGTGGCCCAGGTAGAAATGCGGCAGCCAGGGTCGGGTGCCATCGTTGGCCGCGATCGCCGCCCGGCCCAGATCGGCGGCGGTGGCGCCGGCGCGGGCCACGCCCAGTACCGCGTCCATGATCGCGCGCCACCTGTGGAACTGCGCCTGCTGGCGCGGCGACGGGTCCTGCCCGACGATCCAGGTGCGGCCGAAATCGGAGCAGTAGCCGGCGTAGGTGATGCTGACGTCGGTCCAGAGCACGTCGCCCTTGGCAAGTTCGCGTTCGGTGCTCAATAGCGGCAGCGCCAGGTCGCCGTGAGTCGTCCAGACGCCCTCGGCCCTGCTGTGCGGCATCACCTGCCAGATCGGTTCCAGCATGCTGGTCATCGCGCCCAACTCGAAGGCCCGGCGCACAAATCGGGCCGACAGATCGATCTGGCGGATTCCGGGTGCCAGCGCCTTGTGCACCTCGACCATCGCCTCGTCGGTGATGCGGACGGCGGTGCGGATGCAGGCCAGCTCATCCGGCGTCTTGATCACCTTGGCGGCGCTGATCACCGCGGCCGCGTCGACGGGAAAGCCGCTGGGAAACAACGTGTTCCGGGCACGTGACATGGCTCCGGTCAGTTCGTCGGCCGCGACCGTGGCACCACCCGGTACCAGCTCGGCCAGCACCCGCGCGAAATCGGCAACCCCCTCGTCGAATTCGAGGTAGACCGGGCGGTGCAGGTGGTCGGCCGGCAGCTCGGACTCCTGCGCAGCACCCTCGCGGAACGGCAGGAACAAGTGCGGCCACTCGTCGTCGGCGAGCACCACCGCCACCGGCCGCTCGACATAGGACAGGCCGGCGTCACCGAGCGGCCAACTGGTTCCGGTGGCGTAGACCACCGCATTGTTGCCGAGCAGCACCAGGGCGTCGACACCCCGCTCGGTCATCGCCGCACGCAACCGCGCCCCGGTCTCGCGGCGCATCCGGGATAGATCGGGAGTCTCCGGTATGGCCAGTCCGCTGTCCTGTTGCGCGAAAGTAGTCCCCAAAGTAGTCACAGCCCCAGAAATTCGGTGATGTTGCCGCTGACGATCCGGGCGGCGTTGTCTGGGCCGACGGCTTCGACGACGGCCGCCAGCGACTTCTCGGAGTATCCGTAGGTGCTTTCGTTGTGCGGGTAGTCCGACGACCACATCACCTTGTCGACCCCGATCCGGTCGATCAGCTCCAGGCCCAGCGGGTCGACCATGAACGAGGCGCTCATGTGGGTGTCCCAGTAGTAGCGGACATCGTGTTCGAGCGGTCGGTTGAACATGTGCTGGTAGGACGCCACCAGGTGTTCGGCGTCCTGCAGGGCCCACGGCACCCACGCGATCCCGCCCTCGAACCAGCCGATCCGCAGCGCTGGGTGCTGGTCGAGGATGCCGCCGAAGATGTACTTGGAGAACGTTTCCCGGAAGCCGTCGATGTTGATCATCATTCCGACGACGACGCTGTTGAACTCGCACGGGCTCTTCGGCGGGGTCTCCCCGATGTGGTGCGTCACCGGAAGGCCGGCGGCCTCGATCTCGTCCCAGACGGCGCTCATGGAGGTGCAGGAGTAGTCGATGGGGTTGCCGTCGTCGTCCTTGCCGGGGTTCAGCGGCATCAGGAATGTCTTGAGTCCCAGTGACTTCAACTCGGCGAGCGTTCTGCGGGTGCCCTCGGGGTCCCACCAGTTGATCAGGCCCGCGCCGTAGAAGTGGCCGTTGGAGCGCTCCTGCAGCTCGGCGATGTACTCGTTGTAGATGCGGAAGGTGAGTTCGCGAAGTTTCTTGTCCGGGTAGTGGAACAACGCCAGTACCGCATTGGGGAAGGCGAGTTCTTTGTCGACGCCGTCTTCCCGCAGCTCCTGGATCCTGGCCTCGATGTTGGTGCTGGCCGCGCCGGGCAGATCGTCGTACTGCATCAGGACGGCGCTGAAGTCACCCGGCAGGAACGACTGTCCCTTGCGGCCAACCTGATACGCGCCCTCCTCGTACCAGATGCGGGGCGCCTTGTCCTTCAGGTCTTCGGGGAAGCGTTCGTAGAAGATGTCGGCCGCCAGTGAAATGTGGTTGTCGGCCGAGAACACCTCGGTCCCGCCCGGCAGGCCCACGTTGCTGCCGAGCGCGTGCCCCTTGCGGTCCTTGGGTGCGCCGAAGCCTTTTGGCGGGTACAGAGTGCTTGTCATCGTTGACCTTTCGTTACCAGGTAACCGGTAGTTCGTAGACGCCGAAGGCGAGGCGGTCGTGTTTGAACGGAATGTCTTCCAGCGTTGCCGCCAGTTGCAGGGTGGGGATGCGCCGGAACAGGGTGCGGAAGACGATCTGCATTTCGGCCCGGGCCAACTGCTGGCCGACGCACTGGTGCCGGCCGTAGCCGAAGGCCACATTGCGGTCGGCTCCGGAGCGGTGCAGGTACAGGCGTTCGGGTTCGGTGAAGGCGTGGGCGTCCCAGTTCGCCGGGGCCAGGTCGATGATGATGCCCTCGCCGGCGCGGATCACTTCGCCGGCGACGGCGATATCCTCGACGGCGACCCGGCGCTGCCCGTTCTGGATGATGCTGAGGTAGCGCAGCAGTTCCTCGACGGCATTGGCGACGATCTTCGGATCGTCGGCGTCGCGGATGGCCGGCAACTGATCCGGGTTTTCCAGCAGCGCAAGCACTCCGAGGCCGAGCATGTTGGCAGTGGTCTCGTGGCCGGCGATCAGCAGCCCGGTCGCCAACTGGGCTGCCTCCTTCACGCTGAGCTCACCGGCTTTGACCCGCTCGGCCAGATCGGAAACCGCATCCTCGGCCGGGGTCTCCATTTTGGTCTGCACCAGATCGGCCAGGTATTTGTTCAGGCTCATCGCGCCTTTAAGGGTGTCGTCGCCCGTCGCATAGCGGGCCAGCCCGACATTGGCGTGGTGCTGGAACATTTCGGCGTCCTCGTAGGGGACGCCGAGCAGCTCACTGATAACCAGCGACGGCACTGGGAGCGCCAGAGCGGTGACGATGTCGGCCGGCTTGGGTCCGGCCAGCATGGCGTCGATGTGCTCGTCGGTGATCTGCTGGATCGCCGGCCGCAGCCCCTCGACCCGCCGAAACGTGAAGGGCTTGGACAGCATTCGCCGAAATCGCGTGTGCTCCTCGCCGTCGGAGGTGAACACCGACCGCGGGCGCTTGTGCACCGTGGCCACCATCCCGGCATTCCAGTGCGGGAAGCCGGGCAGCCGGTCGTCGACGCTGACCCGCGAGTCCGAAAACAGTTCGCGGCACTGCTCGTAACCCGTGATGAGCCACGGGGTGCTGCCGTCCCAGATCCGCACTCGCGACAGTGGCCTGGCTTCGGCCAGTGTCATCACCCCGGGTGGTGGGGCGAACGGGCAACCGGCCGCGCGCGGCATCGGATACTCGGGAACGTCGGCGGCCGTTTCCGTGGTGCTACTCGCCATGGACGCCGGGGAGGTCTCGGACACGACTCACTCCTCAATGTGGATGGCCAGCGCCGGGCAGAACGCGGCGGCTTTGCGGGTGGCCTCGGCCTGCTCGGCAGGTGGATTCGGGTTGAGTAACACGACGACGCCGTCCTCATCGCGCTGGTCGAAGACTTCCGGCGCGTTCATCACACAGTTGCCCGATGATGCGCAAACGTCTTGATCAACAGAGACTTTCATCGAGCCGGCTCGCCATCCGCCACGGTGACGGGCGCCAGCCACAGTCCAACGATGGCGTCGATGAGACCGGTCGCGGCGGCCCGCCAGGACGCCCGCGGCATCGAGGTGCCTTCGGCCAGAGCACGTTCCAGATCTGCGCAGGTATGCATCAACAGGTTGCGCGCCATGATGTTTCGCTCGTATCGGACGGCCACCGGCAGTTCCGGAAGGCAGCTGTTGATGCCGTCGATGACCTGGACCAGTGACGACGAGCTGAGCGCGTCCTTGACCACGATGTTGTGATACGCCGGGTCGGTCATGGCCTGCGCGGCGAACCGGGCATACCAGGTGGGGTTGCCGAGATTCTCCAGGTGCTCGGTGAGCGGACAGACCAGGCACGCGACCCAGTCCCGCATCCCGGCGGACTCGGGCAGGGCGGCCACCATCTGTTCGCGCAACTCCTCGACGGGGCCGCGATGTTTCTCCTCGATGGCCCGGACCAGGTCGGCTTTGGTGCCGAAGTGATAGCCGACCGCGGCGTTATTGCCCTGTCCGGCGGCCTCGCTGACCTGCCGGTTGGACACCGCGAACACCCCGTGTTCGGCGAACAATCGCTCGGCTGCGACCAAGATGGCCTCTTGCGTGGAGCTGGCCCGCTCGCCGCGAACAGCCCGCCCGACTGTGGTCATACCACCCAGTCAACCGCGCCCAACACTATTAAGTCAAGCGATTGATTTAAACCGTTCCGCGTCGCCCCTGACGCCTCCGGTACGCGGCCCACGCGCCCGTGCACCAGAGCGCCCAGATCACCAGCAGCGGCTGGAACAACAGCCGGATGCCTCGGGCAAGATCGGAGTTGAGACCGAACGCGTTTGCGTGCGAGGCGAATTGGGCGATGTTGCCGGGAAACACCAGGACGAAGAACACCGCTGCCACCCACCCCACGGTGACCTGCCACCGCGTCAGCACCAGCAGGGCCGTCCCGAGAACGATCTCCACCACCCCGGAAGCGATCACGACCAAGTCGGCGCTCAGCGGCAACCACCGCGGCACCTGGGCATAGAACGAGGTGCGCGCGAAACTCAGGTGGGCGACCCCGGCAAAAATCAGGAAGCCGCCGAGTACCAGGCGGCCGATGGATCTCACTAGCGTCCGGATTGGAAGCGCGCCGTCATGGGCCCCAGGATGCGCTGATAGCCCGCCGGCGCCAGACGCACCAGCAAGTCATAGGCTTTGGCGTCCGGACCCACCACCACCCGCCCCTTCTTCTTGCGGACCGCCCGCAGAATGATCCGCGCGGCTCTTTCGGCGCTGGTGATGGCGACCTTGTTGAAGACCCGCACGGCGGTTTCCTTATCGAGGCCTTCGGCATGTCCGGCGTTGGCCGCGATCGCCGTCTTGACGTAGCCAGGGTGCACGACCGTGACGGCGACCGGATGGCCGGCGATCGCCATCTCCTGGCGCAGCGCCTCGGAGAAACCGCGCACCGCGAACTTGGCGGAGTTGTAGGCGGCCTGACCCGGGACGCCGAACAGACCGAACATGCTGGACATGTTGACGACGTGGCCGTCGCCGGACGCGATCAGGTGCGGCAGGAAGGCTTTCGTTCCGTTGACCACGCCCCAGTAGTCGACGTCCATCACCTTTTCGATGTCCTTGAACCGGCTGACCTCGACGTCGCCGAGGAACGCGATGCCCGCGATGTTGTAGATCTGATGCACGATTCCGAAGTGGGCGTTGACCGTGTCGGCGTAGGCGAGGAAGGCCTCGCGCTCGGTGACGTCGAGCCGGTCCGCCCGCACCGGGGCACCCATCCGCCGGATGAGCTCCTCGGTCTGCCCGAGGCCGTCGACGTCGAGATCGCTGATCGCCAGCCGCGCTCCGGAGCGGGCCAGTTCCAACGCCAGCGCCCTGCCGATGCCCGAACCGGCTCCCGTGACGACTGCGACCTTGCCCGCGAAACCGTCCATGGCAGACCTCCCGATCATCGAGTACACCGCACGTCGATGCACCGATCAATACGATGCACCGATCAATACGATGCACCGAGTCAATACGCTGCACCGATCAGGTGGTGGCCCGGGCGACGTGCTCGGCAATCCGGGCATAGCTGGCGCGGGTGACGTCGGCCGCGCCGCTCATGATGTTGTAGCCGTGATCGACGCCGGGCACCTCGTAATACTCGGCCAGCGCCCCGGCGGCCTGCAGCTTGTCGGCATACCTGCGGGCTTCGCCGCGAAGCCGGTCATGTTCGGCCGTGACCACCAGGGCGGGCGCAATGCCCGCAATACCGTCGGCGTTGCCGTCCCAGGCCGGCGACGCCAGGCGGTCGCGCCGCCGCGCGGGATCGGGTATGTAGGCGGTGTCGAAGACCTCGCCCATCCATGGCTTCATGATCGCCCGGCGGCCGATCGTCGAGGGCTTGGCTCCGGTCGGTGTCACCAGGTCAAGCGGTGCGTAGTGCAGCACCTGCAGGGCGATGCGGGGGCCGTCGTTCTCCAGCGCGAGCCGGGCGGCCGCTGCGCTGAGGTTGCCGCCGGCGCTCTGGCCGCCCACACACAACCGGGTCCCGTCCCACTCCCGTGCGGGGTCTGCGGCCCAGCACACCACGTCGTAAATCTGTTGCGGCGCAGCGGGAAAGCGGTGACCGGGCGCCAGGACGTAACCGACGTTGACCACCACCACGCCGGTGTTGGCGGCCAGATACCGGCACCACGGGTCGTCCTGTTCGGGGTGGCCGACGACGAATCCGCCGCCGTGCACGTTGACGTAGACCGGGGGCCGCGTCGTGCCCTCAGCAGGGTGGTAAACGTCCGCGCTCGCGTCGCCGTACCGGGTGGGGATGCTGACCCGCGAAGTGCGGCCGGCGATCTCCGGGAACCGCACGGCAGCCTTCGGAGCCGGGCGCACGGCGGCGGCGAACACGCGCGCCAACGCGTCAGCGACGACTTGATTCGACAGCAGCGACAACGATCCATTCCTCCCCGGCGTCAGACTCTACCGTGCCATGGCCGGGTGCCCACCCTCCGCCGAGCGTGAACTGAGGGCGATGAAATCGCGAAAAAGCCACCGTGAGTTCACGTTCGGCGCGAACGTCAGGACGGCCGGCGTGGCCTGCTCACCTTGCCGGCGACGGTTCCCCCATCGACCGGAAGCACCGTGCCGGTGACGTAACGCGATCGGTCGGTGGCGAAATACAGAGCCGCCTCGGCGACATCGTCGGGTGTGCCCTCGCGTTTCAGCGGCCGGTCGTCACGCATTCCCTGCCGGATCCGCGCCTCGAACCGCTCGAGCTCCGCGGGATCGAGGTCCCCGGCCGAGGAGGCCAGGATCGGCGTCGGGATGTTGCCCGGCGCGATCGCGTTGACACGAATCTCGTGCTGCGCCAACTCGATTGCGGCGGACTTGGTGAATTGGATGACCGCGGCCTTGGATGCCCGGTACACCATCACACCGCCGCCGGCCTGGATGCCACCGATCGAGGTCAGGTTGACGATGGATCCGCCGCCATGGCCGGCCATGTGCCGGGCGGCATCTCGGGTACCGGCCATCACTCCGAGGACGTTGACTCCCATCACCCGGTGGAAGTCGGACAGGTCGTCGTCGAGCAGGCGGCGCAGCCTCCCGGACACGCCGGCGTTGTTCACCATGACGTGCAGACCCCCGAACTTCGCCACCGTCGCCGCCACCAGCGCCCCGACCTGGTCGGGATCGGAGACGTCCGTACGCACGAAGATCGCGTCATCTCCCAGGGCCGCGGCCAGTGCCTCACCGCCGTCAACATCGACGTCCGCGATGACAACACGCGCCCCTTCGGCGGCGAACCGCTGGGCTATCCCACGACCGAGGCCGGAGGCCGCGCCGGTGACGATCGCGACCCGCCCCGGCAATTCGTTGACCACCCGTCGAGTTAATCGGGACCACCTCATTAAGTCAAGCAGTTGATTTAAACCATTGGTGCGCGCGGTCGGTAAGGTCAAACTCCAAGTGATCAACACTGTTCAGGCACTGCGTTTACGGGGGCGGCGCGCGGAATGCACGGCCCTGGAACGGTTGACGTCCCGGGCCCGCTCGGGCGAGAGCCAAGTTTTGGTCCTGCGCGGCGAGGCCGGCATCGGCAAGACGGCGTTACTCGACTTCGTTGCGGAGTGCGCGCAGGGGTTCCGGACGGCCCGGGTGTCCGGCGTGGAATCGGAGATGGAGCTGGCCTTCGCCGCGCTGCATCAGCTCTGCATGCCGCTACTGGACTGCCTCGACGAGCTTCCGGCGCCGCAACGCGACGCGCTCGAGATCGCCCTGGGCCGCAGCGCGGGCCCCGCCCCGGACCGCTTCCTGGTCGGCCTCGCGGTGCTGAACCTGATCGGCAGCGCCACCAGAGGCAAGCCGCTGTTGTTCCTGGTCGACGACGCGCAGTGGATCGACCGGGTGTCGGCCCAGACCCTGGCGTTCGTCGCCCGCCGTCTGGTCGCGGAATCGGTCTGTCTGGTCTTCGCGATCCGCGACGGGCTCGCCGACGACGAGTTGACCGGCCTGCCCGAACTGACGCTGCAGGGACTCAACCCCGGCGACGCGCGCGCGTTGCTGGACTCGGCCGTCCTGGGCCGGCTGGACAATCAGGTGCGCGATCGCGTCGTCGCGGAAACCCGCGGCAATCCGCTGGCCCTGCTCGAACTGCCCAAGGGCCTGACCACCGAGGAGCTGGCCGGCGGATTCGGGCCGCCGGATGCCCGACCGCTGGCCGGACAGATCGAGCACACCTTCCTGCGGCGTATCGAACGGTTGTCGGATGACACCCAGCAGTTGCTGCTGACCGCCGCGGCCGAACCGGTCGGTGACGCGGCGTTGCTGATGCGGGCCGCCGAGTTGCTGGGCCTGCCGGACGACGCGGCCGCGGGCGCCGAGGCGGCCGGGCTCCTCGACGTCGGAACGACGGTGCGGTTCCGGCACCCCCTGGTGCGTTCCGCGGCGTACCGTGCGGCGGACCCGACGGAACGCCGGCGTGCGCATCGGGCGTTGGCCGAGGCCACGGACGGTACGGCCGATCCGGACCGTCGCGCCTGGCACCTGGCGATCGCGGCGACGGGTCCCGACGAGACCGTCGCCGCCGAGTTGGAATGGTCCGCCGAGCGCGCGCAGGCCAGAGGCGGCGTCGCGGCCGCGGCGGCGTTTTTGGAGCGGGCGACCCAACTGACCTCCGACCCGGGTCGCCGCGCCGCCCGGGCGCTGGCCGCGGCCCAGGCCAAGCGCGACACTGCGGCGTTCGACGCCGCCGACCAGCTGCTGACCATCGCGGAGTCGGGCGCATCGCTGGACGATTTGCAACGCGCCTGCCTGACCCGGTTGCGGGCGCAGATCGCGTTCGCCCGTAGCCGTAGCGGCGAAGCCGACGCCCCGACGGTGTCCGATTCCGCCGTCGGCCTGCTGGAAGCCGCGCGCCAACTCGCCGGTCTCGACATCGGGCAGGCGCGGGAGACCTACCTGGAGGCGGTGGGTGCGGCCCTGTTCGGCGGCCGGCTCTGCCCGCACGGCGGTATCCGGATGACGGCGGCCGCAGCGCGCGCCGCGCCACCGGGACCGGATCCCGTACGGGCGGTCGACCTGCTGTTGGACGGCATCTCCATCCGGGCCACCGACGGTCACTCCGCGAGTCTGGCCACGCTGCGCGACGCGCTCGCCCGGATCCGCGACGCCGCCGAGGGCAGCGAAGAGGGCGTCATGCGGTGGTTCTGGCAGGCCTTTCCGATCGTGCAGGAGTCGGCGGCTCACGAGCTCTGGGACGACGACGTCTGGCATCAGCTCGCCACCCACGCGGTGCGACTCGCTCGCGACGCCGGCGCGCTGGCCGTCCTGCCACTGGCCCTGGTCTACCGCGCCGGTGTCCACGTCCAGGCGGGCGAATTCGCGGCGGCCACCGCGCTGATCGAAGAAGCCGACGCCATCACGACCGCCACCGGCTATGCGCCGGTGAAGTACCACTCGGTATTGCTGGCGGCCCTGCGGGGCACCGAGTCGGAGGCCCTGGCCTTGATAGAGGAGGCGCGTCGTGAGGGCGTCTCCCGCGGCGAAGGGCGGGTGGTGGGACTGACGAACTTCTCTCTCGCCGTGCTGTACAACGGCCTGGGCCGCTACGAGGAGGCGTTGCGCGCCGCGTGCCAGTCGTGCGAGGACGAGGACCTGGGCCTGTTCGGTTGGTCCCTGATCGAACTCATCGAAGCCGCGGTACGAAGCGGCGATCTCGGGGTAGCCCGGGACGCGCTCGGCCAGTTGGAGGAACGCGCCCGAAGCAGCGGAACCGATTGGGCGACAGGGGTTTTGGCTCGGTCGCAGGCTCTGCTGGCCGACGACAGGAAAGCCGAGGCTCTTTACCGGGACGCCATCGAGCGCCTGAAGAACACCCGGATCGCCGTTCAGCTGGCCCGTGCGCATCTCGTCTACGGCGAATGGTTGCGCCGCTGCAACCGCCGCGTCGACGCCCGCGCCCAGCTGCACACCGCTCATGAGATGTTCACCCGGATGGGCGCCCAGGCCTTCGCCGAGCGGGCTCGCCGCGAGCTGCTGGTCACCGGGCAGAAGGTGAGCAAGCGCTCGAGTGCGCCGGCCGGTGAGCTGACCGCTCAGGAGGCGCAGATCGCCAAGCTAGCCGGTGACGGCCTGACCAACCCCGAGATCGCCGCGCAGTTGTTCATCAGTACCCACACCGTGGAATGGCACCTACGGAAGGTGTTCGCCAAGCTCGGCATCAGGTCGCGCCGGCAACTGCGCAACACCGCTGTGGACTGACCGGGGACTGACTACGGACTTTCAAGGGCTCGACCGGACCCCTGGTCGGATCATGCTGAAGGGGTCAATTTCGGGGACGTGGAAGGCGGGGCAATGAAGATTTTGGTTATCGGCGGTACCGGGCTGATCGGGTCACAGGTGGTCACCAACCTCACGGAGTTGGGACACGAAGCGGTGCCGGCTTCCCCGAGCTCGGGGGTCAACAGCGTGACCGGCGAGGGCGTGGCCGACGCGATGACCGGCGTCGACGTCGTGGTGGACGTATCCAACGCGCCCTCGTGGGCCGACGACGACGTGATGAACTTCTTCACCACCTCGACCCGGAATCTGCTGGATGCGGAAAAAGCTGCCGGTGTCGGGCACCACGTCGCGCTCTCGATCGTCGGCACCGACCGGGTACCGGCAAGTGGTTACCTGCGGGCCAAGGCGGCCCAGGAGAAGCTGATCACCGAATCCGGCGCGCCGTATTCGATCGTGCGGGCCACCCAGTTCTTCGAATTCGCCTTGGGCATAGCCGATTCGGCGACCGACGGCAACACGGTGCGGCTGTCGCACGAGGCGGCCATCCAGCCGATCGCCGCCAGGGACGTCGCCACGGCCGTTACTCGCGCCGCGACCGGCGAGCCGCTCAACGGCATCACCAATGCCGCCGGGCCGGACAAATTCGGCATGGACGACCTGGCCCGGGTCGCGCTGGCCGCCCACGGCGACTCGCGCGAGGTGGTCACCGATCCGTCTGCCGAGTACTTCGGTGCCCAGCTTGACGACCGCAGCATCGTTCCGGTCGAGGGCGAAGAGGTGACTATCTACGAGACCCGCTTCAGCGATTGGGCGCCGGCTCACCTGACCAGCCCGGCGCGCTGAGGGTCACTCCGATGGAGCTGATCGACCACCGGGCGGTGATCACCGGCGGCACCGCCGGCATCGGGCTGGAGTCGGCGCGGCTGCTCGCCAGCGAAGGCGCCACCGTCGTCATCTCGGGCCGCGACCGCGCCCGGGGTGAGCGGGCGGTGGAGGCCATCGGCGGCAACGCGCGGTTCGTCCAGGTCGACATGGCCGACGCGGGGTCGGTGAGTGAGCTGGTACAGCAATGCGGCGAGGTCGACATCGTGGTCAACAACGCAGCCAGTTTCCCGTCGGCGCTGACGGTCGATCAGGACCCGGACACCTTCGAGACGATGTTCGACACCAACGTCCGCGGCGCCTATTTCCTGGTCGCGGGCCTGGTGCCGGGCATGTTGCAGCGCGGCCGGGGCAGCATCGTCAACATCACCACCATGGCCGCCTCCAAGGGCATTCCGGGAGCGTCCGGTTACAGCGCCTCGAAGGCCGCGCTGGAATCCCTGACGCGGACCTGGGCCGCGGAGTTCGGGGCGAGTGGGGTGCGGGTGAACAGCGTGGCACCCGGCCCCACCCGCACGGCCGGCGTTGCCGCCGAATGGGGTGACGTGAACGACGAACTGGGCAAGTCGCTGCCGCTGGGCCGCACCGCCTATGCGGCCGAGATCGCCGAGGCGGTGCTGTTCCTGAGCTCGCCGCGGGCCAGCTTCATCACCGGCTCGACACTGCACGTGGACGGCGGTGGCGCCGCCGTGTGAGCGGCGCTCAGGCGGATCCGGTTCAAGCGATGGCCCGCACTGCGCCGATCGCGACGCCGCCCCAACTGGGCGGCACCACCAATCTGCCGACCACCACGCCGCGGCCGATCGCCGCGTTCATCCGCGACGGCTCCGCGACTGCGGCCGCCGTCCCGGTTGAGGTCATGCTCGCCGGCGAGCTGATCGCCGACGCGAATCCGCGCACCGGCGAGGGGAACTTGCAGTGCCGCAGCAACCGTGCGATCACCGAGTTCGCCGCTGCCGAGCGCACCGGCCGGGCCAGGCTGCGCAGCGCCTGGGGTATTGCGGGCATCGCGGGGGCCAACATCTCCGGCACGCCGCCGTCATCGTCAGCCCCCATCAGTGCCGGCATGTTGTACCCGAGCATCGGGGGCTCCAGGGACGGCAGGGCGGTGGCGGTCGACGAGGCCGCCGCGTAGCGGTACATCGCGGCCGCATCCTGCGCCCACATCTCGCCGTACTCGGCTTCCAGCGCCGCGATCTCCGGCGTGTCGTGACCGGTCGGGTTGGTGGCAGCCAGGGCGGACAGCCGGGCGCGGTTGGACGCGATCGCCTGGGGCGGCACGGTGGCCACGAACGCGTCTTCGAAGGCGCCCGCCGCCGCTCTGGCCTGTCCGGCGATCTGGTCAGCCTTAGCCGCGGTCCGGTTCAGCCAACGCAGATACGGCGCGGCGGCGGCGGTCATCGCCTCGGACGCGGAGCCCTGCCAGCCGTCGGCGTTCAGGGCCGCGATGGTGGCGCGGTAGGAGGCGACCGTGCCGTAAAGCTCGTCGGCCAACCGCTCCCAGGCGTCGGCCGCTTCCAGCATGGACCGGGATCGTGGACCGTCGTACATTCGCGCGGAATTGACTTCCGGCGGGACCTCCGCGAAATCCATTCCGTCACCTCCGAGCGGCTTACTGGCACCCGCAGGCCTCATCATGCGATCAGCCGGTTACCCGCAGCCGCGGTTCGTGTTCATCTCTCGTTAACCTCAGGTTAAGTCAATGTTAGCTCGACCGGACGGATGCCGACGAAACTCACACGAAACTCCGACGTGAAATCTCAGGCTTGACGCACCGCCTGCTGCGCCAGCTGGACGCGTGAGGTGAACCCGAGCTTGGTGTACATGTGCGTCAGGTGCGCTTGCACCGTGCGGGGCGAGACGAACAGTCGTTCGGCGATGTCCTTGTTCGTCAGTCCCTCGCTGACGAGTCGGGCCACGTCGAGTTCCGTGGGAGTCAATGACGCCCAACCGGTTGCGGGCCGCTTGCGCTCACCACGCCCACGCAACACGTAGCCGATGACCTCGTCGGCCGGCAGGGCCGCACCGTCGGCCCACGCCGCCTCGAAGTTGTTGTCTCCCAGTTCATTACGACACGTTGTGAGCAGGGTCGGATAGGCGGCCTGGTAGACCGGGAACCGGAACTCGCCGGTGCGGTCACGCATGGCGGCCGCCGCTCCCAGGAGCCGCGCCGCCTCAACGTGGCCACCGGCGTCGACCGCCAGTCGGGCGAGCAACTCCAAGGTCGCGGGCACCGCGAGACGGCACTGTTTGTCGGCCGCGATGGACAGGGCCTGGCGGGCGTCGCGGCGCGCCTGCTCGTGGTCGCCGCGGTCCGCGGCAATGTTCGCCCGGATGCTGAGAGCGAACAGCCGGTGCCAGCCCGCCATGGTCGCCACGGCCTCGTCGGCCAGTTCCTGCGCTCTGGCCAGGTCGCCGTCGAGATGGGCGCACAACGCCACTGCGGTGACGGCCACCGTGCCCCGCTGAACCGCGGGCAGCTCCCACACCTTGGCGCCGAGCCGGCGCGCCGCCGCCACGTCCCCCTCGCCCACGGCTGCCACGGCCAGCACGGTCTCGGCGGTGCGTTCCAGCATGTCGTCGAGCTCGGCTGCCGTCGTGACCGCTTTTCTGCCAACACTTCTGGCCGCGTCGACATCACCCCGATAGACCAGGGTGCAGCCCTGGCTGACCAGACACAGCATCATGCCCACGACATCGTTGTCGGATTCGCAGTCCGTGCAGACTTGGCGGAAGGTGTCGATGGCACCGTCCAGATCGGCGCGAAACATCTGGGCCATGCCCATGGCCCAGCGGCAGGTGTGCGCATTCGACCAGTCGTCAAGAGCGTCGGCCAGGTCGGCCCCCTCACCGCCGATGGCACCGGCGGCCACCGGGTCGCCGGCCATGGCAGCGAGATACGCCTGGCGCCCCAGGATCTGGCTGAGTCGCCAGTCATCGCCCGTCTGCCGCGTCAACTCGATCGCCTCGGCGAAATATCCGGCGGCCGTGTCGAAGTCGAGGCCGGCGATGCAGCCGCCCGCGGCCAGAGTTCTGGCGAGCAGCGCGGGGTCGCCGAGCTCACGCGCGGTGGCGATGGCGCGCTGCACCATGCCCCCGCTGTCGACGGCCGCGGTGAAGGAGTCCAGCACCGCGTTGTCGGCCACCGCCCGGGCGTAGACCGCCGGGTCCACGTCATCCGGATCGAAGCCGTTGTCAGCCAGGACCGAACCGAACCAGGCCAGGCCTTCGCGCAGCCGTCCCCGGCCGTGCCAGACCGGCAGCAACGACGACGCCAGGGTCAAGGCCGCCGCATGGTCGTCGCTGTCGCAGCAGTAGGTGAAAGCGGCGCGCATGTTGTCGATGTCGGCCTCGACACGGGCGACGTTGCGCCGAAAGTCGTTGCGCGCCGGGCGCTCCAGCTCGGCGGCCAGCGCTGTGTAGTGATCCCGGTGGCGACGGCGCACGGCGTCGGCCTCGCCGGATTCGCTCAGCTTCACCCCGGCGTACGCGCGGATGGTTTCCAGCATCCGGTAGCGCGCCCGCTCGGCGACGTTGTCGGCCTGCACCAGCGATTTGTCGACCAGCAGAGTCAACTGGTCGAGCACCTGATAGCGCTGTACGCCCTCGCCGCCGCACACCGCGACGGCGGCGTCGAGGTCGAAGCCTCCGGCGAAGACTCCGAGCCGGCGGAACAGCACGCTTTCGGTCTCGGTGAGCATGGAATGTGACCAGTCCACGGAGGCGAGCAGGGTCTGCTGGCGCCGGACGGCGGTATGTGCACCGCCGGTGAGTAACTGAAATCGGTCGTGCAGGCTGTCGCGGATGTCGGCCGCCGACAGGGCCCGCATCCGCGCGGCGGCCAGCTCGATGGCCAGCGGCATCCCGTCGAGCCGGCGGCAGATCTCGGTCACCGCTTCGACATTGCCGTCGGCCAGGGCGAAGTCCGCCCGGACGTAACGGGCCCGATCGGTGAACAATTCGATCGCTTCGTCGGCCAGGGCCAGGGACGGCACCTGCCAGTTCACCTCCGCGGCGGTGCGCAGCGGTTCGCGGCTGGTCGCCACCAGTCGCACGCCGGAACAGCGCCGCAACAGCGCGGCGGCAAGTGCTGCGGCCGCTTCCAGGAGGTGCTCGCAATTGTCGAGCACGACCAGCACCTCACGGTCTGCGATGCGCGCGGCGACGGCATCGACGATCGAGCGGCCCAATTGACTGTGCAGACCCAGTGCTTGCGCGACGGCAACTTCCACCAGGTCAGGGTCAGCGATCGGGGCGAGATCGACGTAATAGACCGATGCCCCGTTTCCGTCGCCGTAGTGGTTGGCCAGCTGAATGGCCAGCCGGGTCTTACCGACGCCGCCTGCGCCTGTGAGGGTGACCAGGCGGTGATCCCCGAGGATTCTGCTGAGTTCGGCGATCTGGGACCTGCGGCCCACGAAGCTGGTGAGTGGCACCGGAACCGTCTGGGTCACAACACTGTTCGGGGAGCGAAGTGGCGGGAATTCCACGCGCGAATCGGGATGGCACAGCTGCAGAATGCGTTCGGCGCGAGCGATGTCACGCAGTTGATGGGTGCCGAGATCGGTCAGCCAGGAGCCCTGCGGCAGATTGTCGACCACCAGCTGCTCGGTGGCCGCGGTCAGCACCGTCTGGCCGCCGTGCGCCAGATCCCGTACCCGCGCCGCCCGGTTGATCGTGGGCCCCATGTAGTTGGCCGCGTCGCGGAGCTGAATCTCACCGGTGTGCAGGCCGATCCGCAACCGCAGCGGCGCCAACGGCGCCCGCTGCAACGCCAGCGCACATGCGGCCGCGTCGCTGGCCCGGGCGAACGCGATGACGAAACTGTCGCCCTCGCCCTGTTCGACGGGACGCACTCCGTGGTGGCCGTCGACGAGCCGCGACAACGTCGCGTCCAGGCGCGCCACCGCCTCGCCCATCTCGGTGGGCTGGTGCTGCCACAGGGCGGTGGAACCCTCGACGTCGGCCAAGAGCAACGTCACCGTTCCGGTAGGCAGTTCGCTCACGCCCAGCTCATTCCAGTTCACCGGCGCGTCCGCGCGGGCCTCAGATTCACCCATGCTAGCCAGCATGCGACGCGCCGCATCGTCGAACATCAGCGGATATGCGTAGAAATCTGCTCCGCCGCGACCGCGCGCAAGTTACGCGATCCGGCCAATGCTGCCGTGCCGGTACCCGCCGCATAGTCGAGTCACCGACGAACAAGGAGAGCACACATGACCCGACAGGTCTGCAACAGCGCGGTCGACGCCGTCATCGCGGGGCACTACGACGAACGTTTCGGTGCACTCGCAGCCGCATTCGCCGACGAGATCACCACCGGCGGTGAACTCGGTGCGGCGATCGCGATCGACATCGGCGGCGAGATGGTCGTGGACATCTGGGGCGGTTATGCCGACCGGGCCAAAACCCGACAGTGGGACCGGGACACCATCGTCAACGTCTTTTCCAGCACCAAGAACGTCACCGCTCTGGCGGCACTGGTACTCATCGACCGCGGCGACCTGGACCCCTACGCTCCCGTCGCCCGGTACTGGCCCGAGTTCGCCGCGAACGGCAAACACGGCATCGAGGTGCGTCATGTGTTGAGCCACACCTCGGGGGTGTCGGGCTGGGAGTTGCCGTTCACCATCGACGATGTCTACGACTGGGACAAGTCCACCGCGCAACTCGCGGCGCAGGCGCCGTGGTGGGAGCCCGGCAGCGCTTCGGGGTATCACGCGGTGAACAGTGGGCATCTGATCGGCGAAATCATCCGGCGCATCACCGGCATGCCGCTCAAAGATTTTGTGCGCGAGCATATCGCACGTCCACTGGATGCCGACATTCAGATCGGGGCGGTTGCGGAAGACGACAGCCGCATCGCCGAACTGATCCCCCCGCCGCCGCTGGACGTACCGCTGGACGCGATGCCCGAGGATCATCCGATGCGTAAGACGTTCGGGATGCTCGCGCCGAATGCGGAAGCCGCGTTGACGGCGCAGACGACCGCCTGGCGCCGCGCGGATATCGGCGCGGCCAACGGCCACGGCAACGCCCGCTCACTGGTGCGCGCACTGTCGGCAATCTCGTTGGGCGGCATGACCGATGGTGTGCGGCTCCTCAACCCGGACACCATCGATCTCATCTTCGCCGAACAGGCCAACGGCATCGACTTGGTACTCGGCATGCCGGCACGCTGGGGAATCGGTTTCGGCCTGCCCAAATACGAAGCGGTGCCAGATATCCCGGACGGCAGGATCTGCTATTGGGGTGGTTGGGGTGGTTCGATGGTGGTGATGGACACCGACCGCCGGATGACGTTCTCCTACGTGATGAACAAGATGGGGCAGGTGACCTCGGCCGGATCGGACCGGACCCAGAAGTACACCCGGCTGATCTACGAGGCGGTGCGGTGAGCGGAGCTGGATATACCCCCACAGGGTACTATTCCAGGAGATCGGCCGGCGAACGGGTTGCGTAATACCGCCGACCTGAGCAGGGTAGAAGGCGCCTTCTCGACGATCAGCACGACGCAAGGAGGAGCGGTCAATGCCGGCACAGCAGACAAGCGGTAACCCCTTTGACACGACGCGGCTGAACAGGCGGGGCTTCCTCGCTGCCGGAATCGCGGGTGGACTCGTACTCACCGGGTGCGGGCGGCCGAAGACGGCCAGTTCGCCGATGACTGCCGCGATCAACGCGGCCGAAGCCGCCCGCCCGCACAGCGGCCGCACGGTCACCGCCAGCTTGACTCCGCAACCGGCCAAGATCGATATCGGTGGCCGGATCGTCGACACCCTGGCCTACGGCGACACCATTCCGGGACCACTGCTGCGAGTGACGGTGGGTGACGAGGTCGTCGTCTCGGTCTCCAATAAGCTCGACCACCCCACATCGGTCCACTGGCACGGCATCGCGCTGCGCAACGATATGGACGGCGCCGAGCCCGCGACCCCGAATATCCCTGCGGGACAGGATTTCACGTATCGGTTCTCGGTACCGAACTCCGGCACCTACTGGGCGCACCCGCATACCGGGCTGGATGGCGACAAAGGGCTGTACCTGCCGTTCATCATCGACGACCCGACCGAGTTGGGCCGCTACGACACGGAATGGATTGTCGTCTTTGATGATTGGACCGACGGCGTCGGTAAGTCCCCGCAGCAGCTCTACGACGCCCTGATCAACAAGCCGCCTTCGTCGGAGACTCCCGCGCCGACCACACCCGCGTCCACCTCCCCGAGCACCACCCCCAGCACCACAACGACCACCACAACGTCACCCTCGATGTCACCCTCGATGTCACCCTCGACAACCGGCAGAACCCCGACGAGCACGTCCAGTTCTGCGCCATCCAGCCCCAGCCCGACCAATGGCATGCCGGGGATGCCCGGCATGGGCGAGGTCGGGACGAGCGACCTGCTCGGAGGTGACGCCGGCGACATCGCCTACCCCTACTACCTGATCAACGGGCGGATTCCCGAGGCCGCCACCACCTTCAACGCCCAGCCCCGCCAGCGGATCAGGATTCGCATCATCAACACCGCATCGGACACCGCTTTCCGCGTCGCGTTGGCCGGGCATTCGATGACGGTCACCCACACCGACGGCTTCCCGGTCATCCCGACACAGGTGGATGCGTTGCTGGTGGGCATGGCTGAGCGCTACGACGTGGTGGTGACCGCCGCCGATGGGGTGTTTCCATTGGTCGCGTCCGCCGAAGGCAAGAACGCGGTGGCCCGCGCCCTGCTTGTGACCGGCAAGGGCAGCCCGCCCGACCCGCAGTTCCGGCCCGGCGAGCTCACCCGCCGGGTGGGCACCGTCGAGATGTTCACCGCGGTGACGGCCGCCAATCTGGGTCGTCCCGATCCGCGCCTGGAGCTGCCCGTCGTGCTCGGCGGCACGATGGCGAAATACGACTGGACGATCAACGGCGAGCCGTACAGCAGGACGAAACCGCTGCAGGTGCGGGAGGGCCAGCACACCACCCTCAACTTCGACAACACCACCATGATGTGGCACCCGATGCACCTGCACGGCCACACTTTTCAGGTCATCAAGCCGGACGGCACGCTCGGCGCCCGCAAGGACACCGTCATCGTGCTGCCCAATCAGAAGCTACGTGCCGTCCTGGTCGCCGACAACCCGGGAACGTGGGTGATGCACTGCCACAACACCTATCACCAGGAAGCCGGCATGCAGACGCGCATCGATTACGTCTTCTGACTCACTGACCCATCGCATATTTCATGGTGGGCCCGGCCGTCCAGCCGCCGTCGACCGCGATCTCCGCTCCGGTGGTGTACGCGGCGTCATCGGAAAGCAGATAACCGACGGCACCGGCGATCTCATCGGGGACGCCGATCCGGCCCATCGGCGTGTTGGGGTAATTGCCCTCACCCACCTGGACTCCCACCGGTTCGGTCATCGGCGTATATGTCATGCCCGGATGAACCGAGTTGACCCGGATGCGGTCACCGGCCAGCTCGACCGCGGCGACCTTGGTCAGACCGCGCACCCCCCACTTCGACGCACCGTAACCCGCGGTGAATGCAAGCCCGAAAAGACCTGCGGCGGAGGAGATATTGACGATCGATCCGCCGCCCCCGGAGCGCATCGTGGGGATGACAGCCTGGATACCGTTGAACACCCCCACCAGGTTGACCTCCAGCACCGCCCGAAAATGGTCGATGGGCTCGCGCTCGATGAACTGCCCCGTCGACACGCCGGCGTTGTTGACCAGCCCGTCCAGTCGGCCGAATTCGGCCGTGGCGTGTGCCACCGCCTGTGTCCACTGCGCTGGATCGGTCACGTCGAGGTGGACGTAACGTGCCGCGGAACCGAGTTCGTCGGCCAGTGACCTGCCGGGGTCATCGAGCACATCGGCGAGCACCACGCGTCCGCCGCGGGCGATGACCCAGTTGCCGAATGCCGCGCCGAGTCCCCTTGCGCCGCCACTGATCAGGACGACCTTGTCGGCTAGTTGGGTCGAGTTCATCTGGCGGCTCTCCTTGGTGCTCATGATGTCTGGGTGTTCGTGATCTCTAGTGGCGCCTTGACGGACACCTCGCGGAAGAATTCCACCAACAGCGCGTTGACCAGCGCCGCCTGCTCGATCTGCGGGCAATGCCCCGCATCGTCGATGACCACCGAACGGGCGTCGGCGATCTGGCCGGCGATCTGCGCAGCCCACCCGGGCGGCAGGAGTTTGTCGCCGCCACCCTCGATCACCAGCGTCGGCACCCGGATCCGCTCGTACGCCCGGGCACTGGTCGGCGCCGAGGGGGACGGTGCGTTGGGCCGGCGGAAGCGCGCCGCGGCCACCGCCTCCCACGCGCCGGGCGCGGTGCTCGACTCGAAGCGGCGCCAGACGTAATCCTCGTCAGTCGGGTACGCGGCGTTGTAGAACAGCGCCTCGACGATGCTGCGCATCGCAGGCAGCGTCGCGTCGTAGCTTTGCAGCGCTTCGAAGTGGTGGTTCTGCTGAATCTCCCCGCCACCGCAGATGATCGCCATGCTGCGGACCGGCAGCAGCGGCGCCTCCGAGGTGGCGTCGACGAGTAAGTTGATGGCGCCCATCGAGTTTCCGGCGAAGTGCGCCGACTCGACGCCCACCACTTCACAGAACCGTGCCACGTGCCGGATCCGCATGGCGCGGCTGTTGACGAAGTCGATGACCTTGGCCGATTGGCCGAAGCCGAGCTGATCCGGCGCCAGCACCCGGTGGTGGGCGGCCAACGCACCGATGTTGCGTTCCCAGCCCAACTCGGCGCTGGCACCGAACTCACCACCGTGCAGGAGCACCACCGGCTCGCCGCTGCCAGCCTCCAGGTAACTCGTTGCCAGTCCGTCGATTTCGACAGCTTTGCGCTGCATCTGCATCACTTGATCGCGATCGGATTCACCGGCGAGCCGACCGCGCCGGTGAACCTCAGCGGCGGCGCGATGAGCTGGAACTCGTAGACGCCGTCAGCCGCGCAGTCCTCGGCCAGCGCGGTGAGATCCCAGTACTCGCCCAGCATCAACCCCATATCGCGCAGGCACAGCAGGTGGAACGGCAGGAACAATCCCTCGACGCCGGATACCGGATCCTCGACCTGCAGGTTGTCTGAAGCCACCGCGGCGACCTCGTTGTGGTGCAGCCACGCAGCGCAGGTCCAGTCCAGGCCGGAGTAGGGCTCCACCTTGTCGCCGGTCATCAGAAACCGTGTCCACCAACCCGTTCGGATCAGCACGATGTCGCCACTCTCGATCCGCACGCCCTGCGCGCGGGCCACGTCGTCCAATTCCGCCGGCATGATCGGGTTTCCGTGTTCCAGAAACACTTCCGCACCGCGGTGGCGCACCAGGTCCAGCAGCACACCGCGTGAGGTGATGCCCTTGACGTCGACCTTGTCGATGCCGCAGTGGAAGGCGCCGAGGCTTGTCACCGAGTCCGCCGGGAAGCCGTTGTAGAGCTGGTCCTCGTAGTACACGTGCGACAGGGCATCCCACTGGGTGGCGGCCTGCAGCGGCATGATGACCATGTCGTCGTTGAACCGGAACGGGCTGTCGGTCACATAGCTGCTCAGTTGCGCCGCGGTCGGGTTCTTGTCCCACCCGGGTCCGTACTGCGTCAGCGAGTTCGCGTCACCGCCGTCCACCGTCATCACGTGAATGGGGTTGTGCCGGAAGCCGAAGGCACCCTGCGGGCCGGACGAACCGAAGTCCACGCCGAGCGGAAACACCTTGCCGTGCCGGACCAGGCCGGCCGCCTGCCGCACCTTCTCGGGGGTGATGAAGTTCAGGGTGCCCAGTTCATCGTCGGAGCCCCACCTGCCCCAGTTGCTGAGATCCTTTGCGGTCCGCCGGAAGTCGGCCATGTCAGCCATCAAGCCTGTCCCTCCTGCAGTGCTGCGGCAGTGGCGGCGCCGGTGTTCCCGCCGTCCACCCACACAACCTGACCCGAAATGTAGCTGGCCGCAGGACTATTGAGGAACACCAGCACCGAGGCCTGTTCGTCGGGGTCGCTGACCCGCCCCAGCGGCTTGGCGATGTCGTCGAGGTAGGCCGGTCCGTAGGCGGTGCGCAGCTGGTCGAGGATCGGGGTTTCGGTGACCCCGGGGCCGGTGCAGTTGATCCGGATGCCCCGCTTACCGAGTTCGACGACGCTGCGCATGGTGTAGAGAATGATGGCTTCCTTCGAGATTTGGTACCCGGTGCCCACGGCGTCGGGGTGGCTTTCACACCACCGCACCCCCTCCTGCATCGTCGCGGTGCGCAGCAGCGGTGCGACCTGCTGCCCATGTTCCCGGTAAGCGGCCGCCGCCAGCGACGACACGCTCACGATCGACGAACCCGCGGGCATCCGCGGTAGCAGTGCCTCGGTGAGATGACGTAGTCCCAGGAAGTTGATGGTGACCACGAGCAGCGGGTCGCCGATGCCGGAGGACACCCCGGCGACATTGAACAGCGCGTCCACCGGACCTTCGATGGACGCGACCGCCTGATCGATCGATGCCCGATCCGACAGGTCAATCCGGTGAAAGTCGCTGACTCCCGGTGCAGGTGACCGGTCCAGCCCGATGACCTGCGCGCCGAGTTCGTTGAGTTGCTGCGCCACCCGGGCACCGATGCCCGACGCGCAACCCGTCACCACGGCGCGGCGACCGTCGTAGCGCCACAACTCCTCGACTCGCGCCACCGGTCAGGCAGCCTTCGGTGTCACTGTGCCTGTTGCTCCTTCAACCGCTGCGCCGCCTGCACCCGGCCTTCGTTGATCTCGGCCATCGCCTCGGGGATCTCGCTGGCGGTGAACTTACCGCCCCGCCCGGTCGGCAACCCACCGAACGAGTAGTTTTCGTCGAAGGGCGGAATCGTGGACTCGGGCCGTCGCGCCTCCACCTTCTCGATCACCGGCGCCAGTCTCGCGTCCTTCTCGGCCACCGCCTTCTCGTCACGCTCGATGAACTCGGGCAGTACCTCTTTGCCCATCAGCTCGATGGATTCCATCGTGCCCTCGTGACTGCGCGGGTTGAGCAGCAGGATGATCTCGTCGACGCCGCTCTCCTCGTAGCCGCGCAGGAACTCTCGCACGGTGGCCGGTGACCCGATCGCGCCGCGTCCGGGACCGTAGGCCAGGGTCGGGTCCTTCTCGACCTCTTCGAGATAGCGGTCCCACACCCCGGTGCGCCCGGGTGTGTGCACACCGGTCATGTAGTAGTGCATGATGCCGAACGAGAAGAACCCGCCGCCCTTTCCGAGGCGCTGCAGCGCCAGCTCGTCGGTTTCAGCGACCATCATCGACAGGTCGCCGCCGATGGCCAGGATGTTCGGGTTGATCTGCGGGGTGACCGGGACTCCGTTCTCTTCGAATTCTTTGTAGTAACCGTTCACCCGCTCGGTGAGCGGGCCCGGTCCGGTATAGGCGAAACTCAGTGCGCCGATGCACTTCTGGGCCGCCATCTGCACGCTGGCGGGCCGCGTGCAGGCCACCCAGACCGGCGGGTGCGGCTTCTGCAGCGGCTTGGGTATGACGTTGCGGGCGGGCATTTCGATGTGCTCGCCTTTGAAACCGGTGAAGGGCTCTTCGACCATGCAGCGGATCGAGACCTCGAGGGCCTCCTCCCACTGCGCCCGCTTGTCGGCGGGGTCGATGTTGAAGCCGCCGAGCTCACCGACCGAGGAGGACTCGCCGGTGCCGAATTCGACTCGGCCGTTTGAGATCAGGTCCAGGGTGGCGATGCGCTCGGCGACCCGGGCGGGGTGGTTGACGACCGGTGGCAGGTGCATGATGCCGAAGCCCAGCCGGATGTTCTTGGTGCGCTGGCTGGCCGCGGCCAGGAACATCTCCGGAGCCGTGGAGTGACAGTACTCCTCGAGGAAGTGGTGCTCGGTGAGCCAGACGGTGGAGAAGCCGGCCTTGTCGGCGGCTTCGACCTCGTCGAGGCAGTCCTGCAGCATCTGCCGCTCGTCGTCGGGGACCCAGGGCCGGGGCAGGGCGAACTCGTAGAACAGGGAAATTTTCATGACTACCTCCTATGAGCGTTAAGGGTCTGGGTGGCAAGGTGTTTGGCGGCCACGAAACCGAAGGTCATGGCCGGTCCGATGGTCGCCCCAGCGCCGGCATAGCTGCGTCCCATGACCGGTGCCGCGGTATTGCCCACCGCGTAGAGCCCCGGCACCACGGTGTCGTCGGGCCGTAGCACCCGGGCGAACTCGTCGGTGCGCAGGCCACCGGACGTGCCGAGGTCACCGGGAACGATCCGGAACGCGTAATACGGCGGGTCGCCCAGGGGATACAGGTTGGGGTTGGGCAGCGTGGGGTCGCCATAGTAGTTGTCGTAGACGCTGTCGCCGCGGTTGAAGTCGTCGTCGTGTCCGGCGCGGGCCAGTTCGTTGAAGCGGGCAGCGGTGGCCCTCAGTTGCGTTGCCGGAACATCGATCTTGCCCGCCAATTCCGCCCAGCTGGATGCGGATTTGACGACGCCGGATTCTAGCCACGCCTTCGGGATCTTGCGTCCGGTGGGCACCGGTGCGCCCGGGACCTTCGGTATCGGCAGGTGCCCGCCGACGACGTAACGGTTGAAGGACCGATGATCGGTGATCAGCCAGCACGGGATGTGCGTGACGCCGGTTTTGTGGCCCGCGATCATGGCGTGACCGAAGTCCATGTAGGGGGCCGCTTCGTTGATGAACCGCTTGCCGTCCCCGTTGACGATGAACTGCGAGGGCATCATGCGCTCGTTGAGCATGAATTGCATTCGCCCGTCCGGCCATTGGATGGCGGGAAACCACCACGCCTCGTCGAGCAGGTCCGCGGCGGCGCCGACCCGCTGCCCGGCGCGGATGCCGTCACCCACGGCCGCCGGATTGCCGAAGCTCCAGTCCTGGTCCACCACCGGTTGATACTCCTTGCGCCAGGCCATGTCGTGATCGAAACCGCCGGAGGCCAGGATGACCCCTCGGCGCGATCCGATCCGCTGTTGCCTGCCGTCCCGGTGCACCAGGGCGCCGATCACCGATCCGTCCGCGTCGGTCACAAGCTCGTGCAACGGAGTGTCCAGCCACAGCGGGATGCCGCGCTCCTTCATCGCCAGTCGCAGCCGCGCGGCCAGGGACTGCCCGATGGCGGCAATCCGCTCGCCGAACACACGCGCCCGCACCATCCGTGAGATCAATTTCACCAGAACGGCTTTGCCGGCCCAGGACTGCCGAATCAGGTAGAAGGACCGCAGTTCCTTGGGGCCCAGCCAGATGCCCTTGGGTGCCAGTGCCAGCGGCTGCAGCAGGGTGGTCTCGTCGGCGCCGAGTTCCCGCAGGTCGATCGGCGGCACGTTGATGGTGCTGCCGAGTTCCGAACCGCCCGCCAACTCCGGGTAGTAGTCGGCGTAGCCGGGCTTCCAGACGAATTCGAGCCAGGGGCTCAGCCCTTCCAGGAACTCCAGCATCTGCGGCGCCGAGTCCACGTACTGGCGGATCCGTGCCGCACTGACCAGACCCTCGGTGATCTGCTGCAGGTAGCGGACCACGTCCTCGGGTGCCGGCGAGTAGCCCGCCCGGCGCTGCGCGGGAGCACCGGGTACCCAGATGCCGCCGCCCGACAGTGCGGTGGAACCACCGAACTGCGGCGACTTCTCGATGACCAGCGCGTCCAGTCCGCAGGATGCCGCGGTCAGCGCGGCCGTCATGCCGCCGCCGCCGGAACCGACGACCAGCACGTCCACCACGTGGTCGAAGTCATCAAAGGACGTCATTCGACCGGCACCGCCGTCCGGATGGCGAATCCGGCGATCAGGTCGGCGGCCTGTTTGTAGTAGCGCACCGCGGTGCGGTAGCGGCCGACCGTGGCCAGCGCCGCGAAAGCGGCTATCCAGGTGCGTATTTCGTGCGCCGAGCTGCCGCCCTCCTGTGTCACGAAGGTGTTCGACCAGCGGTCGAGATCGGCCAGGTGACCGCTGTCGACGATGTCGAGGAATCGTTGATCCCACGCGGGGTTGAGGGGTTGCAGATCGCCGGCACCGCCGGCGAAGTTCCTGGCCGCCTCGATCACCTGGGCTTGACGGGCCTCCCGCTGCTCGGTGCTCAGGGGCCGCCCGTGCACGATCCGCTCCAACTGGGCCGCAGCGGCGGTCGCCAGGGTGGGCACCGGAGGGCTGTGTGACAACCCACCCGATCCGAGCACCAGCACCCGCTTATCCAGGGTGGCCAGAAAACCGCCCACGGCGGTCCCCAGGGACCGGCACCGGTGCAGGGGACCCAGCGGTTCGGCGACCGCGTTGATGAAGATCGGAATCACGGGAACCGCCGTGGCACAACCGAACAGCTTCTCCAGCGGCTGAACGGTGCCGTGATCGACGTCCATGCTCGCCGATATCGCAATGTCGACGCCGACGCCGAGGACGGCCTTCGCGCAATCCCCGGCGGTGTCCTCCGCAACGGGCAACCGGCCGGCATAGGTGCCGTAATCGCCGACTCCATTGGCCTGCAAGCCGATACAGAACGACGGCATCACCTTGTAGAAGAACCCGTTGTAGTGATCCGGGGAGAAGATGACCACCAGCTCGGGATCGAAATCGGCGACGAAGTCCCGGGCCTGCGCGATCCCGGCGCCGACGTCGTCAAGCAGATCCCGCGGCGGCCCCGGTAGATTCAGCAGCGGGCTGTGGGACATACAGCAGAGAGCCAGTGGCACTGTCCGATTCACCCCCTTCCGGCGTCAGCGAGAGCGCGTCGATCAGGGCGGCGCTCAACTCGGCGGAGCGCTGTGCGATGCAGGCGCCGGCGATGCACCGATCGGGCCGCAGGAACACCACCGACTCCTCATGCTGGTCGAACCAGGCTTTGAGGTGCCCGCCGCGGTCGCCGACGATCACCACGTCGGCGTCATCCTGTCCGGTCCACCCGAGCTGAGTCAGCGGTCGCAGCGCAACGAAACGGGCCCCCAACGCTTTCCAGTCAGCGAACGCACGCTCGCCGAGGATCTTCCGGGGATCGTTGTTCCAGCACAGCACGGCGAACCAGTTGCCCAGCACATCGTCGAGCAGCACGTCGCGTTGAGTCCGGGTGTCGACCCTCGGCTGAACGAATAGGGTGCCGGTCGGCGAACCCGGCCGCGGGGCCGCACCGGCCGGGTGAGCCACTGCCCCCTGCTCGTAGCGCGGCATCGGCTTGAACCTCATCTCCAGCACATACCGCTTGAGGGACGGCACAATTGACGCCGACCGGATCACCGCGTCGCGTGCCCTGGCGACCCGGCGATTGGTCGGCGAGATGACCCGGCCCACCATGGTGGACAGGTCGATCATCGCCCGCGCGTGCTTGCGCCGCTCCACGTCATAGGTGTCCAGCAACGCCTCAGCGGCCTTGCCCCGGATCACCGCGGACAGCTTCCACCCGAGATTGGCGGCGTCGCGGATGCCGCTGTTGTAGCCCTGCCCCTGCCACACCGGCATCAGGTGCGCCGCGTCCCCGGCGAGCAGCATCCGGCCATTGCGGAAGTTGCCGGCGATCCGCGAGTGGTGGGTGTAA
The DNA here is from genome assembly GCF_003614435.1 of Mycobacterium paragordonae. Classification (NCBI taxonomy): domain Bacteria; kingdom Bacillati; phylum Actinomycetota; class Actinomycetes; order Mycobacteriales; family Mycobacteriaceae; genus Mycobacterium; species Mycobacterium paragordonae. The sequence goes on from NZ_CP025546.1 coordinate 5,896,969, forward strand.
ACCCGGCGACGGATGACCTCGACCCGATCGGGATAGGGCACCATGCGTGCCAGCATCTGCCGCAGGAAGGCCGGGTCCTCGGCCTGTTCGTCGGTCTCCTCAGCATGAATCATGAACTCGAACCGCCGAATTCCGTGGGCGATCGAGATGGAGGCGTACGGGCGTTCCGGGTCGGCGCCGACTTCACTGTTCGGGTGTCCCAGCGGGTCGTTGGCGATGTCGACCACCAGCCACCTGGTCGGTGACGTGGTGCCGTCGAACGACACGCCCATCATGCCGCGGGTGACGCTGCGTCCGCCGTCGCAGCCCACGACGTACCGTGCCCGCACCGCCAACGGATTCGCACCGCCGAGTTCGGCATGCACCCCGTCGTCGGCCTGCGCACATCGGACCATCGGGCTGTTCCAGCGCACCTCGACGTGGCCGAATCGGTCCAGTCCGCGCAACAATTCGGCGTCCACCAACGGCTGCACGAACCCGTTGCGCTTGGGCCAGCCGAATCGTGAATCCGGCGGCGCCATTTCGGCGAGCACGCGCCGCTTGGCGTCGTAGAACCGCAGGATCTGATTCGGGACGGTGTGCGGCAGCACGTGTTCCACCAGTCCGATGGACTGGAAGGTCCGCAGACCTTCGTCGTCGAGGCCCACCCCCCGGGGATAGTCGATCAGCGTGGCGCGCTCCTCAGCCACCAGGGTCCGGACACCCTGCAGGCCAAGGATATTGGCCAAGGTCAGACCGACCGGCCCGGCACCGACCACCAGTACGTCGACGTCCGTCCCGTGTCCGTCGCCGGCCATCAGCGGTCCAGCAGGAAGTCGAGATGCAGGCGGTTGAACGTCTTGGCGTCCTCGTACTGAGGCCAGTGACCACAACCCGGCATCACCTCGAACCGGGCGCCGGGGATCATCGACGCCATGCGACGTCCCTCGGGCACGTCGGCGGTGGGATCATCGCTGGTCCACAGGACCAGCGTCGGCGCGGTGATGGACCCGTATTCGTTTGGCCCCAGCAGGTTTCGGGCCCGGATCTCGGGGTCTTGCAGCGCCATGATGTCGCGCATCGCCGCCACGAAGCCCGGTTGCCGGTAGATGCGTTGCCGGCTGGCGACCAGGTCGTCGTAGTCCTTGGACTTGTCCGCCATCAACCACTTGATGCGGGCCTGCACGGTCTCCCACGTCGGATCCTCCGCGGCGGCCATGGACAACGTGATGATTCGTTTCATCACCGCCGGGTCCGCCTGCGAGCCGCCGGCGGTATTGAGGACCAACCGGTCGATGATGTCTGGGTGGTCGATGGCGGCACGGGCGGCCACCCAGCCGCCCAGCGATTCGCCGCTCAGATGAATGCGGTCGGCTCCGATGGTGCGCACCACCGCCATCAGGTGTTCGACATAGTGGCGGATCTCCAGCGGGTGACCCGGCTTGTCGGTGTACCCGTGCCCCAGCATGTCGATCGACCAGGTCCAGAAGTGCTCGGCGTGCGCGGCCAGGTTGCGCACGTATGCCTCGGCGTGCCCGCCCGAGCCGTGCAGCAGGATCAGCACCGGCTGACCGGGCTCGCCCGCCTGCAGGTAGCGGGTGCGGACGCCACCGGCCGACAGATAGCCCTGCGAAAACGGGACACCCTGCAGGTCGCTCCACACGCTCTCGAACTCGGTCACGGTTCCTTCCGGAGAAAATATGGTTCTCGTTTTCGACATCTTGCGTGTGCTAATATCGCACACTAATGTGCGTTATATATAGAGCTTCGCTCTCACCGAAAGGTCTGTCAAGACCGTGACGGGTTCGCAGACACTGGCCAGAGGCCTCACCGCGCTGCAACTGGTGGCGTCCTCCCCGAGGGGCCTGACCATGCAAGAGGTCGCCGATCAGGTCGGTGTGCATCGCACCATCGCCTACCGGTTGCTGGCCACCCTGGCGGAATTTCGGCTGGTCTCCAAGGGCGAGGACGGCCGCTTCCGGCCGGCCGCCGGCCTGGCCGCACTCGGCGCGTCGTTCGACCACAACGTCCGTCAACTCTGTCTGCCCACACTGCGCTCGCTGGCCGACGAACTGGGCACCACGGTGTCGCTGCTGATCGCCGAGGGAGACGAGCAGGTGGCTATCGCGGTGATCGTGCCGACCCAGGTCGCCTATCAGCTCGCCTTCCACGAAGGCAGCCGCTACCCGCTGGACCGTGGCGCGGCGGGGATAGCCCTGCTGGCGAACATGCCGCCACGCCCGGGCGAGCGGGACCTGGTCAGCGCGGCGCGCCAGCGCGGGTGGGTCACCACCCACGGCGAGATCGAGCCCAACACGTATGGACTGGCGGTGCCGGTCCGTCGCCCAGCGCCGGCACCGCCGACCTGTATCAATCTGATCTCCCACCGCGAAGACGTGGTGATGCGCGGCAAGGACGCGGTCATCAAGGCCGCAGAGCAGTTGTCCGCGTTGCTGAGCTGAAGGGACTTCAAGGCATGCCGCAGGGTGAAAACCGGTTCTGGGACCACGAATACGATGTCGTCGTGCTCGGCAGCGGCGGCGCCGGCCTGACCGCCGCGCTGACCGCCGCGATCGCGGGTGCCACGGTCGGCGTGTTCGAGAAATCCGAAACCATCGGCGGAACCACCGCGGTGTCCGGCGGGATCGCCTGGATCCCGGCCCACAACCGCTCTCCCGCAGGCGAATTGACGGTCGATGACGCGTTGCAATACTTGCGCGCACAGTCTTTCGGCTCAATGGACGACACCCTGGTCGAGACATTCGTGCGGACCGGGCCGTCGATGCTCGACTTCGTCGAGAAGTACAGCGGCCTGCGCTTCGAGATCGCCGACGGGTTTCCCGACTACCAGCCCGAACTTCCGGGCGGCCAACCCGGCGGCGGCCGTTCACTGAGTGCGGCGCCGTTCGACCTGAGCCGGATCGGCGACTGGGCCACCCGCATCACCGCGTTCCCCGCCGACTGGTCCAACGTCGGGTTCGACGCCGAGACCAGAGCCCGGCTGCACGCCGACATAGCGCGTTCCGGCGACTTGTGTGTGGCGGGCACCGCGCTGATCGCCGGCCTGCTCAAGGGCTTGCTGGACGTCGGAGTGGCGCCGTGCGCCAACTCCCGGGCCACCGAACTCATCGTGGACGACGGGACCGTCACCGGCGTCCGGATCACCGGTCCCGAACAGAGTATGGACGTACGCGCACGCCGCGGGGTGATCCTGGGCACCGGCGGATTCGAGTGGGATCCATTGCTGGTCAAGGCCTTTCTGCGCGGCCCGATGCACGGTGCCGTTTCACCGCCGAACAACACCGGCGACGGGTTGCGCATGGCGATGGCGATGGGCGCCGACCTGTCCAATATGGGCGAGGCCTGGTGGGTGCCGATCGTGCGCATCCCCGGCGACACCATCGAGGGCAGCCAGCGCAGCCGCAGTGTGCGACTGGAACGCACCCGCCCGCGCAGCATCATCGTCAACCGGGCCGGCCGGCGGTTCGTCAACGAGGCCGGCGAGTACAACTCGATGGCCGGCGCCTTCCACTACCTCGACCCCCGGGGCGGCTACGTCAACGATCGCGCGTGGATGGTTTTCGACTCGATTCACCTGCGCAGCTACGGATTTCTGGGCATCGCGCCGGGAGAACCGGTGCCGGACTGGTTCTGCGAGTCGGCCGATCTCACCGAACTGGGCGCCAAAACCGGCATCGACGCCGCCGGGCTGACCCGCACCGTCGAGCAGTGGAACCGCAACGTAGCCGCGGGCGCGGACCCGGACTTCGGGCGCGGCTCCAGCGCGTACGACGGCTACTGGGGCGACGACCGGGCCACCACCCTGGCCGGAAAGACGTTGGGGCCCATCGATACCGCACCCTTCTACGCGGTTCCCGTGTCCGTGGGCTCGATGGGCACCAAGGGCGGTCCCCGGACCGATCCCGACGGCCGGGTGTTGCACGTCAGCGGCCAACCGATCCCCGGCCTGTTCGCCGCCGGCAACGCGATGGGCGGGGCGACCGGTCGGGCCTACGGCGGTGCCGGTGGAACCCTGGGTCCGGCAATGGTTTTCGGTTACCGGGCCGGCTACGCCTGCGCGACCGGGGAATCCGTCAAGCCTTGAGCGGCACCTCGACGCACACGTGCGTCCCGGTGGGCGCTTCGAGGAAGACGAAGGTGCCGCCCGCGGCGTCCACCCGGGCGCGGTGCGAAGCCAGGCCGATGTGGCCCTCCCCCAGCCGCCGCGCCATCGTCTCGCCGTTGACCCCCACACCATCGTCGCCGACGGTCAGCACGCACATCTCGTCGGTGATCCCGAGCATCACCGAGGCGGTTTCGGCCTGGGAGTGATGCACCACGTTGGACAAGAGTTCCCGCACCACACCGAACACGATCGGGTCGATCGCGTTACGTATCGGGTAGTCGATGTCGGTGGTGACCTTGATGCCCGAGCGCCGTGCCGTGAAACCTGCGAGCTGCTCGACCGCGGCCCCCAACCCGACCTCTTCCAGCACTGCCGGGTGCAACTCGAAAGTGGCTTGCCGCAACCGTTCCGACGCGCTCTGCAGGCCGGCCAGCGCGCGGCTCACCCGCTCGTCGTCGGGGTGGTCGAGTTCCAGTTCGATGAGCTCCTGGCGCGCGGCCAGTACATCCTGCAACGGGCCGTCGTGGATGGATTCCGAGATTCGGCGCTGCAACTCCTCCGAGGCGGTCATCGTCTGCGCCAACAACTCCTCGCGTAACGCGCTCAGGCCGGCGACCGAGTGCGCGTGGCGCTCCTCGATGCGCACCACGACCAGTGCGGTGCCGCACAGGAACGCATACAAGGCGAACCGGAAGACGGCCTCCGGCCAGCCGATCGCCCGGACCATCACCGGATCCTCGACGACAGCAAGCGCGAACCCGACCAGGGTGAAGGCCAGCACCACCGCAGCCCGCCGGGTCGACACATCGAGGCCCACCAACACCGGCAGCAGGGTCATGATCAGCAGCGGATAAATGCCGTCGGTGGACAACATCTGGTAACCCGTCAACGCCACCACGTCAATGGCGGTGAACGCGAAGGGCTCCAGTCGACGCATCCCGACTAGGGGTCCCATGCCGACCCAGGCGCGTGACGGCGCGAACGCCAATACCAGTGAGCACAGCGCGATTCCGGCGTAGAGGGCAATCAAGACGCTTTGCTGGGCCCACTCCGACCGCCGGGTGCCGATGAGCATGGCGGCGATCATCAGCCCGACGACCCCGACCCGCAGCACGGAGGCGATCCGGTAGGAGCGCAACCGGTGCACTCTGCGCACCCGGTCCAGTTCGACGTCACTGGTCGCCACAGGAACACCGTACTCATCGGAACCCGAAAAGCTGCCACGCCGCGAGGTCGGCAAAAGCAGTCGGATCTTTGCGGGCAGCCGCTACACTTTCGCCATGGTCGGCGCTGCGACCCCTGAAAAGGTCCGGGTAGTAGTCGGTGACGATCACCCGTTATTCCGCGAGGGTGTGGTTCGCGCGCTCTCCCTGAGTGGCTCGGTGAACGTGGTCGGCGAGGCCGACGACGGCTCCTCCGCGCTGGAATTGATCAAGACGCACAAGCCCGATGTCGCCCTGCTCGACTACCGCATGCCGGGGATGGACGGCGCGCAAGTGGCGGCCGCCGTGCGCAGCTTCGACTTGCCGACCCGGGTGTTGTTGATCTCGGCGCACGATGAGGCGGCGATCGTCTACCAGGCCCTGCAGCAGGGCGCGGCCGGTTTTCTCCTCAAGGACTCGACACGCACCGAAATCGTCAAGGCCGTGCTCGATTGCGCACAGGGCCGAGATGTGGTGGCTCCGTCGCTGGTTGGCGGACTCGCCGGCGAGATCCGTCAGCGGGCCGCCCCCAGTGCTCCGGTGCTCAGCGCGCGCGAACGCGAGGTGCTCATTCGCATCGCACGCGGCCAGAGCATCCCCGCCATCGCGGCCGAACTGTATGTGGCGCCCTCGACGGTCAAAACGCATGTGCAGCGCCTGTACGAGAAGCTCGGCGTCAGCGACCGCGCCGCCGCGGTCGCCGAGGCAATGCGCCAGAAGCTGCTCGACTGAACCCCGCTGCGCGCGGCGCAGTCAGTTCTTCAGCGGCACCTGTACGCACACGCGGGTGCCGTTGGCCGCTTCAAGGAAGACGAAGGCGCCGCCGGCCGCTTCGACGCGGGCCCGGTGCGACGCCAGACCGATGTGGCCCTCGCCCAGCCGGCGCGCCATGGTGTCGCTGTTGACCCCCACCCCGTCGTCGGCCACGTTCAACACGCACATGTCGTCGGTGATACCGAGCGTCACCCAGGCGTTGGTAGCCCGGGCGTGCCGCACCACGTTCGACAGCAATTCCCGCGCCACCCCGAAGACGATCGGGTCGACGGCGTTGCGGATCGGGTAATCGATGTCGGTGGTCACCTCGATACCCGAGCGCTTGGCGGTGAACCCGGCCAGTTGCTCGACCGCCGCGCCCAGCCCCACCTGCTCGAGGACGGCCGGGTGTAGCTCGAATGTGGCCTGCCGCAAGCGGTCCGACGCGCTCTGCAATCCGGTCAGCGCCCGCGTGACCCGGTCGTCGTCGGGGTCCTCGAGTTGCAGTTCGATGAGCTCCTGACGGGCCACCAGTACGTCCTGCAGCGGCCCGTCGTGGATCGACTCCGAAATCCGGCGCTGCAGCACTTCCGAGGCGGTCATGGTCTGCGCCAACAACTCTTCGCGCAACGCGCTCAGGCCGGCGATCGAGCGGGCATGCCGCTCCTCGATGCGCACCGCCACCAAAGCGGCCACACACATGAACGCGTAGAGCCCGAAAAGGAACGCGGTGTCGGGCCACCCGATGGCCCGCTTCTGCAGGTGGTCCTGAATCCCGGCGAGCGCGAACCCGACCACGGTGAAGGACAGGATCACCGCCGCCCGCCGGGTCGACATGTCCACACCTACCAGCACCGGCAGCAGGATCATGATCAGCAGCGGGTAGATCCCGTCACTGGATATCAGCTGCAGGGCCGTCAACACGATGACGTCGATGGCTGTGAATGCGAAGGGTTCCATTCGACCGACGCCGAACCGGGCGATACCGAGCCGGTCGAACCGCGTGAACGCCAGCACCAGGGCAGACACCGTGGCAAATCCGTACAGGCTCACCAGGGCGATCTGGCTACCCCATTCGTACCGGGGCGCGGCCACCACCATGGCGCCGATCACGAAGGCCAGCACGCCGATCCGCAGGACGGCGACGACCCGGTAGGAGCGCAGTTGGTGATTTCTGCGCACCCGCTCGAATTCCACGTCGCTGGCCAATGCCACCGAAACACCTTACTCAGCGTGCGTTCACGCTGGAAACCGAACGCGCCGGCCGAATATCCGCGCTCCGATTCTAATTGCTGCTCAACGATTTAGGCGACGTGCCGGGCGGGCCTGGGGGCCGATTTGCGCAAAGTCCGGGCCAGCGGCAGGCACAGCGCGGCGCCGAGCACTCCGGCCGACACCGTGACAATCGCGACCAGTTGGTGACCACCGTGAATCAGGCTGTAGGAGGCCAGGATCGGGGCGATCACCGAGGCCACCGCCACCGACATCGACCAGATCCCGTGGTAGCGGCCGCCGGTGGCCACCGGTGCGATGCGGTGCACGACGCCGGCCGCGATGACGAACCAGGCCACCTCGCCCGGCGTCGACAAGGCGGTGGCCAGGCTGAAGTCGAGGGTGGTGTGCGCCAGCGCGGCCCATCCCATGCTCACCGTCGTCCAGTGGCCGGCGAAGGCCAGGATGTCGAGCCGGGGGTGGAACCGGGCCGCCACCTTCCGGCCGACCCACGGGGTGATCACCGGGGTCAGGGCGAGCCCCGCCAGCGCGTTCGCCAGTTGAGCCCAGCCGAACTGGCCGGCGCCCAGTCCGCGGTCGGCCATCAGCATGGGGATGGCGGCGTACAGACCGCGGACCGCGATCAGCGTGGCCAGGCTCGAGGCGAACAGCAGCGTGAGGCGGCGGTCAGCGAATGCGCTGCGGTAGCTGATGTTTCGGGCCTTCGGTCCGGCCGCCGCCGGTCGGCGCCGGTGTCCGGGGATGCAGCAGCCCGCGACAACGGCGAACGTCAGGCAGCCCGCGGCATTGATCCAGAACAGCACCGGCACACCGACCGCGCCGACCAGCATCCCGCCGATCCCGCCGGTGATGGCCCGCCCGATGCTCACGACCCAGCCGAAGCGAAAGGCGTCGAGTCTGGCCCGGCGTTCCGGGTCCGGAACCAGGTCGGTGATCGCGGCACCCAGCACCGGCCGCGGCGCGTCGTACACGATGCCGGTGATGACCGCGCCGAAGAAGAGGGCAGGCACGCTGCACGCCTGCGCCATCAGCACCAGCACCGCGGTGGCCACCAGCATGGTGGACACCAACGTCAGTCGGGCCCCGATCCGGTCCGCCAGCCATCCGCACAGCAATTGGCCGACCGCCCAGCCCACCCCGAACGCGGCCAGGACCGCGCCCACCGCGTCCGCGGCATGATGGCGCCCGGCCACGTGGTAGGCCAGGAACGGATAGGCGAAGCCCGCGCCGCGCACCACGAAGTTGCCGCCCAGCAGCAACCAGATGGCCGCTGGATAACCGGCCCGCGCGTCGTCGCCGCCCACCGTGGTCCGGTGCCGCAACAACCGGGTGCTGCGCAGTGCCCTTGTGGCGCGGGACTTTCCGGTTGGGGGCAGGCCGCCGGTGGCACACACTGCTCGGCGGTACGCGACGGGCTCGTCGAGAGTCTGAACGTTGGCTGCGTGTGGCGCCGCTGTGGTCACCCTCCGAACGTTAGGGACGATCACGGTTGGATAACTCCACCGATCGGGCGCAACGGTGGCGGACGTTGGTCGGCCGATCGGGGGACACGCGCCTGTCGGCTGAGCGGTCACTGCCGGGGTTGAATCGCGCCGTCCTCTGATCGTCGGATTGGCTGTCCCTGGTCAGTCCGGGCGGGGCGACAGCAGTCGCTCGGCAGCCGTGTAGGGATCGTCGCGTCCGTCGACCACCGCCTCGGCGAGCAGATCCAGATCCGTCCGGGTCCGCAGCAGCGTCTGCGCCAGCGAAAGGATCTGCGCCCGGGCGCGAGCCAGCCGCCGGGCCCGGTTGTCGGAGCGGTGGTGGGCGTCGATGGCGGCCACCAGATCGTCGAGTCCGTCGCCGCGGGCCGCGATCAGGCTGACGATCGGTGCGCTGGTCTCGGCCCGCAGATCGCGGACGGTCTGCTCGGCGCCGTCGCGGTCGGCTTTGTTGACGGCCACGATGTCGGCGACTTCCAGCAGACCCGCCTTGGCGGCCTGCACCGCGTCACCCGCTCCGGGATTCAGGATGACGACGGTGGGGTCGGCGACGGCGGCGATCTCGATCTCGGACTGGCCCACTCCGACGGTCTCCAGCAGGACGATGTCGTAACCGATGGCCCCCAGTAGCCTTATCGCGCCGGGGACGGCGGCGGCGAGGCCGCCGAGATGGCCCCGGCTTGCCACCGAGCGGATGAGCACGTCGGAGTCGTTGATGTGGGCGGTCATTCGGATGCGGTCGCCCAGCAGCGCGCCGCCGCTGAACGGCGACGACGGATCCACGGCCAGGACGGCGACCCGCTGATCGTGTTCGCGGTAGGCGCCGACGAGGGCACCGATCGTCGTCGACTTGCCGGCGCCCGGGGGGCCGGTGATGCCGATCACGCGGACCGGTTCGGCCGGGCCGATTGCGGTCAGCACCTCGTCCCGGCGTTCACCCTCCACCAGGCTGAGCAGCCGGCCGGCAGCACGCGGAGAACCGTTGCGCGCCTTGGTGATCAGATCAGGGACGTCCATGATGGCGTTACGGCGCGAGGGCCGTCGCAATCACGGCTTCAGGCACAGGTCTCCTCCGGAGCACAAGTCGATGAGAACATCATTCTCTCATCAAGAGAGTAGGAGTTGCAACGCTGGACGCGACGGAGCGTTCCCGAACGATTTTGTGCCGTTGCTGTTTCCAACCTCATCAGTCGCAAAGTGGGCTTATGCGATTCGTAAGGCATTTCTCCCTGAGTAGGGAACAACGCTAAATCTGCTTTAGGCGTAATGGCACCGCAGCAAATTCCAGAACACTGCTGCCTGCGGCTCAGAAACCGTTCAGGCCAGACCCACTGCCCTTGAATGCCACCACAACGTCATTGAGGCTCACCGTCGGTGCGACGCCCAGTCCACCCGGCACGCAATTAGTCATATCGACACAGTTCATGGCCATTGAACCAACAGCGTCGGAAGGGTCGGCGGACGGGTCGGCCATCGCGGGCGCCGCCGCCCCGACACCGGCCGCGAGCACGACAGCCGCGCTGAACAGTAATTTTGTGATCATTGATGCTCCTTGAGAGGTTGACAGGATAATACGCTGTTTTGGGAATTGGCCGGCGACGGTCGCTGCAGCTAGAGCGAATCGAGCGTCTGCTCCAAGCCAGGTGGTCCGTAGTAGTGGACCGCGATGTGAATGAAGTTGACCGCCTGCTGCACGGTGAAGTTCACACTCGCGTTGTCTCTGATCAGCCCGTTGGCCTTGGTTGTGATCCCCTTCGATGTCGGATGCCGCGCCAGGTAGTCAGCTACGCCGTGACCGACTCTGATCGCGGCCGCAGGGTCCGAGTAGGGGATCCCATAGCGGTCCAGAGCCTCGAGGAATTTCTGATCGCAGAATGCGGGGTCGTAGCCGGCGTCTTCGCAGGCGGTCACCGCTTTTGCCAACGGCACCACCGACGATGGCAACCCGACGAGTGTGGCCAATGCCACGAATACAGCAAACAGCGTCTTGGTGCCGGTCCTCATACGTCCGCGCCTACATCGCTGCTCATACGCTGCACTCCCATTGCCCGGCCACTGTCTGGCGACTGCTATCCGAATCGAGCCTAGGTTTCGGCAGGCGGGCCGACGAGGGTCTTTTGGCCCACGCTTCGGCGGCGAGATCACGTCAAATCGGGCCGCTATCCGCGTGGGCGCCAGGGTCGCGAGACAGGGATGCGCCGAACGCTCGCTTACACTGCCGCAACAGGCCCCGAGCTTGGCTAGGCGCCCCGGGTTCGACCAGGCGCCCCGGGTTCGACCAGGCGCCCCGGGTTCCATCAGGCGATAGTGAGGCACAACCGGCGATGACCGACAGCGCGACTCAGCGGGAGGGGACGATCGATGTTCCCGGCGGCCGCGTGTGGTTCAAACGGGTGGGCTCCGGTGACGGTCTGCCCCTCCTGGTGGTGCACGGCGGCCCCGGCTTGCCGCACTACTACCTCAGCTCACTGGAACGTTTGGCCGACGAACGAGAAGTGATCTTCTGGGATCAGCTCGGCTGCGGTAATTCCGAACACCCGTCCGACCCCGATCTGTGGACCATGCAACGCTCCGTGGCCGAGATGGACGCCGTGGTTACGGCATTGGGGCTCAATGCTTTCCATATCTTCGGCAACTCGTGGGGCGGCATGCTGGCGCAGCAGTACGTGCTCGACGTGCACTCGGGCGCCATCAGTCTCACCATCTCCAACAGCGCGGCGTCCATCCCCGTGTTCGCCGAGAACGTGGTCCGGCTGAAGTCGGAATTGGACGCGGCCACCCAGGATGCGATCGACCGCCATGAAGCCGCCGGCACCACCAGTTCCGCGGAGTACCAGGCCGCGATCACCACCTGGAACGAAACCTATCTCTGCCGCTCGCTGCCCTGGCCCCGAGATCTCTATCTGGCCTTCCAGAACATGGGCGCCGAAATCTTCGAAACGATGTTCGGTCCCAGCGACTTTCACATCGTCGGCACCATCCGGGACTGGGATGTGGTCGACCGGCTCGGTGAGATCACCTTGCCCACCCTGCTGCTCGCCGGCCGCTTCGACGAATGCTCACCGGAACACATGCGGGAAATGCACGAGCGCATCGGGAGCTCGCGTTTCGAGTTCTTCGAGCACACCGCCCACCTGCCCTTCATCGAGGAACCGGGCCGCTTCGACGCGGTGATGCGGAACTTCTTGGGACAGCACGACCGGGCTTGATCGCCAGCGAATGCGGGTATAGACGGGCTGTGGTTGGCTTTCGTCAATGAAGTTGCGGCGCGATCGACATCGCGATCGAAATCCTAGGGGGGACGCGTTGCTGAAGCGCGAGGTCGGGGCCAGCCTGCGGGTCACGGTCAACGAGCCGACGAACCTGGAATTCCAGATCGCGGTCGCGTCGCTGCCCGGTTTGCAGATCAACGAGTCGCTGACGGTGAACCTGGACGGCAAACCGATCTCGGTGCGTGAGATTCCGGGCGAACATGGGACTCGCATCCACACCGCCGATGTCGGGACGGGTGATCTGCGGGTCAATTACGAGGCGACTGTCGTCGGGCGGGCCGATCCGATCGCAGTCAGGGACCTCGACGTCTCCACCTATCTGCGGCCCAGTCGCTACGCCGAGGCCGACAAGTTCTTCGGCTTCGCGGCGACCGAATTCGGCCAGTACCCCAACTCCGTGACGCTGCTGGAGAAGGTGTCGTCATGGGTGGGAACCAGGCTGAAATACGTTCCGGGATCGAGTGATCCGATCGACGGCGCGACGGACACCCTGCTCGCCGGCGCGGGTGTGTGTCGCGATTACGCGCATCTGGTGGTGGCGTTGCTGCGCGCGGTGAATGTGCCCGCACGGCTTGTCGCGGTGTATGCGCCCGGCTGTGACCCGATGGACTTTCACGCCGTGGCAGAAGCCCTGATCGACGGCCAGTGGCAGGTGGTGGACGCGACGTGCCTGGCGCCGCGCCAAACGATGCTGCGCATCGCCACCGGACGCGACGCCGCCGACACCGCTTTCCTGGATAACCACGGTGGCTCAATCGAATTGACCGAATCGGTGATCACGGCGGTCACCACCGACCCGCTGCCCCGCGACTCGGTAGAAGACCTGGTCTCGCTGGGCTGACAGCCGGGTCAACCGGGCACTTGTCCGTGCCACGTGTCGCGCTGGATGCCGGGTACCGCGGGTTCGATCGGCCATCCATCGCGGTTACGGCCCACCGAGTGACGGTCGCCATAGTTTGATTGCGCGGAGGGTTCGGCGGGGTACGGAAAAAGGACAGTTTGCGAACGGAAGGAGCACCACCATGGCCGACAGTGGACCTGTGGCAGGCATCAAGGGCGTCATCGAAGACGTCATCGGCAAGGCCAAGGAAATCATCGGGATCATCATCAGCAACGATGGTCTGCGCAACGAAGGCCGCGCCCAGCAGGACAAGGCGGAGGCACAGCGCAACGTCGCGAAGAAGGAAGCGCAGGCTGAGGCCGCTCGCGGAGCCGCCAGCGCTGCTGAGGCTCGCCAGAAGGCAAAGACCTCCAAGTAAGACCCGGCACCCAGCGTGGGGCGCCTGCCGAGCAGGCGTACCCACGTTGGGTGTTGATCAATTCTTGCCGGCGTTGAGCTTGCTGACGATCGCCCGGAAATCCTCTGTCACGAACGATTGATGTTCGGCCGACAACGCGTAATCGAGGCTGGCCAGCACGGCGCGTTCCAGGTGGATGTTGAGCACCCGTTTGGTGCTCTCCACCGCCTGCTGCGGCAGCTCCATGATCTTTTTGGCACACTCCACCGCCGCGGCGAACGGGTCGTCGGCCACGTGGTTGGCCAGGCCGAGCTCGACCGCCCGCTGAGCGCGAATCCTGGTGCCGGTCAACGCATATTCCTTCGCCAGCAACAAGCTGATGTGCAGCGGCCAGGTCAGCGGTCCGCCGTCGGCGGCCACCAACCCCACCTGCACGTGCGGGTCGGCCAGGAAGGCGTCCGGGGCGATGAAGACGATGTCGCTCAGCGCCACCAAACTGCAGCCCAATCCGACGGCCGGGCCGTTGACGGCCGCTATCACCGGGATCCGGCACCGCGCCATCCCCAGTACGATCTCGCGTCCGTCGCGAATCGTCTTGGCGCGCAATGCGGCATCTTCGGCCAGTTCGGCCAGGTACGCGAAATCCCCACCCGCCGAGAAGGCTTTGCCGCTGCCGGTGATCACGGCGGCGCGCGCCGACGCGTCGTCGGTCAACCGCTGCCACAACCGCGCCAGCCCGACGTGCAGACTGTCGTTGACGGCGTTGAGATCGTCCGGGCGGTTCAGCGTGATGATCCGCAACGCCCCCTCGGCCCGGACGTCGATTTCGCTTGGCATGTCGTACATGTCAGACTCCCAATCCCAGGATTCGTGAGGCGATGATGTTCTTCTGAATCTGTGAGGTGCCGCCCATCACGCTCTGCGCACGGCTGTACAGGTAGGCGCTGAACAGGCTCGGGTCACGGGTGCCGCCGACGGCCAGCGCGGCGTGCCCGACGGACTGTTCCACCCAGGTCATCAGCAGCTTGTCCAGCGAGCCTTCGGGCCCGTGGGACACGCCGTCGAGTTGCTCGGACAACCGGCGCCGCACGTGATGCGTCAACATCTCGGCCTGCACCGCAGCCCACGCCACCTCCTCCGGCACGGAGTCGTCCTCGTGACCGTCGCTGCGCGCCACCATTTCGGCGACCAGCTTGTTGTAGCGGGCCGCGTAACCCAGGGTGGAGGGTTCCCGTTCATGCCCGACGACCGTCATGGCAACTGCCCACCCGTCACCGGGGGCACCGACCATGCGGTCTGCCGGGACGGTGGCGCCGTCGAAGAACACCTGACCGAATTCATTGGTGACGCCGTTGATCATCTGCAGCGGGCGCTGCTGCACGCCAGGCTGTTTCATCGAAAGCACGAAGGCCGACAGGCCGCGGTGCCGCTTGGCATCGGGGTCGGTGCGGGCCAGCAGCAGGCACCAGTCGGCGACGTCGGAGTAACTCGTCCAGATCTTGTGTCCGTGGATGACGTAGTCGTCGCCGTCGCGGGTCGCAGTGGTGGTCAGCGACGCCAGGTCCGATCCCGCGCCCGGTTCGCTGAATCCCTGACACCAACGCTCGGAGCCATTGATGATGCCGGGCAGGAAACGCTGCCGCAGCGCGTCACTGCCATGGTGGCCGATCCCCATCACCAGGTACCCGACGCTGGGGCGCGGTGGGGCGCCCGCGCGGGCGATCTCTTCGTCGACGATGACGTCGTACACCGGGGGCAGTTCGAAGCCGCCGTAGTCGCTCGGCCAGGACAGCCCGAAGAAGCCTTCTTCGTAGAGGGCGCGATGCCAATCCGCCTGACGGGCCCAGTACTCGTCACCCGAGCCGCCGAACTCCTTGGCGTGCAGCGAAAGCCAGGTGCGGAGCCGCTGCCGGAACTCGGCTTCCTGCGGCGAGTCACGAAAGTCCACGACCGACCTCCTTCAGGGTGACCGGCCACAGCTCGGTCGATGTCAGCGCACGGCGCAGGTACACGTGCGCCAGGCACTCCCAGGTATTGCCGATCCCGCCGTGCACCTGAATCGACGTTTCGCACACCGTCCGGGCGGCGCGGGCACAGTAGACCTTGGCCACCCGCGCGGCCTGGATCGCGGCGGCGGGCTCGAGTTCGTCCACCGCCCAGGCGGCATGGCGCAGCACGCTCACCGAGCCCTCGATCAGTGCCAGGCTTTCGGCCAGCAGATGGGCGATGGCCTGGTAGGACCCGATCGATTTGCCGTACTGCTCACGGATTTTCGCGTAGTCGCAGGCCAGCGCGTGCGCGCCACGCGCCGCACCCACCAGGTCTGCGGCGGTGCCGACCAACGCAAGGGCAAGCCACCGATCGGCTACGCCGTCCGGCACCTCACCCAATTCCGTTGCAGCGCCGTTGAGTTCCGCACATGCGCGGGTCAGGTCCGCGTCGGCTCCGGCACTCTCGAACTCGACGACGAGCACCGTGGAGCCCGAGAGTTGCAACGCCCGGCGATAACCGCGGGTGTCGAACGCCAGGCCGTCGACCGCGATCGTCGCGGCACCGGCATCGGCGCCCTCCCGGACCGGGAGATGGCGGGCCAGGTCGTCCGCCAGGACCGGACCGAGAAAGGGCGCGTCGACCAGCCGGCGCCCGAATTCCTCTGCCACCAGCGCGACTTCAACCCCTGAGGCCCCGTCCGAGCGCAGCGAGCGCCAGCCCGTCTGGTCAATCTGCTTGTCCAGACGCGTGATCCGGTTCTGATCGGCCAGCTCCTGTACCGCGGCCGGACCGAGGTCGTCGGCCATCTTGGCAGCGGCGTCGCGCAATTGCTGTTGTTCAGCGGTCAGACGAACATCCATAGCTCTCCTTGAGCACTCTGCGCAGCACCTTGCCGGAGGGCAGGCGGGGAATCTCGGTTACGAACACCACCCGGCTCAGGCGCTTGTAGGACGCGAGTTTCGCATCCACCCGGGCGGTGAGTTCATCGGCGTCGAGCGGAATGTGGGTCGCGACGGCAGCGACGATGGCCTCACCATTCGCGCCGTCCGGAACGCCGAAGACCGCACAGTCCTTCACCGCCGGGTGACCGTGTAGCACGGTTTCGATTTCCGCGGGCGCGACCTGGAAACCCCGCACCTTGATCATCTCCTTGAGGCGATCGGTGATCCGCAGCCAGCCGTCGGCGTCCAACCACCCGACGTCCCCGGTGCGGTACCAGCCGTCGTCAGACACCTCGGCGGTGGCCGCAGCTGGCAGGTAGCCCGCCATCAGCGAATCCGACTGTGCCTGAATCTCGCCGACCTCGCCCGGACCGGCCGGTTCGCCGGAGTCCAGCGAGACCACCCGCAGCTCGACGCCGGGCACCGCGCGGCCCACCGAATCCAGGCGAGCCCCGGTCACCGGGTTGCACGCGATCACCGGCAGTTCGGTGGTGCCGTAGGCCGGCACCCAACCGATGCCGGTGCGCCGGGTCACCGTCTCGGCGATGCTGACGGTCACCGGAGTGGCGCCCCACATGATGTACCGCAGCGACGAGAGGTCGTAGGACTCCAGGTCTGGGTGCGAGGCCATTGCCAATGCGATCGGCGCGACGGCCATTTCGACTGTGATGCGGTCGCTTTCGATGTGCCGCAGCATCCGGTCGATATCGAAGCGCGGGTGCAGCCCGACCCGAGCGCCGGTGCGCAGCGCGGTGAGGATGTTGAGCAGGCCCAGGATGTGCGACGGCGGGGTGGTGACCTGCAGGCGGTCCCGCTCGGTCAATGCCAGCGCGGCGCGCCAGTGTCGCACCGCCGCGTTCAGCGAGGCGTGGGTGTGCCGCACGGCCTTCGGCAGTCCGGTGGTGCCGGAACTGAACACCAGCACTGCGTCGCCGGCCGGCCCCGCCGGCGTCATCCCGGATTCGGCCACGGCGAGCGGTTCATCCAGGTGCAGCATGGGCATCAGTGCGGCCAGCACCGGATGGTCGCCGATCGCGTCGGCCGGATTTGTCAGGGCCAATGCGTGCTCGACCTCGGCGCTTTTCCAGGCCGGGCTGATCAGAACGGCCGCCGCGCCGACGCGCCAAATCGCCTGTACGGCGACGATGAACTCCGGCCGGTTGGACGCCATGAGCGCGACCCGCTGCCCGGCCTTGACGCCTCTCGTGCGTAGGGTCGCAGCCAGACTATCCGTCAGCACATCGAGTTCGGGCTGGCAAAAGTGCCGATCCTCGAACACGAGCGCGGCCGGTTCGGTCACGTCTCGATCCTTCCGGCGGTCTTGAGAAGGTCCTATCGTCTAGTGAGAATAGTATTCTCTATAGTGAAGAATACAAGTGCGTGGAAGGTGCGTATGACCGAGGCCGCCGTGGTGACGATTCACCTCGACCGCAGGAAAGTGTCGGTGCCGCTGGTGCCCGGCGAGACGTTGCTGGAGACCGCGCGGCGGGCGGGCCTGGATCCGCCGTTCAACTGCGAAGCGGGTAACTGCGGCACCTGCATGGCCCGGCTGAGTGAGGGCAGCGCCACCATGCGTGTCAACGATGCGCTGGACGACGACGAGGTGGCCGACGGTTACATTCTGACGTGCCAGGGCATTCCGGACACGACGCCGATCACCGTTCACTACGAGTAGTCACGAAAGGCCAGCGACCATGGCGAAAGGCATCATCTACGTCGAGACCTACCCGAGTTCGCCGGACCGCGAACAGGAGTACAACACCTGGTACGACGAGGTCCACCTGCCGGAACTCGTGGCCATCGACGGAATCACCTCGGCACGCCGGCTGCGACCGGTCAACGGCGAAGGGCCCTACGTCGCGCTCTACGAGATCGAAGGCGACGATCTGCAGGCCGTCCTGCAGGGCATGAGCGGGGCCAAGCTCACCATGTCCAGTGCACTGCAACTCGATCCGCCGCCGATTCCGCGGCTGCTCGAAGTGACAACGGAGTACCCCTCGGGAGGTTAAACCGGGGCGTCGATCGCAATCACCTCGTGCGGGGCGAACATCACCCGGCGCGCGCCGGGTTCGGTGTCCCAATGCACCGAGGCGGTGCCGGTGAGTTGAAGCGTCGCTCCGCTGCGGAAGTCGACGAACAACAAGGCGGCGGTTGGGTCGACGATCAGATTCCCGAAGCTGTTGAACATGTTGTTGCCCGGGAAGTCCGGCCACCACAGCCCGTCGGACGCGACGCGGACGAAACCGGCGGGGCCACCGCGGTGGGACGCGTCATTGCCGGAGTCGGGGTGGGTGGTACCGAGGAAGAAGGTGTCCGCGGCCTGCACGAGATCGATGTCTTGCGGGCGCAGTTCGTTGCCGCGGAACACGTTTGGATTGTGATCGGTACCGTTGCGCAGGTGTCGCGGGGTGATGTACTGCGGACAGTTGCCATACGCCTGCTCCACGTCGACCGCGAGCCCCTCGGACCCGGCGCCGGTCAGGATGCCGTTGATCCGCAGTCGTCGGCGGTGCGCGAAGTCCATCACGACCAGTCCGATCGGCTGGTCAACCGGCAACTCGCGCAATGGGTCCGCCGCGCGTGCCGTCGTCTCGATCCGCAGCCTGCTTGGCGACGCGACCCGCAGGAAGCCAGCGGGACCGGACAGCGGCGATACCCAGAGACGGCCGGCCGCGTCACGGGCAGTCAAGGCGGCGAACGTCGCGGTGGCGAGAAATGCGCCGGCGCCGGCGCCCAACTTGCCGCCCGCGACCATCGGGGCGAGCCGGGCCGCGGCCGCCTGCACGCCCGCCTGACGCTGGACGGCAAGCTCGCCGGGATGGAACCCGACCGCGGCGGCTCGAGGATTGTCAGCCATTGCCCGGCCTCCCTCTGTGTACCGAGAGGAACCGCAATCGCCGGCCAGGTATTTCCGCATGCCCGCGGAAGCCGGCCTCAGCCTTCCAGCGTGGGCGGCGGACGATAGTCGGGTTGGTAGCCCCAGACCCGGATCGGACTGCCGACCAGTCGCATGTCGCCGGCCTGCACCACCACTTCCGGGGTCGCTTCGAGTGCCTCGGGCAGCGATCGCACCGCCGCCGCGGGCACGCCGAGCGGGCGCAGTCGTCCTTCCCAGCTTGCCGCGGTGTCGGTCGCCAGCGCGGATGTGACCGCGGCCAGCACCTCCTCGCGCCGAGCGACCCGTTGCGTCATCGTCTCGAAACCGTCGATGCCGGCCTCTTTCGCGAACGACTTCCAGAATCCGTCGTGGGTGATGAACAACGCCAGAAACCCGTCGGCGGTCGGAAATAGCTGTGCCGGAACGTAATAGGAGTGGGCACCGTAGGGACGACGCTGCGGTTCGACGCCGTCGTTGAGGTAGGCCGCCGCGTGATAGTTCAATTGCGAGAACATCACATCGCGCAACGACACGTCCACCTGCCCGCCGCTGCCGGAGACGATCTTGGCCAAAAGCCCTAGCGCCGCAGACATTCCGGTCGAGTTGTCTGCCGACGAATAGCCCGGCAGGGTCGGCGGGCCGTCCGGATCGCCGGTCAGCGCGGCGATGCCGACGCCGGCCTGCACCACATAGTCGAACGCCGGATCGTCACCGCCGTCCAGCCCGAAGCCGGTGATGGCGACGCACACGATCTTGTCGTTGTATTGGCTCAGGGCGTCATAGGTGAGTCCCAACCGGCGGATCGCCGACGGTTTCAGATTCACCAGCAGCGCATGAGCATTCGCCGCGAGCTCACCCAATCGCTGTTGCCCTGCAGGCGAATTCAGGTCGAGGCAGATGCTGGATTTGTTGCGATTGAGGCTGGCGAAGTAGCTGTCGGAGACCCCACGGGAGATTTCGCCGCCGGCCGGCTCGATCTTGGTGACCTCGGCACCCAGATCCGCGAGCAGCATGGCGGCATACGGCCCGGCCAGCATGGTGCCGACTTCCAGAATCCGGATCCCCGCCAGCGGTCCCGTGGTCTCGCGAGCCGGCGTCGGTGAGCTCACCGGAGCTCCGCAGCCAACTCTGCGATCATCTCCCGCGTCCGGCGTTTGGACGCGACGAGTTCGTCGCGGTTGTCGCCGATCGGCAGGAGCCGCACCGACAGGTCCGTCACGCCGGCATCGGCGAAACGACGCATCCGGGCCAGAATCTGTTCCGGGTCGCCGGCCGCACACAGATCACCGACATCCCGGGCGTCGCCGCGTTCCAGCAGGCGCTGGTAGTTGGGCGACACCTCCGCCTCGCCCAGGATGCGGTTGGCCCGTTCCTTGGCCGCGTCGATTTCCGAAGGCGCACAAAGACACACCGGTATTCCCGCAACGATCCGCGGTGCCGGACGACCGGCATCGGCGGCGGCTTTGGTGATCTTCGGTGCGATGTGATCGCCGATCGCACGCTCGTCGGCCATCCACAGCACGGTGCCATCGGCCAGCTCGCCCGCGATCTGCAGCATCACCGGCCCCAGCGCGGCGACCAGCACCGGCATCGGGGGATCAGCCGCGAGAACTGTCGGATTGTGCACCACGAACGAATCATTCTCGACGTCAACGGGTCCCGGCCCGGCGATCGCGGCGTTGAGCACCTGCAGGTAGTCGCGGGTGTACGCCGCCGGCTTCTCGTACGGTAGGCCGAGCATGTCGCGGATGATCCAGTGGTGCGACGGGCCGACGCCCAGCGCCAGCCGGCCGCCCGCCACCGCGTGCGTCGAGAGCGACTGGCGGGCAAGGGCAATGGGATGCTGGGCCTGTAAAGGCACGACTGCGGTGCCCAACTCGATACGCGAACTGTGCGCGGCCATCAGCGACACCATGGTGAGGCAGTCGAAGTCGTCGGGCACCTGCGGCATCCACGCGGTATCCAGCCCCGCGGATTCGGCCCATTCGATATCGGCGATCAGCTTGGCCACCTTGCGGGCCATGTCGCCGCGCTCGGCACCGATCATCACTCCGACGCGCACGATTCCTCCCGTGCAGGTTCGGCTGTCCCGGTGAGCGCGCGGATCTCGCGCACCAGAACGTCCAGCGCCGTTCCGGTGGGAAATACCGCGGCCGCGCCGGCGGACAGCAGCTTGGGCACGTCAGCGTGCGGGATGGTGCCGCCGACCACCACGGCGATGTCCGCGGCATCGGCCGCGCGCAGGGCCTCGATGGTGCGTGCGGTGAGGGTCAGGTGCGCGCCGGACAGGATGCTCAAGCCCACCACGGCGACGTCTTCCTGCACGGCAATGGAGGCGATGTCTTCGATGCGCTGGCGGATACCGGTGTAGATGACCTCGAAACCCGCGTCGCGCAAGGTGCGGGCGACGATCTTGGCGCCGCGGTCGTGTCCGTCCAGACCGGGCTTGGCAACCAGAATCCGTGCCGCCATCTAGAACACCACCGGCTGCTGAAATTCGCCCCAGACCGCCTTCAGGGCGGAGACCATCTCGCCCACCGTGCAGTATGCGTTGGCGCAGTCGATCAGTTTGTGCATCAGGTTGTCGGTTCCCTCGGCACCGCGGGACAGCGCGGCAAGAGCGGATTCGACCGCCGCACTGTCTCTTTCGGCCTTCACCTTGGAGAGCCGCTTCAACTGGAGATCGCGCCCTTCGGCATCGAGTTCGTAGGTGACGACGTCGGGCTCGGGCTCTTGCGACACGAACCGGTTGACCCCGACCACCGGACGCGCGCCCGACTCGATGTCCTGGTGGATCTTGTAGGCCTCGTCGGCGATCAGGCCCTGCAGGTAACCGTCTTCGATCGCGCTGACCATGCCGCCGTGCTGCTCAAGGTCGGCCATGATCTCGATGATGCGGGCCTCGGTGGCGTCGGTGAGCGCCTCGACGAAGTAGGAGCCACCCAGCGGGTCGGCGACCTGGGCGACGCCGGTTTCATAGGCGAGGATCTGCTGGGTGCGCAGCGCCAGGGTGGTCGACTCCTCCGACGGCAGCGCGAAAGGCTCATCCCAGGCGGCGGTGAACATCGACTGGACCCCGCCGAGAACCGCCGCCATCGCCTCGTAGGCGACACGCACCACGTTGTTCTGTGCCTGCGGCCCATACAGCGATGCTCCGCCGCAGACGCAGCCGAAGCGGAACATCGACGCCTTGTCCTTGCTGGAACCGTAACGCTCCCGCACAATCGTGGCCCAACGTCGCCGTCCCGCACGGTATTTGGCGACCTCTTCGAAAAAGTCGCCGTGCGTGTAGAAGAAAAACGAGATCTGGGGCGCGAATTCGTCGATGCTCATGCGCCCGCGTTCCACCACCGTGTCGCAGTAGGTGACACCGTCGGCCAGGGTGAACGCCATCTCCTGCACCGCCGTCGCGCCGGCGTCCCGAAAGTGCGCCCCCGCCACCGAGATCGCGTTGAACCTCGGCACCTCCGCCGCGCAGAACTCAATGGTGTCGGCGATCAGACGCAGCGACGGCTCGGGCGGCCAGATCCAGGTCCCGCGCGAGGCGTACTCCTTGAGGATGTCGTTCTGAATGGTCCCGGTGAGCTTGGCCCGTGGTATCCCTTTCCGCTCTGCCGCGGCGACATAGAAGGCCAGCAGGATGGCCGCCGTGCCGTTGATGGTCATGCTGGTGCTGAGTTTGTCCAGCGGGATGCCGTCGAACAGGATCTCGAAATCGGCCAGTGTGTCGACCGCGACGCCGACCCGGCCGACCTCCTCCCCGAAGTCGGGATCGTCGGAGTCGTACCCGCACTGGGTGGGCAAATCGAGCGCCACCGACAACCCGGTACCCCCCTGGTCCAGCAGGTAGCGGTAGCGGCGGTTGGACTCCTCGGCCGTGCCGAACCCCGAGTACTGCCGGAAGGTCCACAACTTGCCGCGGTAGCCGGACGCGAAGTTGCCCCGGGTGAAGGGGTACTCCCCCGGCGGCGGCGGGTCGGCGCGCCGATCTGCCGGGCCGTACACCGGCGCGAGCGGGATGCCCGATGGGGTCTGGGCTGCGTTATCCATCAGTGCATAACGTACTTGCAAAAAAAGAGAATGCCAATACCATAGTCTGAGCTGGCCAAATGCCGCCGTCGCCCGCTCTACCGGAGCTGCACGAGGCTCGCTGGTGTGGTTTTCCGGCGCCAAGGCGGTCCGCGGGCGACCGGTGTGAACATGACCACACCGGCCGGGTTCGGACGCCCTACCCCGCGGGTGCCCGAGACCAGTTACTAAGTGCGTAAACACGACCGTCGCGCCTGGTGCCCACCCGCTACGGCCCCTTCTTGCGCGCGCTGCGGCGGGTCGCAGGGTCATTTAAGCTCAGCACGCGCCTGAAGAAGAGGGGCCCGGACGGCGGAACAAACCGACCACGCCGGAACAAACTGCGCCCGCCACAGGTTCGTAATCGGCGGTACCGCCCCTTCTCCCGACGAACAATCCCGACGAACAAGCCCGACGAACAAGCCCGACGAACAAGCCCGACGAAAAGAGCCGACCTTGAGCCGCAGCAGATTGCCCGTCCCCTCGTTGCCTCGGATGGCGCTGTGGCTGGCCGCGGTAGTCATGTCCGTGGTGGGCCTGACCGGATCGCTGGGCACCGCGCCACGAGCGGCCGCCGATCCCGTCTGTCCCGACGTCGACGTCGTGTTCGCGCGCGGCACCTTCGAAGCTCCCGGAGTCGGCGCCACGGGTCAGGCGTTCGTCGATGCCCTGAACGCGCGCCTGGGCGGCAAGACCGTGGGCGTCGACCCGGTCAACTACCCGGCCTCCCTCGACTTCGGCCGGGCGGTCGACGGCGTCGCCGATGCCAGCAGCAAGGTCGAGGCCACCGCGGCCAACTGCCCGAACACGAAAATCGTCCTGGGTGGCTACTCCCAGGGCGCGGCCGTCGCCGCCTACACCACCACCGATTCAGTTCCCGACGGCGTTGCCCTGCCCGACGGGATAGGGCCCATGCCGCCAGGCGTGGCTGCCAAGGTCGCCGCCGTGGTGCTCTTCGCGCCCCCGTCCGACGGGTTCCTGCACCTGGTCGACCGCAGCGCGCCGCCCATCAACATCGGTGCGTTGTACGCCGGCAAGACCCTGCAACTGTGCGCCGACGGTGATCCGGTGTGCGCGCCCGGCGGGCGCGACCGCGCCGCGCACAGCTCCTACCGGGACAACGGGATGGCCAATCAGGCCGCGGACTTCACCCGCAGCAAGCTGTCGCGGTAAAACTACGCGCGGCAGAGGATCTCGCCATGCGGGATCCCCAGCCACCCGTCCGGCGTCGCCGCCCACTCTCGCCAGGCCTCCGAAATGGCCTGTAGCTCATCGCTATTCGCCAGGCCGGTGTGCACCAACTGGCGTGCCAGGTCCGATTGCAGGATCCGATCGGCCCACATCCCACCCCACCAGTCCCGGGTTTCCGGCGTCGCGTAGCACCACATGCCGGCGGTCGGTGTGATGTCGCCGAAGCCGGCCTGCCGGGCCCAGGACAACAGCCGCCGGCCCGCGTCGGGTTCACCGCCGTTCTCACGCGCCGCCATCTCATACAACTCGAGCCAACGGTCCAGCAGCGGAATGCGGGGAAACCAGACGAACCCGGCGTAGTCGGCATCTCGAACCGCGACCACGCCGCCCGGCAGGCAGACCCGTCGCATCTCGCGCAGCGCCTGCACCGGATCGGCCACGTGCTGCAGCACTTGATGCGCGTGGACGACATCGAAGCTGTCATCGGGGAAGTCCAGCGCATGCACGTCGGAGGTGACGAACGAGACGTTGGTTGCGTTGCGCCGCTGCGCCTCCTCGCGTGCGAGGTTCAGCGCGCCGTCGGTGGGCTCGACGGCCGTCACCGATCCGTCAGGTGCCACGCGGGTGGCCAGGTCCATCGTGACCGTGCCTGGGCCGCAACCGATATCGAGCAGCGACAGCCCAGGCTTGAGGTGCGGCAGCAGGTATGCCGCGGAGTCCTCAGCGGTCCGGCGGCGATGACTGCGCAGCACCGACTCGTGGTGTCCGTGCGTGTAGACGGCTCGAGGTTGCTCGCTCATGGCGGCTCCTGACATGTTGGCGCGAGCAGACGCGAAATCGCACAAAAGCTCCGCTTGCGGTGCGATTTCGCGTCTGCTCGCGGTAGGTGCCTCGCGTAGGCGGTTCGGCCCAGTCTAGCGCCGCGGATCATATTTTGAGATATTTAACTCACTATGTGAGACACTCAATCGAGCGGGACATTGAGGATCGGGCGTTGCACACCGGCGCCGGGACCATCGAAATGCCACCACTCGCCCGAATAGACGGTCAGTCCCCCGTAGTTCATCGCGTCCCGCAGCAGCTTGCGGTTGGCCTGCGCTTCGACGCTGACGTCCTGGGTGGCGAAAGCAGTTGCCCGCGAGGTGAAGTCGTCGAAGTCGGTGCCCATGTCGGCCAGGCAGATTCCGCTGACGAGCTGTTGCGCCGGGCATTGCGGCCGCCCGCCGGCGTAGGTGACATCAACCGAACGCCCCGCTTCGTGGCTGGTTGCGTACGGACCGGGCCGTGCCACCCAGGCCGGGTTCGGAACGACCTGAAACATCTTGACCTGAACGTCATGTGGCCGGTAGCAATCCCAGAACACCAGCACGTGACCCTGCGCACGCAGCGCGCTCGCCGCCGCCGTCAACCCGGGCGCCATGGATTGGTGCACCAGGCAGCGCGCATCGGCGGGATACAACTGCGTCTTGGTGAAGTTGTTCGTCGTCGCATATCGCAGGTTGACCAGCGCGTCCGGAACCACGACCCGGACGTCGACGAACTCAGCGGCATGCGCCTCCTGACTCAGCGGCGGCACGCCCGGACCGGACGGGGCGGTGGTACCGACGGGCCGGACGGGCAGCGCCGTGACCGGCCGGGAGGCTGCCGGGCCGCCCGGCGGTGCCGGCAGCGCAAGCTGGCCGGCAGCAGACGCCGCGATCAGGGCAGCCATCAGCAGGGGCTTCAAAGCACGCACCCCGATATTGTCCCGGCCCCGGGAGCGCGCCGGTCAGCGCCACGCGCACAGTCACGTGTGCCGTTGAATTTCCTCTTGCGTTGAGACTAATTTCAACGTAGCGTGAAACTATGACGAACGCGCTCAATGGCCCCCAGACCACCGGCCGCACATACCACAACCTCAGCGAGCCGCAGCACCGCCGCCGCAGGGAGAACAACGTGCCGGTCGCCATGCGGGACGGCGTCACGCTGCTGGCCGACGTCCACCGGCCCGATGCGCAGGGCCGCTTCCCCGCGTTGCTGGCGGCGTCGCCCTATCCGCGTCAGATGCAAGACTTCGGCGCCCCGGCGGGTTTCATCGAAGCCGGCGTCACCGACTTCTGGGTGCCGCGCGGCTACGCGCACGTGATCGCCAACGTTCGCGGTACCTGCGGCTCGGGCGGAACCTTCGGCTTCTTCGATGCCCAGGAGCGGCGGGACATGTACGACCTCGTCGAGTGGGTCGCCGCCCAGCCGTGGTGCGACGGAAACGTCGGCATGATCGGCATCAGCTACTTCGCGATGTCCCAGCTCGAAGCTGCCGTCGAGCGACCGCCGCACCTCGAGGCGATCTTCCCGGTCGCGGTGACGGCGGACCTCTACGAGGCCGCGAGCCACCACGGCCTGTTCAGCTCGTCCTTCGTCACGCCGTTCCTGGCGATGACCGGATTGACCTCCGAGCGCAGCGACAAGCTGTGGCGCAGTCTGCCGGTGGGTCTGGCCCGGCGGGTGCTGCACACGCCGCGGCTGCACAAGAAGTTCGCCACCATGAACGGCGAGTCCGCGGTCACCATGTTGCGTCAACTGATCAAACTGCCGCACAACCCGCACCCGTGGGACGAGCTGTGGCTCGACGCGGCGGTCAACCACCCCACACATGATGAGTGGTGGGATCAGCGAAACCTGTTGCCGTTGCTCAAAGAGATCGACATCCCGGTGTATCTGGGGTGCGACTGGGAAAACGTGCCGCTCCATCTGCCGTCGACGTTCGCCGCGTGGAAAGGCTTGTCGGACAACGCCTGCGTGCGGATGGGCATGCTGGACAAGTTCGGCCTGACCTGGCCGTGGGAGAGCATGCACACCGAAGCGCTGGCCTGGTACGACCATTGGCTGAAGGGCCGGGACACCGGCATCCTCGAGGGCCCGCCGGTGCGTTACTTCCTGCCCGAGGCCGGCGAGTGGCGCACCGCCGAATCCTGGCCGCCACCCGAAGCCGCGCCCCGGGAGTTCGCGCTGCGCGCCGACGGGGTCCTCAGCGCGGACGAGGGCGAGCCGGGCTCGCGTGACTACCTGGCCCTGGGCGCCGGACTGGGTCGCGCCAAGCCCAGCGCGATCGACCCGCCCGCGCTGCTGACCTGGACCACCGCCCCACTCACCGAGGACCTGGACCTGGCCGGTGAGTTCGAGCTGCGCCTGGTCGCATCGGCCACCGCAATCGACACCGCCTGGATGGTGACCCTGCAGGACGTGGCGCCCGACGGTGAGATCGCCGACGTGACTGCCGGGTGGCTACGCGCGAGCCTGCGGGAGATCGACGAGGCGGCCAGCCGTCCCGGCGCTCCGGTGTTGCCGTGCCGAAACCCACAGGCGGTGCCGATCGGCCAGGACGTGGAGTATCGAATCCCGTTGGTGCCCAACGCTCGACGGTTCCAGTCAGGCCACCGCATCCGGCTAGTGCTCACCAGCGACGACCAGGACCCGTCGACCCCGGCGATCATGGACTTCCGTCATGCGAGCGTCGGCACCAGCAGCCGCAACACCGTCCGCTCGTCGTCGCGGTTGCTGGTGCCGGTCATCGGTTAACTAGCTAGTCGCGATCGTAAGAGCGGCGTAGCCGGTCGCAACGGGTCGCGACCATCAGGCCAGTCGCGATCGTAAGAGCGGCGTAGCCGGTCGCAACGGGTCGCGACCATCAGGCCTAATCGATGCGCTCGGTAGCCGTCTGCAGGATGGTCCGGGCGATCTGGTCGGCCGGTTCGAGTCCCAACACCCCCACCGACATCAACACCGCGGACTTCTCGCGGTACACGTGACTCCACGCGCGGGCATTGATCCGGACGGTGGCCGAATCCGGCCGGTCGATGGTGAAGTCATAGCGCGGGTCGCCCAGCGCGGCACACGCCTGCAACGACGTATCGAGTTGGTGCAGCACGCCGCGGGCAGTGCTCGAGTCGGGGTAGACGGCGACAGCCTGACTGACGGTCTGGATCATGGCAGGCCCGCCAGGCTTCAGGTCGTCGGTGATGCCGTGGTAGCCCGCACTGCGAAACTCCGACCAACCGCTGCCGAAGGTGACGTCGCTGATGCCGGCGGCACGACACGGCCCCGGCGCGTTGATGTCACCGGCTGGCGGCTGCCGTAGATCCGCGTGCGAATGCGCGGTGAGTTCCTCGTAGTTGGCGATACGACGCACTTCTTCGATGCTGACGATCAGCGCATCGGCGCGAGAGACGGCCGGGGTGCTGGGGTGAGCCGAGGTGCCGTCATGCGAACACGCCGCCACCGCCAGCAGCACGCAACCGGCAACCAGACCCCGTATCGGCCCCTTCATCGATGACGTCATGACAAGCCGTTCTCTGCGGACTACATCCGCGGTCGGCGACGCATTGGCTGCGACGATTCCCCGGGCGAGCGCACCCGCCCCTGTCCCCTTTTCTTCATTGCCCGCTGACCATCCTACGTATGAGGTGCCCGCCAGCAGGCGCATCATCTGCGTCTCGCCATCGCCGAACTCGCGCCGACGCCTGCTGCCGGAGTAAGTTTTGGACAGATTCTGAAGACCTTTGACCGGGATGTGGAGCCGTGATGCGACCAAGGACCGCCGAGGCGGCCCGCCCCTTCTCGGTCGCGATGAAGGAAGGGTCGACGGCCGAGCACGAGGCGGCCGAGCGCTCGCCTTTTGTCTCCGAATTGCTGTCCGGTCGCGTCAATCGGCGCGGCTA
This sequence comes from Mycobacterium paragordonae, assembly GCF_003614435.1. Lineage (NCBI taxonomy): Bacteria > Bacillati > Actinomycetota > Actinomycetes > Mycobacteriales > Mycobacteriaceae > Mycobacterium > Mycobacterium paragordonae. The sequence continues at coordinate 5,926,020 of NZ_CP025546.1, forward strand.
CGCCGATTACCTGCTGCGGTTGCGAGTGATTTACGAGGCGCTGGAGGTCGCGGTGCGCGCCCACCGGGACGACCCGCTGGTTGCCGCCGTGTACGACCCGTCACTGGAACGCCTGGCAGCCATCGATGCGGATTTGGAGTACTGGGCACCGGGTGAAACGCGCGAATCCGACTCCGCCGCCGCGCTGGCGTATCGGCACCGGTTGGCCGGCGCCCCCTGGGGTGGAGCGCTGGTGGCTCACCATTACACCCGCTACCTGGGCGACCTCTCCGGCGGACAGGCGATCGGCAGGATTCTCAACCGCACGTTCGAATTGGCCGGAGCCGGCCTGGCCTTCTACCACTTCCCGGTGCGCCCGAAGCCGTACAAGGATGCCTACCGGGCCAGGCTCGACGCCCTCGACCTCGCCGACGACGCGATCGATCGCGCCGTCGACGAGGTGCGGGTCGCCTTCAGCCTGAACCAGGCGCTGTTCGACGAACTGGCCCAGAACCTACCGGCCTATCGGCACTGACCTGGCCCCGAGGCCAGACTCAGCGGAGCGTCCCGGTCCGGGTGCGGCGCCCGGTGACCGCTTCGTAAACCGCGATGAAGATGACCGCCAGGCCCACTCCGATGAAGAAGGGAATCCAGGCGATTCCACCGTTGGCATTGGAGTATCCGAAATGGCTTGCAATAGCCGATCCGAGTAATCCGCCCGCGGCGCCGAGAAGAACCGTCACAATCATGCCGACGTTCTGCTTACCCGGCATGACAACCCGCGCCACCAAACCGATGATTGCGCCGACAACAAGAGCCAAGACAATTGTTCCGACCATTTCAGACTCCTGACCTTTGGGCGCCCCGAGCGGCCGCCTCTGCTGAGCGGGTTCCCTAATCCAGCGGGCTTATAACCACCCTTTTGGGTGTATCGGTCGGCGGACTTTGATGATCACCACAGCGAGTCCACAGCTGGTTTACAGCTCCCAGACCCGGGGTAGTCCGCAGATTGTCCGCACACATCTCTCGAGGAGTCGCAGCACATGGCCACCAATATCTGCCCCGCGTGTGGCTATCCGACACTGCACCCCACCCTGTGCGCCTTCTGCTGCCCCAGCGAGGCGGGGACAGGCAACCACGGAATTGGGCGGACATCCTTCACCAAGATGCCGGCGTATGAACCGTCGTGGATCACTATGCGTGATTCCGACTCTTATTCCACTGCGCGAATCGGCGCCTGGCCCGGCCCCATAGCAAGCTGAGTCGTCGCGAAAACCGGCGATCGAATGCCCCTGACGGTGCCTGACAATTCGCGGCTGCGCGTCTGAATTCGCGAGCGCGAAATACACATCGGCAAAACGAAAAATTCCGGTAAGCCTCGCCATTTTCCATTTGTGCCAACGGATTGCTTTGTGCGAGCTGAGAATTGGCTGGACGTAGCTTAGGTAATCGCCGATCCGCCTGACCAAATCCGAACCCACGTGGCAGTGTCGTGTTGTGGGGGAGATGGGCGAGTGACATACGTGCAGACAGAGCCGCAGGTGCTGGCGTCCGCGGCCGCGGGCGTGGCTTCCATTCGTTCGTCGATCACGGAGGCCACTGCGGCAGCGGCGCATGCGACCGGGGACATGGCGGCAATGGCCGCCGACGAGGTGTCCGAGGCGGTGGCCAACCTGTTCAACGCCTTCGCCCGTGAGGGCCAGGCGGCTATGGCGCAGGCCGCCGTGTTTCAGGACCAGTTCGCCCACCTACTGGCCGCGGCCGGAAACTCCTACGCCAGTGCGGAGGCCGCCAACCTGAGCGCGCTTGCCGCACCGCTGACCGGGGGCACGAGTGCGCTGACCGACGCCGTTGCGGCCGGCCCGTACGTCACCTTGGTCATGGGTGGCAGCGGAACACCCATCCCGCCAGCCGATTTCGTCGCCAACGTGGTCAGCAGGTACGTGACGCCCTACTTCCCCGCCGGGGTGGTGAAGCCACTCTTTCTGCCGGCGGGCGAGTATCCCGACAGCGGCATCAAAGATCTCACCTCGGATGTGTCGATAGCGCGCGGCGTCGATATCCTGACCACCACCATCCAGCAGCAACTCGCCGCTGGAAAAACCGTCAACGTGGTCGGCTACTCGCAGAGCGCCAACATCGCCTCGCTGGTGATGCAGCAGCTGAACCCCACCGGGACGCCCAGCTCACTACCGGTGAACTTTGTGCTGCTTGGAAATTCGATGAATCCCAACGGCGGTTGGGACGCCCGCTTCCCCGGCCTGACCTTCCCGAGTCTGGGATTCACGGCCCTGGGCGCGGCACCGACCAACTCCTTCCCGACCACGTCGTACACGATCGAATACGACGGCTGGGCCGATTTTCCGCGATACCCGATCAATATCCTGTCCGACCTGAACGCCCTCTTCGGCATGGTGACCGTGCACGGCGGATACGACAGTCTCACTGCAGCGCAACTCAATTCGGCGATCATCCTGCCCACCCAGGGACCGACCACCAGCACCTATTACATGATCCCGAGTCAAAACCTGCCGCTGCTGGAACCGCTGCGCTATCTCCCCGTCATCGGGGATCCGATGGCCGACGTACTGCAACCGATCCTCCGACCCCTGATCAACTGGGGGTACGGCGACCCGAACTACGGCTGGTCCACTGGACCCGCGAATGTGCCCACGCCATTCGGGTTCCTGCCGCCTCCCGAGACCACCATCGCCCTGGGGCCGGCCCTGCTCAACGGATTTCAGCAGGGGATGCTTGCTGGAACAACCCACCTGTCCACCATCGGACCGCCCACTTCGCCTGCGTTGCCGTCTTTTTCGGATATCGTCTCACCGCTTTCCGCGGGGCCGGGCACTCCGGCACTCCCCAGCGTCACCGACCTGCTGCGCGAAATACAAAGCGCGAACAGCCAAATCGTCGGGTCATCGACGATGGCTCTGTCGACCGCCTACTCGACGCTGCTGCCGACCGCGGATATCGCCGCTGCGGCGCTGATCTCACTGCCGTCGTACGACTACAACCTGTTCTTGGACGGGCTGATTCAGATGGTCAACGGGCAGCCCATAGAGGGACTGGTGAACGCGATCGGCAACCCGATCGCCGCGAACATGGGGTTGCTTCCGTTCTTGGCGGGTCTAGAGCTCGCCAGCGTGGCCGTGGCGGGGGATTCGATCGTGACGGGGACGCCGTTTACCGGTCCCTGATCACATCGCACGGGCACCGCGTCGCCGCGATCAGGCTGCGGACCGATTGTTGCGCCGGCGCGACGGGGTGACCTCCGGGAGTCGGGGCAGCGGCCGCAACCGATGGTCGGACGTGAAGATCTGGCGCAGCAGACCCAGGGCGATGACGACGGTGGTGGTCGCGGTCGATCCGAGGACGAGAAACATGACCACTGCCTGTACCAGCACGGCTTGCAGGGGTGGCACGCCGGCCAGAATGAGACCGGTCATCGCGCCGGGCAGAAAGACCAGCCCGGTGGCCTTGGTCGACTCGATCTGCGGCGTGAGCGCCGAGCGCAGGGCGGTTCGGACGTAGGGGGTGGCGGCCTGGCGCGACGGCTGGCCCAGAGCGAGCCTGGCTTCGACCTCGTCCCGTTTGTCGCGCAGCTCATCGACCAGCCGACGGGCCACCAGCACCACGGCGGTCATGGAGTTGCCGATCATCATGCCGACGATCGGCACCAGGGTGCGGCTCTGCAGGGGGAAGACCCGCAGTCCGAACACCACTCCCAGCGTGACCACCGCGGCGGCGGCGAACGCGATGACGGCCAGCCTGCCAAGGCGGGGCACCTCGGGGACGCGTCGGCGCGCGACGTCGCCGGCGTAGAGAACCATGCCCGCGGTCCAGGCCCAGGACCACCACAGCGAGCGGCCGGGCTGCAACAGCCAGGCCAGGGCCACCCCGACGATCAGCAATTGGATCAGGGCCCGGGTCGCGGCCCAGAGCACCTGCCGCTCCAGGCCGAGCCGCTGCCAGAGCGAGATCCCGGCGGCGAAGGCGACAAGCGCCAGCGACATGGCCAACCCGACCCAGGACACCGGCCCGTTCATCGCGCCACCTCCCCGGGATCCGCGGGGACCGGTGTGATTCCGAGGCAGCGTCCATCCTCGATGCGCAGCACGCGGTCGGCGATGCGGGCCACCTGTTCGGCGTTGTGGCTGACCCACAGCGCCGACAGCCCCGCGTCGGCCAGTTCCCGTACCGCCTCCTCGATTACCCGCGCGGCCACGGCGTCCTCCGATGATGTGGGCTCATCGAGCAGCAACACGTCAGGTCGCGCAATCAACGCGCGGGCCAAGCACATTCGTTGCGCCTCCCCTCCGGAGAGCGCGGTCGCGTCGCGGTCCAGCCATGAGCCCGTCAGCGCAACCCGGGCCAGCACTTGTTCCATCTGCGCCTCAGTTGCCTCGGGTTCGGCAACGTGCAGGTTGTCGGCCACGGTCCCGGGAAACGGGGTCGGGCGCTGAAAACACATGCCGACCTCGCGGCGCAGCCGCAACGGATCCAGATCGGCGATGTCGGCTCCCCGGAACAGAACCCGGCCACCGGTGGGCACCTCCAGTCGGTTGCACAGCCGCAGCATCGTCGACTTGCCCGATCCGGAGGGACCGAACACTGCCGTCACCCCACCCTCGGGCACCGTGGCATCGAAGCCGTCCAGGGCTCGCACGCCGTCGCGCTCTACTTCGACGTCCTCGAAAACGAACAGCGCCCGCTCGGGTCCCACCACGCGACCTCCGTTCATTTGGTGTTCAGCAGCGCCATCAGGCCGTAGTCCATGTGAATCTGCTGATGGCAGTGCAGCAGTGACAGGCCGGGTTGATCGGCGACGAAGTCGACCTCCATCGTCTGATAACCGCCCAGCATGGCGACGTCCTTGCGTACGCCACCGGTGGGTGTTCCGGCGAAGCGGGTGATCTCGAAGGTGTGCCGATGCAGATGCATGGGGCTCATTGTCAAGTGGTCAGTGCAACATGGCCTAGGCGGCTTGGTGGAGTAGGACGTAAAGGCGCTGGGCGGGGGTGTCGAGGTTGAGGGTGGGGCGGGGTCGGCGATTGAGGGTGTCTTGGATGTGTTTGAGGTCAGCTTTGGTGTAGCCGCTGAGGTCGCTGCCTTTTTGGAACCAAAACCGTAGGAGGCGGTTGGTGTTTTCGTTGCTGCCGCGCTGCCAGGGTGAGTGGGGGTTACAGAAATAGACCGGGGTCCCCAGCTGTAGCTGAATGTCGCGCCAGTTGGCCATTTCGCTGCCTCGGTCCCAGGTGATCGAGCGCCGCAGATGCTCGGGCAATTCTTTCATCGCCTCGATCATTGCGGTGGCGACGGTTTCGGCGCTGCGATCGCCAAGCAGGTGCAGCAAGATAGTGAATCGGGTGCTGCGCTCGACGAGGGTTCCGATAGCGCTGTTGTTGGGCCCCACAATCAGGTCGCCTTCCCAATGACCAGGCACCGCACGGTCGGCGACCTCGGCAGGGCGGTCGCTGATGGTGAATTCCTCACCGCTGCTGTAGACCCCACGGCTGGTGTTGCGACCGCGCGGTTTGCGGCTGGCTCGTTTGGTGGACAGGCATTTGTTGAGGTCAGCGCGCAAACTGCCACGGGTCTGCACATACAAGCATTGGTAGATGGTCTCGTGGCTCACCCTGGCCAGCTTGTCACCAGGATGATCACGAGCCAACACCTCAGCGATGAGCTTGGGGCTCCAACCTTGCTCCATCCAAGCCTCGATGGCCGCGCACAGTGGATGATCAACCAGTTTGAATCCCTTGGGCCGGCGCGCTCGTTCAGCAGCTCGAGCATGCGCCATCAACGCGTGATAATCCCCATCAGGCAAGCTGTTCCGCTCGAACTCACGACCGATCGTAGAGCGATGGCGCCCCAGACGCTGTCCGATCTGAGCAGCGCAGAGCCCTGCATCACGCAACCGCATGATCTCGATGCGTTCCTCGCCGCAGATCCTGCGACCCGGACCTCCCGGCCGCCTTGACCAATCACCTGGGTTTGCTAAACCGCAAGCATTCCTACCGCCATTGACGAGCTGCATCGCCCCAGCATCACGCCACCAAATCCACGCACGCGTTGTCGACACGCCCATCGCCTTGGCGGCACGGTGCACCGGCACACCGCCGCACACCCGATCAAAGAACTCCCGACGCACCCACTTCGAATGCGGATATCCACTCGGCATCGCAACCCCTAAATCCACGGATGTTGCACTGACCGTATGAATCCACCGGGTGCATGTCGTCGGTGGCGTTGCGGAAGCGAAGTCGGTACCGCTTGTTCAGCGTCAGGCCGAACATCGGTCCGTCCATGGAAAACGGTGTGCCGTTGAACGTCCAGACGTTGAACCCCTTGTCGGCGGCGTTGCGTTTCTCGATCAGCAGATCGATGGTGTGATCCGGCGGGGTGCCCGGCGCCGCGCCGGGTGGGGCGAACAGGCGGTAGTCCCAGGTGAACGCGGGAGGCGGCACCCATCGCGGATCGCCGTTCTGCCCGGCGTATTCCACGACGATGCCCATCCCGTGGCCGCGGTCGTCGTCGGACAGGTCCCCGAGCACCCACACTCCGGGATTGGTCATCGTGACGACCGCCGAGATCCGCTCGGCGGCACCGAGCCACAGCACCGGCACCGTCGCGGGGTTGGGCACCGGGTTGCCGTCCAGGGCAATGACCTCGAAGGCGTGCCCGGGCAGGGCCAGGCTGCGGGTCTCGGTGGCGCTGCCGTTGAGCACATGCAGCAACACTCGCTGCCCGGTCTGTACCCGGATCGGGTCACCGTGGCCGAGCATGCGTCCGTTGACGGCGAATGCGCCGTAACCGACTTCGAACCCGTGCGGATCACCCCGGTTCAGCGACGCGTTCATCGCGGACTCGCCTTTTTGCTTGAGGTCGGGGTCTTCGTCACCGGCCAGAAAATCGCTGGCCATGTCTCCCCCGCGGCTGAAGGCGGGCTCAAACTCTTTGAGCGTCAAGAAGATTTCCTGGTCGTAGCGGCCCGGATTCTGTTTGGGTTCGATGTAGACGGGGCCCACCAGCCCGCTGTACTGCCCCCGCGAGAGATCGTCGCGTGGCACCACGTGCGTGTGATAGAAGCGATAGCCGGCCGGGCCGGGGACGAAGGAAATGCGCCGCATGCCGTGTGCGGGAATGTCCGGCGTCCCCTCCTCGGCGGCGCCGTCGACATCGACACCCACGTGCTGGCCGTGCCAGTGCAGTTGCTCGGGGGTGCCGGTGTCGTTGTAGATGTCGATCGAGGTTTGCTGGCCCTCTTTCAGCCGGACCAGCGGTCCGGGGAACTGGCCGTTGTACAGCAGGGTGGGCACGATGTGGCCGGGGGCCAGCTCAACGGTGCCGGTGCCGATCCGGAGGGTGTAGTCCGGCTTGCCGCCTGGCGGGGACGGGGGCCCGGGCCGCGAGCAGCCCGCCGTCGAGCCGGCCACACCGGCGGCGAGCGCGGCGGCGGCGCCGCTCCACCTCAGGAAATCCCGCCGGGTGCCGCTGCTCATCTCGGCCCGGCGGGGGTGAACAGTTCGACCGGGTTGCCGGCCGGGTCGTCGAGCACGATCTGGCGCCCCCCGGGCCCGCTGATGACGTCGCTGCGGAACCTGACCCCCGCGGCGCGCAGCCGCGCCGCCTCTGCGTCCACGTCAGAAACGATCAGGTGGATGCGGTTCCAGCCGCCGGGACCGGGTTTCGTCCCGTCGGGCATGGGCCGGCCAGCCGAGCTGGCAGGACCCGCCAACAGCAGGCGCAGGTTGCCGCGGGTGACGTCGGCGAATGCCGGCAGATGCGCGCTACGCACGCTGAAGCCGAGGTGGGTGGTGTAGAAATCGATCGCGGCCGCCACGTCGTCGACGAGATAACGGACGCTGACCACACTGTCGTCGAGATCGGTCACAATGTTTCTCCCCCTACGGTTTTCCGGGTCGGTTTGATGGCTTGCGCGAAGTAGCGGATGCGGCTGTGCAGGTCGGCCGTCACCGCGCGGAAGGCCGGATAGCCGGCCCGTCCGGCCCCGGCAGTAGCCGGGTCCGGGATGCTCCAGTGGATGGCCTGCCCTCCGGGAAACTCGGGACAGATCTCGCGAACTTTGTCGCACACGGTGATGACGTAGTCGAACCGCCGTCTGCGCAGTTCGTCGAGGTGCTTGCTGCGCCGGCCGGTCACGTCAATGCCGTACTCGCGCAAAACACGGAATGTGTTGGCGTGGATGGGCTTTGGTCTGGACCCTGCACTGGCCACCCGCGCGCGCCGGCCGGCGGCCTGCTGCAGCAGCGCCTCCGCAATCTGCGAGCGGCTGCTGTTGCCGGTACACACGAACAACACGCGCACCGGCGTCGACCCGCCTGCGTGAACCGTCGGGGCGTCTGTCGCCAACCCGGGGTGCAGCGCCGCGCCCGTCGCCGCGAGAAGCTTTGCGCAGTGGCTTAATTCGATGCGGTAATAGCTGTCGCGGCCGTCGGCGGAGCTGCGCCGCATCGACACCAGCCCACCGGTGCGCAGCCGGCCCAGGTGGTAGGAGACCACGTTCTGGGGCTGTCCGACCAACTCGGTCAACTCGCCCACGCGCCGGTCGCTGCGCGACAGCTCGGACAGCAGTCGCCAGCGCAGCGGCTCGCCGGCCAGCCGCAAGAACGCGGGCGGCGAGGCCACGTCCGGGCCGATATGCATTAACTTAAATTACATCAATCAGAATTGATGCGTCTCGCGCCGGTGCGTGATGGACCGTTGCGGGGCAATCGTTCTGCGCTAACTGTCCTGACCGGTGCTGCCATTGCCAACGCCGCCGCCCCCGCTCAGCCCGCCGCCACCGCCGTGCGTGACGGTGCCACCGGAGCCCCCGTCGTTGCCGCCACCCGGGACGCCACCGACACCGCCGGCGCCCGCGCCGGTGATGGCACCGCTCTCGCCGTCACCGCCGCCCACCGCGTTGCCGGGTTCGGAGAACGCGCCCCCGCCGCCGCCACCGCCACCGCCTGTGGTGGCCGCGCCCGCGCCGCCGTGGCCGCCCTTCGACGCTCCGCCCGAGCTGATCGCGGCGCCACCGCTCCCGCCGCTCCCGCCGCTGCCACCCGTAGCGCTCGGCGTGCCGGCCCCACCAGCGCCACCACCGCCACCGCCGACGCCCGCCTGTCCGGACGACGCCCCGCCCGCCCCGCCGCCACCGCCGGCGCCGCCAATTCCGCCGTCAGCGCCAGATGCGTTGGCGCCGCCACCGCCGCTACCACCGACGCCGCCGAATCCGATGGCGGCATCACCCGCGGGGATGACGGTGCCACCGGCGCCGCCGTTCCCCCCACTCCCGCCGCTGCCGCCGGTGCCGCCCGCGCCGGAACCGGTGCCGGCGGAACCGCCGTGGCCGCCCGCGCCGCCCCCGCCACCGCCACCGCTCACGACCGTGCTCCCCGATGAGATGGAGATGGGCGCGCTACCACCGCCGGGGCCGGCGTCACCACCGAGTCCACCGGCTCCTCCGTCGCCGTTGACTCCGCCGTTCGGCGTGCCGCCGCCGGTACCGCCATTGCCACCGTGGCCGCCGTTGCCGCCCTGGCCGGAGACGGCAGTGACGGGGTCCAGGGGGGCAGCGACGGTTCCGCCGGCGCCGCCGTCGCCGCCCTTGCCGCCGTGGCCGCCGGCGCCGCCGGTGGCGGTCGGGCCCCCCGAGTCACCGCCGGTACCGCCGGCGCCGCCGTCACCACCGTGGCCTCCGGCAGTACTGGTGTCGACGGCGGCGGAGATTCCCGCACCTCCGTCGCCGCCTGCCCCCGCGGCGCCACCCCGGCCCGCGGTCCCCGGCGCCGCCGAGACGTTGGCACCGGCCGCACCGCCGCTGCCGCCGTTGCCGCCGGTACCGCCGTCACCGGCCTGCGTCAGGCTGGATGCGCCCAGACCTCCCTGACCACCGGCACCGCCCGCGCCGCCGTCACCGTTCGCGGCCAGCACGCCGAGGATGTTGCCGCCCGCTCCGCCGGCGCTGCCGCCTCCACCGCCGGCACCACCATTGCCGCCGGCGGTGCCGTTGACCCGTGCGTCCATGCCGTTGCCCCCGTCGCCGCCGCGGCCTCCGGATCCCCCCTTGCCGCCGGCGCCGTTGACACCGTGGTTGTTACCGCCAAATCCGGTGCCTCCGCCGGCGCCGCCGTGTCCGCCGTTACCGCCGGTGCCGCCGGCCAGGACGTCGTCGCCCGCCGCACCGTCGGCGCCCGCGCCGCCCTGACCACCCGTGCCGCCGCTGCCGTTGATGCCGAACGCGTCACCGGCGTTGCCGCCGATACCGCCGGAGCCGCCGTTACCGCCGCTGCCGCCGGAGGCGCCCACCCCACCCGGGGCCCCGCCGGTGCCGCCGGTCCCGCCGTTCCCGCCGCGGCCGCCGTTTCCGTCGAAGAAGTCGGAACCCCCCATCGCCCCGACGACGCCGGCACCGCCGTCTCCGGCATCTCCGCCACCGCCGGCCCTACCCGCCACGGTGCCGCCACTGCCGGCCGCGCCGCCCACGCCGCCGTTGCCGCCCACCCCACCGTTTCCACCGTTTCCGCTTCGGCCACCACTATTGAAACCGGCCGTGCCACCACTGCCGCCCTGCCCGCCGTTGCCACCCAGGCCGCCAGACCCGTTGGTGCCGCCGACACCCGAGTTGCCGCCAACGCCGCCGGCACCACCGGCACCCCCGCTGAATCCGGTGCCGCCATCGGCACCCGCGCCGCCGGCGGTACCGACGCCTCCGGTGCCGCCCTGGCCACCGAGGCCACCGATACCGCCCACCCCGTAGCTACCCGCGGCACCCACCGCACCGACACCTCCACCGGCGGCCCCGCCTGCTCCCGCGGCGCCGCCCACGCCGCCCACGCCGCCGGCACCGCCGTCCGTGCCCACACCGACGCCGCCGGCACCGCCGACGCCGCCCGTGCCGCCGTTTCCGCCCAGCCCGCCATTGCCGTTGACGCCACCGGCACCCGCGCTCCCGCCCTGCCCGCCGGCACCACCGGCGCCGCCGGCAAAGCCCACGTCGCCGACGCCGCCCGCCATGCCGGTCTTCCCGGCATCACCGGTGCCGCCATTACCGCCGGTGCCGCCGTCCCCGCCGACACCGACATGACCGGTCAGGCCCGACCGGCCCGCACCGCTACCCGGCGCACCACCCGGACCGGCGTCACCCCCGCGTCCACCGGTCCCGCCGGCTTGTCCAGCGGCACCCGTGATCGCGGTGCCGTCTGCCCCGCGGCCGCCCAGGCCACCGTTACCGCCGGTGCCACCGTCACCGCTGGTGCCGCCCGCGCCCGCACCGCCGCCCTGTCCACCCGCGCCGCCGGCTCCACCGGAGAAGCCCGGCGCGCCGGGTGACGACCCGGTGTCACCGATCCCGCCGTTACCGCCGACACCGCCGCTGCCGCCCAACCCGTGATCGCCGGCGCCGCCCGCGGCGCCCACCCCGCTCCCGGCGGCGCCGCCGGCCCCGGCAGCACCGCCTTTACCGCCCGCGAAACCGGCCTGACCTGCGGCCCCGACGCCATTCGCGCCGTCCGCGCCGACCCCGCCGGCGCCGCCGTTGCCGCCCCGGCCACCAGCGCCGTTGGTGCCTCCGATCCCGGCGCTGCCACCCTGACCGCCGGCACCCCCGGTGCCACCGTCGAACCCGGCGGATCCGGCCTTCGGGCTGTCTTCCGCAGCCGCGCCGTTGCCGCCGACGCCTCCGGTTCCGCCGACACCGTCATGGCCCACCGTGCCCGAGGCGCCCGCGCCTTCGCCCGCAGCACCACCCGAACCGGCCCTCCCGCCGCTGCCTCCGGCGCCGCCGGCCTGGCCATCGGCACCCGCAATCGCGACGCCGTCGGCGCCGCGGCCGCCCGTTCCGCCGTTTCCGCCGACACCGCCGGTGCCGTTGACACCCCCGGCCGGCGATGACCCGCCGGCGCCGCCCTGTCCGCCCGCGCCGCCGGTCAATCCGGTCGCGCCGGCGGTGACCGCCGCATCACCGGCCCCACCGGAGCCGCCGGTTCCTCCGGTGCCACCGACTCCCGCATGTCCAACCGCGCCGCCGAACCCGAGCGGCGACGTTCCCCCGGCCCCGCCAGACCCCGCCGTCCCGCCGGTACCGCCCGTGCCACCGACGGCACCATCGACGCCGTAGCCGACACCACTGAAGCCGGCCCCACCGGTCCCGCCGGTACCGCCGGCCCCCCCGGTACCTCCACTCCCACCAAGACTGAACAGCCCCGTCGAGGCCCCGCCGGGTCCCCCGGCTCCCCCGGTGCCGCCCGTGCTCCCGGCTCCCGCGGCCGCGGCGGCGGTACCCGCGTCACCGGCGAGACCCATCCCGCCCGCACCGCCGGGTCCGCCCACACCGCCGCCCCAGAACAGCGGGGCCCGCGCGGTGCCACCCACACCGCCGGCGCCTCCGGTGCCGGGACCCAGCACGGCGCCACCCACCACGCCGGCCGCTCCGCCGGCACCGCCGGCGCCGCCGGCCCCACCGAATCCGCCCAGGAACCCACCGGGACCGCCGACACCGCCGATACCGCCGGTCCCGCCGAAGGCCGCCGCGGCACCACCGGCCCCGCCGGCCCCGCCGTTACCCAGCAACCCCGCCGCGCCACCCGGCCCGCCGGCCTGACCCGGTGCGCCTGAGCCTCCGTTGCCCCCGTTGCCGAGCAATAAGCCGCCCGGCCCACCGGCCTGACCCGTGCCGGCCGCGCCGTCGGCACCGTTGCCGATCAACGCACGCCCCAACGCCAATTCGGTCGGGGTATTGATTGCCTTGAGAACGCCTTCTTCCAGCGCCTGTAACGGCGACGCATTGGCGGCTTCAGCCGCGGCATACGCGGCCGCGCCGGACGTCAGGGCCGATACGAACCGCTCGTGCCATGCCGCGGCCTGCGCGCTGAGCACCTGATATTGCCGACCGAACGTGCCGAATAGTGACGCGATCACCGCCGACACCTCGTCGCCGGCGGCCGCCACCACCGTCGTCGTCGATGTCGCTGCCGCCGCACCCGCGGACTGGACCGCCGACCCGATACGTGTCAGATCCTGCGACGCCGCGACCACGACATCAAGTGCGATGACAACAAAGGACGACATCAGCGACTCCCCATCCTCGGCGCGTTCAGCCAACCGGGCTGTCGACTGCAGCCGGTTCCGCCTGGTCGGAATTACGGTGCAGCGCTTGGGCTTTGAGTGCAGCGAGGGCAAGCAGAATGGCTCCGCCGGTGGCCCAACAGGTCAGCACGGCGATCGCCCGGCCGGCACCCGCGCCGTCGAAGAACGCGGTGGAGCGCAACAGGGTGGCGGTGGCGCCCTGGGGCAGATACTGACCGAAAGTCCCCCATCCGCGTGGCAACATCTCCGGGGCGCTGGTCAGCCCGGACAGCGGGTTGCCCAACAGCAGCGCCAACGACGACCCGACGATCAACCCGGCCCGCCCGAACAGCGAACCCAGTGCCAGCACGGCCAGTCCGGATCCCAGCAATCCGAGCAGCAATCCCGCGGCCACTGCCGCCACGTTCTGGTCAATGGCGCCCAACACATTTCGTAGCACGACGGCGATCACCCCCGCGGCAAGCACCGAAAATGACAGCAGGGCAACGAGTCTCAGCCATGGCCGCGCCGGCAGCAGGAGCACCAGCGCGATCGCGGGCAATAGGCCGGCGAGCGTGATCGGCAGCACGGATGCGGACAGACCTGCACCGCGCGGGTCAGCGGAGGTCGGTGGCGCCAGGTCCTCGGTGCGCAACGGCATCCCGGCGCGCTGTGCGATGCCGTTGCCGAACTGCGTCAGCAGTTGCGCCACCGTCGGGCTGGCGCCGGATGCGGTGAGCAGGGCGGGGCCGGCGGCCCCGAAGGCGAGGCCGCCGTATTCGTCGCGGTTGCGGATCGCCGCGCGCAACGATGCCTCGTCGGCGTAGGGGGTGACGCGGAACGCGCCGGGGGCGTTCTGCCGAACCAGCGCGGCGACCTGTTCGGCTTGCGGCCCCGCCGTACCGATCGGCACGTCGTGGGGCTTGCTGCGGGCGGCCGGCAGCGCGAAGGCGATGGCGATGACCGTGATCGCGGCGGTCAGCGCGAACACGATCACGACCGCGCGCGTGACCGCTCCGCCGGTGCGCGCCGTCGTCGAACGCCGCTCGTGCGGGTGGCCGCCGGGGCTTTTTTCAACGTCCAATGAAATCATGCCAGCAGCGTAAGCCCGGTCGATACTTATTTCAATAGCCATTGAAATGATACTGTCGCCAGGTGCCCTCACGTGCTGCGAAGGAGAAGCGGCGGGGTAGACGTCAAGGCGAACCGGTGTCCCGCGACGCGGTGTTGCACGCGGCCAAGCGCCAGTTCGCCAGGGGCGGCTACGAGAAGACGACGCTGCGTGCGATCGCCGACGACGCGCGCGTCGATCCGGCGATGCTGCTCTACCTGTTCGGCTCCAAAGCCGAACTGTTCCGCGAGTCACTCAAGCTGGTGCTCGACCCCAACGTCATCACCGCACAGCTGACCGAGGCCGACGGCGACCTCGGGTGCCGCATCGTCCGGGCCTACCTGAGCGTCTGGGAGGCACCCGATACCGCCGCGAGCATGGTCTCGATGGTGCAGTCGGCGACGTCGAACAGCGATGCGCACGAAGCGTTTCGGGAATTCCTACAGAGCTACGTGATGGCCGCGGTGACCGCGGCGCTGGGCGGCGGGGAGGAGGTGCAGTTGCGTGCGATGCTCGCGGCGACCAACCTCGTCGGCACGGCGATGCTGCGGTATGTCATGCGAGTGCCGCCGCTGTCGTCGCTGAGTGCCGAACAGGTGGTCGCGCTGGTCGGTCCCGCGGTGCAGCGGTATCTGACGGCGCCGGGCGATGAATTGGGTCTGGACGCGGTGTCGTGAACTGCCTCAGCTGAACCCGAGAGCACCCCGCCGGGCATCGGCCGGATGAAAATCCTTCTGCGAGAACTACAGTGGCCAGGGGCGGGATCGACAAAAGAAATTCGCAGCCGCAACGATGTCGTCGGAATCTTTCCCACCGCGACGCTCTGATCCGCCTCGTCGTCCCTCTGATGGCCGAACAACACGACGAAATGGGCCGAGTCACGGCGCTACGTCGGCATCGACGTATTCAGCAAATCCTGTGTGCCCACCACGACACCAGCAGAACGGGAGGACAACCCCGCGCCACTAACCGCATCAGTCACGACATCGAAGAATCACACAACGACGTCGTACACCAGGTCCCTGCACTTGACCGCCTGGCTCCGGCAGGTCTCATATGGATACGTTCGGAACTCAAACACAGCTGCACACCTTTCCTACGCCGTGACATCGCGCGTGGAATGCACACAACACACCGTCGCACCTGAGAGGATCGTCCGGTGCAGTATCCGTTGGAGCAACTCGGTCCTGCTGGATTTCAGGAGCTTGCGGCAGCGTTAGCGGTGGCCGCGTGCGGTCGGCACGTGCAAGCCCTAGGAGTCGGTCGAGACGGTGGACGCGACATGTTCTGTCGTGGCCGCATCGCTTGGGCGGACCAGGGGCAAGAAATGGCAGAAGTCTGGGATGGATACACCGTTTTCCAGGTCAAGCAGAAAACCAGCATAGACTCCATTCCTGGCAAGAATGCTCAATGGCTGTGGACCCAAATTCGGAGCGAATTAGAGCAGTGGGCAGACCCTGATTCCGGTCGAGAACCAGTACCCAACTACCTCGTTTTCGTGAGCAACGTACCACTGACCCCCACTCCCGACACGGGCGGCCTCGCGTTGGTGGATGCACAAATTGAAAACTTTATCGAGTCGTTCGATGACGCATCAAAAGACATAAGTCCGAGCACGAGGCGACAGCGAGAAGCAAGGCGCGCAAGACTCAGTCGCATTCGGGACTGGCGCATATGGGACAGGATCCAAATCGAAGCTTATCTCAATGTCTATGCTGCTGTTCGGCGGGCATTTACAGCGCTACTGACTGCTCAAGATGTGTTCTCTCGCATAACAGAATTTACGGATACACTTCCCGTAGACGAGCTTGAGCCCGCGCTACGAAAGCACGCTAGGGCGGCTTTAGTTGGAGAACGTTCGATCTATTTTGACGAGGCAGGCGCAGGCGACAGCACAGGAACACCCATCGAGCAAATTGCTATTGATCTCCCGATAACGCCCGCATCAGACGGATCCAGACGTACGGCGCTTGGCTATATATTGGAGCGTGCGGAGCGCATTCTCAGGCCATCCCTGTCATTGCATGAAGGACCACGACATCTGGTCTTGGCGGGCGCCCCGGGAAACGGAAAAACGACATTATCTAAGTTTGTCATACAGGCGTACCGAGCCGCATTTGTGTTCGGCGATAATGCCTTAGGAACCGAACATAGCGCTGCAGTAAAAGCTACGGCCGAGGCACTGGTTGATCTCAAGCATGGCGGTCTTCCTAGACACCGGCGATGGCCCATGCGTATTGATCTCGCAGAATACGCAAAGGAAGACGGCTTGGGTCAAGATTCAACCCTGTTAAGATGGATAGCGCACAAAATTTCGCGGCGCTCGAATGCGGGCTCCGTGGCACCCGCAGCACTCGACGCCTGGATGCGACAATGGCCCTGCATTCTCGTCCTCGACGGGTTAGATGAGGTCACCGAGCCTTCTGTGCGTCGGCGATTGATCAGGCAGATAACCGAGTTCGTGGCCGAGGCTGATGCCGACAACTGGGACTTATTGGTTATTTTGACTACACGGCCAATGGGCTACGTCGAAAATATTGCGCCTCTTTTATTTGAACGAATTGATCTTTCACGGCTACAGAAAACACAGGCGGTTAGCTACGGGATTAAAGCTACACGGGTTCGACTACGAGGCGATCAAGATAAGGTAGACCGCATTGAGTCCGAGCTACGCAAAGCCGCGGAAATGGAAGTATTTCGCAATCTCATACAAACTCCGCTTCAAGTATTAATTATAACAATAATCTTAGAAGGTGCAGGCCGGCTTACTCCTGACAGGTACAGTCTATTCTGGACATATTACGACACCGTATTCAAGCGGGAGCGCAGTAAGCCTCTATGGTCAGCTCGCTTACTGCAAGAACACGCTCCGCATATTCTCACTCTCCACCAGCGAGTGGGGTTCGATCTGCAGGTTTTGAGCGAATCGGCAGAAGGCGCAACGGCCACAATCTCTCTATCGAGACTGCGTGAAACCGCCTGGCTAGTGCTTCAAGAAGCAGGGTTTAGACCTTCTACTGCGGATAGTGGACTTCTCGATCAGATAGTTACCGCTGCAACGCACCGTTTGGTACTGCTTGCACCGCGGGAGGATCACGAAGAGGGCTTTGGCTTCGACGTTCGCTCGCTCCAGGAGCTTATGGCAGCTCGATACATTGTCACCGGCACCAATGAGCGGGTGGCCGAACGGTTGCAGACCGCTGCTGCTAGTCCGCATTGGCGAAACGTCTGGCTGTTCGCCGCTGGCAGCTGCTTTGCAGAGCCGCAGCCGCACGAACATGCCGCGCTGGTGGAGCTGGTTAAGCAGGTCGATAAGAATGCATCTCAGCGACTTGGGCTTGTGTGCCCCGTCGGACCGGCTCTTGCTCTCGAACTTGTAGACGATGGCATGGCTCGAGCGCACCCCAGGTTCTACGACGAGCTACTCGTACACGGCCTCGGCATCTTGAGTCTGCCGAGCCCATCAGATCCTCTGTCCATCGCGCGTGCGTTAGTTCGGGCCGCAGACGTCGCGGACAGAAACCGCACAGCTATCGCGGACGCTCTGCGCAACGCACTCGCGGGATCTCCCGTTTCGCAGGAAACTGCGGAAGAAATCCGAGCCTCAGTTGGCACCGCTGGTCGGGAAGCAGGGGCTACCCTGCATGCGATGGGACTCGGTGATGTTCGCGCTATCGCGGTAGCCGGACTGAAACGCGCCTCAGCGTCGCCCGAAAATCACTGGGATCGGTACCGTGACACCCTGCTGTTGGCCGGCACGTCCGGCAAGACGGCTGAAGTTCTCGCGACCGCAGATTCAGTCCTTCGCCACATTCATAGGCATGGCAACCCCGGTACCGGCAGCGTTACGAGCATCCTTGCAGCGATTCGTGATTCTGAGGCATCAGAGATTTTGGAGATTGCGCTCGAGGAAATCGCGCAGTATGAACCGCGGCTGATCCGTCAATTACGCGATGGACTTCTGACGGAGATTTATCGTGCGCCAATTGGTGAGCTAATTCGTTGAGTGCGAATAGAGTGCATCCGCTCAAATTTCACACGAATCGTAGGGGCTTATTGATTAGGTTAAGCCCGGCGTCGTTACCACAGGCCGCAGTAGAAAGACCACCCGCCAAGTCCGCGCTCGGCGATGTCTCGCTACTAAGCTGTATGCCCGAAGATCCCCGCCATCCTGTCCTACTTCGCCTTCCAAACGCGTCAGCAGGTGTAGACGCGGAGTCACGACGATGGACGAGTACAACGGGTTAGGAACGCTCATTGCATTTACCGCAGGATCGACAGGAGGAAGCCACCGATGTACCTAGAGCGACTGCAGGTCGAATCAGAGGGTTTCCTGGCAGGACTCGATCTTGATTTCGTGCCCGGATTAAACGTCATTATAGGCGCAAGAGGCACAGGCAAGACATCTCTTATCGAGCTGATTCGATATTGCACAGGCGCGGGTGCGTTTACGGAAGACGCGTTAAGTCGCGGTCACCAGCAAGCCGTAGCCATCTTAGACGGCGGCGCAGTAACTATCACTTTTAGTGATCAAAACCAGCGGTACACGGTAACTAGATCAGCGGCTGGAAATTTTACATATTCTCAACCAAAAGCCAATTTTTCGTGCACCGTCTTGGCCCAAAGTGAAGTCGAAGCAGTGGGTGCCCAAGCAGCAGGTCGCCTCCATCTGATTGACCGCTTTCGCAGCAAACGGGAGGAAGACAATCGGGAGCTTATCTCGATTCGTTCGCGACTAAAAAGCCAGACCGCCGAATTAGCTGCACTACTTAAGGAAATGCGGGCTATTGCAGACGAAACCGAAGCCCTGAGTGCTATCGAAGAAACGCTGGATACAGCGAGGAAACAGCAAAAAGACATCCTCGATGTCTCGAGTACCACGCAAGCTCAGCAGAACGAGCTTCAAGAGTTGCAACAGGTAAGCAGCGTTATTGCAACCCGCGAGACGATACTCAATCAGGATGTCGAAGAGGTCACAAGCTTTGCCAGAGATCTAACGGACTTGTACAGACGGGCTGATAGATTAATTCAGCCATGGCCCGAAACCGCTGCAATTGATGTTGCTGTCACATACCGAGTCCACCTACGACAACTGCATGATGCGCTCGGGTCAGCGAGAGAAGCGTTGTCCCAACTGGATGCTAATCTGACATCTGCCATCGCACAAACTGCGGCTCTTCGCGCCTCCGTGGAAACACAAAGTCGACATCTTCGGCAGCAGCTCGACTTAGTGCAGGCAGGTATTGGCCAGGCATCCCGTCGCGTGGCGGAATTAGAGGAACAACATGGCCGATTGAAGGCCTTGGCGAACCTTCTGGATGAAAGAACAAAACGATTCGATCGCTTGGCGGAGGAGCGGGACGGGCTTTACGCTGATCTCGAGAAAAGACGCAGTGCGATCTTTAAAGAGCGTCAGAACATTTGCAGCCAATTAAGTCGTGACCTGTCGCCCGCAATTCGGGCGAGGGTGACCCAGTCCGAGAACGTTGACGCTTACCAGTCTGCGATTATCTCGGCGTTACGCGGTAGCGGCATACATTACAATAACCTTGCGCCCCAAATTGCAAGAGAAGTCGCTCCATTTGAGCTGGTCCAATGGGTCGAATTAAACGACGCAGCAGCCCTTGGATCCGCACTCGGCATCAGATCAGATCGCGCACAAACCATAATATCCGCGCTTAACGGTCGGCAACTAGCCGACATCATTGCTGCAGAAATCGGCGACGGTATCGCTCTCGAACTTCTGGACGGGCCCGAATATAAGTCGACTGACCGGCTGTCCATTGGGCAGCGTTGCACCGTTGTACTTCCCGTTCTTCTCGGCCGTCATGGCGACACTCTGATAATCGACCAGCCCGAGGACCACTTGGACAACGCATTCATTGCATCCACTCTAGTAACTGCATTGCGGCAAAGGCGCGGACAAGACCAATTTATATTTTCGTCACATAATGCCAACATCCCCGTTCTCGGAGAGGCGGATCAAGTGGCTGTCATGACATCAGACGGCGAACACGGCTCTGTCTCACACGTAGGTCCGCTCGACGACCGGAATACGGTGTTACACATCACAGCATTAATGGAAGGCGGGATAGAGGCGTTTACGAAGCGATCACGTTTTTACGAGTTAGAGGGAATCGAGCTTTCGTGAACGCCGATGAAGTCAGTGCGCTCCTCCGACATAAAGATTCGTCTGAACGTCTTCGCGGCGCAAGAATGTTGATCGCACTAGAAACAGCTCCTTCGTTAGCTGAAATAAGAAGGCTACGGAACGAAGAACCGAGTTCATGGGTGCGAGCGGCATTAGATCGCGCTTTGCAACGGTGGGAAAGGAGTGGTGCCCCAGACCGTGGGGAAGGCTGGATATCCGAAGCCAGTGCCGTAGACCTCGAAGATGTCCGAGCGCAAGCTATCGAATTCGTAACCAAGTCGTTCTTACATGAAATCCGGCCGTTGGTTACGGATATAAATGTGTTCGCACGCGACGAGATTGGCGCTGCTTTCGAGACATCTAAGACGGCCCGGGCCATTATTCGTATTCGTGAATTTCTTCAAGCTATTCAACGGTTGAATGAAGCTGCCTCATCGCCTCAGCTTATCGAGTTCGACTTGGGAAATCTGATTGTGGAAGAAATTGCCAATGGGAAGTTTTCGCAAGACCAGCTCGTAGCTACTCGGAGTGACCCAGTGATTGTAAAAGGCGATCCGAACCTTCTAAAGTTGGCTCTACAAAATGCATTTCGTAATGCAGTCGAAGCGAGTGAATCGACCGGCAAACAAGTTGTGGTAAATTGCGGCGCTTCGTCAGGAAAAGCTTGGGTAGCCATACTCGACGAAGGAATCGGCCTTCCCGAAAGTGCAACAAAAGTTTGGATGCCGGGTGTCACAAAGAAATCGAAAGAAGAGCATTTTGGGTTTGGTCTTCCTATAGCGCGGCGTGCGATTCACTCGCTCGGTGGCTGTATCCGCCTGTATCCTCGAGAACACGGCGGGACGGCGTGTGAGATTCTGTGGGTTTTCGAGCAACAGCGGCAACTGGAGGACGAGTGAAGATTCTTCTGGTCGAGGATGAGGATAGAAGCGCGCGACAGACAAGCTCGATCATTAGGCGCATTTCAAACAGCTGTGAAATCAGCGTCGCTAGATGTCGCGACGACGCAATCGCGGAAATCGAACAGCGCTCGTTTGATCTGGTGATATGTGATCTTCGCATTCCACCAAATAACGAGAGTGCGGATGTGGACGAAAGTCACGGGCTGGCAGTACACGGTCGTGCACGGGAGCTGGCCCCCGGTACTCCACTCGCATTTTTAACCGCCTTCGCCACGCCAAAGAATACAAAAGACCATCTGTCCGGTGGTGGGCTTGAAAATGTCTTTGGTATTGCGAATTTTCGGCTTGTCCAATTGATCGAAAAAGACGATCTTATGGGGCTCGAACAGTATCTTGAGACGCTATTAGGAGCTTGCGAATCGTTGCAGTCCTCTTGCACTGTCACGGGTTCTGAACTTGATGAACCGATGTTTGATCGAGCGGTCCGCGTCTATGCTGCGTCAACTGGTCACAGCAGGGTCGTCGTCGAGGCCTCGTCCGGCCTTTCAGGTGCAGCCGTTGGGCGTGTCCGACTCGAATCTGACATCCAAGCATCGGCGAAGGTGTTGATCAAGCTTGATTCTCACAGCAATTCCGCCGACGAATCCGAGCGGTACAACAAGTATGTGGCTAATCGCCTCCAGCCAGGGCACTTTGCGCCTGCATTACCGCCTATGCGAGCAGGATTAAGGAAGAAGTCTGCCCTCGTCCTGACTTTAGCAGATGACCGATATATGACCTTATTCGAATTCTTGCGACAAACGCCTGGTTGTGCCGCCGAGGTCGTGGCTAGACTACGTCAGGCTTTGCAACCCTGGTCCGAGGTCACGAACACAATTCCAGTGGATCTTCGAGACCTGAGGCAATCTCGCATATCCGACGCGGAGCTGATCTCTAACGGATTTGACGCTAACGACTTTGGGCGTAGGGAAGCACGTTCGATATCAATGCGGCAAGGAATCGTTCATGGCGACTTGCACGGCGGTAATGTATTAGTGGATAGTGATCGGCGCCCAATGATCGTTGACTACGGCGATGTTGGGGTCGATTACACGGCGGTCGACCCTGTGACGCTCGAACTTAGCCTTATCTACAATCGGCAGGGCCCTGCTCGAGCAGCTGAATTTCACTCCAGCATCCGCTGGGATTTGTGGCCCGATGTCGAGGCATGCTACGACTCGAGTCCGTTTAGGAGCTTCGCTGCTGCCTGCCGCCAGTGGGCGTTAGAGTCGGATTCTGAAGAAGCCGTGATGGCGTTCGCGTACGCTCACTCTGTCCGCCAGCTGAAATACGGTGATGTTCCCAAAGAAGTGGCCTCGGCGGTTGCTGATGCAAGTGTGTCGGCACTTTAAGCGCGCCCAGGGTACGACCCTAGCGATCATTTGAGCTGCGAAACACTCCGACGCTATGAGACAAGAACGCGATGTGGCCGTCCTCGTCTGACGACTTTAGATGCCAATAACCGGGCCCGAGGGCCGGTGCACCCTGGTCTGTCCGAGGACCCTTCGCGTCCCGTTGAGCGTGGAGACGTTTCAAAGGCAACCGTGCAAAGAGGGTCATAGCGCTCGGCTACCGCAGTTATAAGGATTTGGCGGCCCGCTTGAAGCTTTTATGATCGGCAGAAAAGTGCCCACGTAATCGAATCCACTGTGCCGTGTTGTCTGCTCGGGCGGGGACACGTATCGATTCTGGCGTCTTCGTCGAGTCGGCAATTGGAACGGTTGAGGGCCAGGACGTCCGCGACGTGATGCACAATCCGGTCGGTCATGGCGGCGGTGACGACTTGGTCATCGAAAACGTCTTCCCGGTGGCGAGGGGCAGGCAGGTGGCTTTTCCGGCGCCGGACACGCCCACTGGAACGACACACTCAGGAAAGCCGAACTAACCCTTAACGATTCACAACCTTCGGCACGTCTACGCCAGCCTGGCCCGGGTATCAGGCGCCGACCTTCGCTACGTCCAAAAAACAATCAGGCATTTGACACCAACCGTTAGCGCGAATGCCGACAGCGACCTCTGATCAGACCTCGGTCAAGTAGCCGCCAACCTCGACACGCTTTGCAGCACCGTCGCCAACCTGGTGAACGGACAGGAACCGGACAAGGCAATCAATCCAAAGAGTGCTGTCGCCGCATACAAGCAGGTCAGAGATGGTGGCCAGGGGCGGGATCGAACCGCCGACCTTCCGCTTTTCAGGCGGACGCTCGTACCGACTGAGCTACCTGGCCGAAAGCCGGCAGGCAGCGTGTGCCTCGCCGTGCTGGCGACCCTGACGGGACTCGAACCCGCGACCTCCGCCGTGACAGGGCGGCGCGCTAACCAACTGCGCCACAGGGCCTTGCTGTACTGCTTTGCTCCACGGGTACCCGCGTAGCCAGTACCCCCTACGGGATTCGAACCCGCGCTACCGCCTTGAAAGGGCGGCGTCCTAGGCCGCTAGACGAAGGGGGCCAGAACCGAATCTCTCCGGGGCACTGCCAACGCAATTACTGTTGGGAGCCAAGCCAGCTTAGGTCACCCCGGCCCCAATCCTCAAACGAGCCCTCCGCCGGCACCCAGTATTGTGAGTCTCCGCCGCCCCTATAGCTCAGTTGGTAGAGCTACGGACTTTTAATCCGCAGGTCGTAGGTTCGAGTCCTACTGGGGGCACCCACCCGGCGTCGAACCGCCCTCAAACGGCTGCGACCTGGCGCGCCACCCGTTCAAAGCCCGAAAGGACGAGCCGAGATCGGACGCTCCGGGTGATTGCCATCACGCTTCGTTAAGCTCGCGGCTATGCTTCCGGACGTGAATCCCGCTGAGGTACAACCCAACGCCCCCGTAGCCCTGGTGACGCTGGAGATCCGTCACCCGGCAACAGACTCTCTGACCGAGACGGCCAGCCGCGAACTCAAGCATCTGCTGCTGAACGACCTGCCGATCGAACGCCAGGCCCAGGATGTCCAGTGGGGCATGACCGCCCCCGGTCAGCCCCCGCAGCCGGTGGCGGATCGCTTCGTGCGCTACTCCAACCGCGAGAACACCACCGCCGCGTCGCTCAAGAATCAGGCGATCGTCGTCGAGACCAGCGCATACAGCAACTTCGACACCTTCCTGGACATCGCGTTGCGGGTCGTCGACGCGCGTTCGGCGGTCTCGTCGATCGTGGGCATCGAGCGCATCGGTCTGCGCTACGTCCTGGAGATCCGGGTCCCCGCCGGGGTCGACGGCCGGATCGAGTGGACCAACTGGATCGACGAGAGCCTGCTCGGCCCGCAGCGCCTGGCGCCCGGCGGACTGACCCTGACCGAATGGCAGGGCGCCGCCGTCTACCGCGAGGCCCAGCCGGGCAAGTCACTCATCGTGCGGTACGGACCGGGTGTCGGTCAGGCGCTCGACCCGAGCTACCACCTGCGCCGCGTCACGCCGGCCCAGACCGGCCAGTTCTTCCTGATGGACATCGACAGCTTCTGGACGCCACCCACCGGCGCCATCCCGGAGTACAACCGCGACGCGCTCGTCTCGACCTACCGGGACCTCTACGCCCCGGCGCAGACGGTGTTCCAGGACATGCTCACCAGCCGCCTGAAGGACGAACTGCTCCGGAACCAGCCCAGCCCCAGCTAGGGCCGGAACACCGCGCTGGCGAACGTCACGTCCGCAAACGCCTCGGCGAGTTCATCGTCGGGGTAGGCGAACCCGTTGGCCTCGTGCAGTTCCTTGGTGGTGTGCGCGGAGGTCTGCCAGCCGGCGCCTGCCAGGTGATCGAGGATGTGGCTGCGCTCGGCGTGGTAGACGAGGTCGTTGAAATCGATCTCGAAGCCGAGTTCGGCCATCCGGTCATGGTGTGCGCGCCAACGCTCGTCCTGGAAGATCCGGGTGTCCGGGACGAATTCGAACGCCAGTTGGCTGCCCGGCGCGCTCAGCGCGGTGATGTTGTCGAACAGCGCGTCCTGCGCGTCGTCCGGCAGATACACCAGCAGGCCCTCGGCGCTCCACGCCGACGGGGCCGACGCGTCGAACCCGGCCGCCCGCAGCGCCGAAGCCCAGTCGTCACGCAGGTCGACGGCGACGGTCCGGCGCTCGGCGGTGGGCTCGGCGCCCAGGTCGCTCAGCGTCAGAGTCTTGAACTCGATCACCTCCGGCATGTCGACCTCGTAGAGGACGGTGCCCGCCGGCCACGGCAGCCGGTAGGCGCGCGCATCCAGACCCGACGCCAGAATGACCGCCTGAGCCACGCCGCTGCGCGTGGCGTCCATGAAGAAGTCGTCGTAGAACCTGGTCCGGCAGGCCATGCCCCGGGCCATCCGCTGCGGGTCGAACTCGGAGTCGTCGTCGACCGGAATCTGACCATTCACCAGGCGGGTGTAGACGTCGATGCCCACCGCGCGCACCAGCGGCGCCGCGAACGGGTCGTCGATCAGCGCGTGTTCGGGGTCGGAAGCCAGCGCCCGCTGGGCGGCGACCATGGTTGCCGTCGCACCGACACTCGTCGCAAGGTCCCAGCGATCCCGATCGGTACGCACCATTGCACTCCCTCTAAGTCAGCCTTTAACCGAGAAATATAGATAACCTAGTTACTATCACAGAACCACCAATGATTCTGCGGGCTACCCTGCGGGATGTGACCGACTTCGCACAGCGAACCATCGACCTCGCCCGCCGGAACGTCGCCGAAGGGGGTCGCCCGTTCGCGACGGTCATCGTCAAGGACGGTGAGGTTCTCGCCGAAAGCGCTAATAAGGTGGCGCAGACCCACGACCCCACCGCGCACGCCGAGATCCTGGCGATCCGCGAGGCATGCACCAGACTCGGCACCGAGCATCTGGTCGGCACCACCATCTACGTACTGGCCCACCCCTGCCCGATGTGCCTGGGTTCGCTCTATTACTGCTCCCCCGACCAGGTCGTGTTCCTGACGACCCGCGACGCCTACGAGCCGTACTACGTCGACGACCGCAAATACTTCGAGCTGGCCACGTTCTATGACGAGTTCGCCAAGGACTGGCGAGACCGCCGGCTGCCGATTCGCGAGGAAACCCGCCCGGAGATCCAGGAGGCCGCCGTCGACGTCTACCGCACGTGGCAGCAGCGCAACGGCGGCCGGCGCCAGGCGACCGTCGTTCCCGACTGACAACGCGCTCAGCTTGACACCGCGCCCGCAGACTAAACTATTATCTACGTATGCACGCAGATAGTAGAGCTGATCGGCTGCCGGATGACCAGGTCGGCCTGGTGGTCGAGGTCTTCCGGATGCTCGCCGACGCCACCCGCGTGCAGGTGTTGTGGTCGCTGGCCAAACACGAGATGTCGGTCAACGAACTCGCCGAGCATGTGGGCAAACCCGCCCCTTCGGTCTCCCAGCACCTGGCGAAGTTGCGCATGGCACGCCTGGTGCGGACCCGTCGCGACGGCACCACGATCTTCTACAGCCTGGAGAACGACCACGTGCGCCAGCTGGTCATCGACGCCGTCTACAACGCCGAACACGCCGGCCCCGGAGTTCCCGGCCACCATCGCGGCGACGGCGGCGTCAAGGCGATCAAACGTCAAGCGTCACAATAATTTTCACGATAAGGAGAAAGAAAATGTCCGAGCACACCCACGATGAGGCCCACGCCCACGAACACCAACACGGGGACGTGCACCACAGCCACGCCCACACCACCCATGAGCACGAGCACGTCGCGCACGAGCACGCTCACTCACACGGCGACGGCACCGAACACACGCACCAGCACGTGCACCAGTCCGGTCTCGAAGAGGTGCACAGCCACACGCACTGAGCCCTCAGACCTCCGGGCAGTAGTGCTTGGGGTCACCCCGCTCGTCCAGCGGTGGCAGGTTGCGGGCCGGCGTCTGCGGCAGCGGTGCGTCGGCCGGAATGCGCCCGGATGCGCGGTCGAGTCCGGCACGGGCCCGCGGGTGCTTCCGGTACCGGACCGGCACGAACGCGAAAACCGCGCGCACCACGCTGCCGAAGCGCCGGTGCAGCCACTCGTCGCGGCCTGACCACCGATAACCCAACCGCTCCCGGACGGCCGGGTGATACAGGCCGACCGTCAGCCAGAGAAAGAACGGCGCGGACAGCTTGGTCATGGCCGACCACAGCCAGTCGGGCAGCCACGGCGCGATCGGCGGCTTGCCGTAATTCGTCAGATCAAGGACCACCCGGGTCGCGAAGTTGTCCTCTAAAACGTTGCGGCACATGTGATCCCAGTAGACCTGGAACTCTTCCCAGGACTTCGGCACCGGCCGCATGCTCATCCCGTACATCCGGTACCACTGGACGTGTTCGTCGAACAGCTGCCGCTTCTCCGCTTCGGTCAGACCGCCACAGAACCACTCGGCCACGTGTAGCGTCCCGACGAAGAAGGTCGAGTGCGCCCAGTAGAAGACGTCCGGGTTCAACGCGTGGTAGCGCCGCCCCTGGTCGTCGACACCCTTGATGTCGATGTGGTAGTCGCGCACTTCGGCACCGGTGGTCGGGGCGCGGTCACCGTCGAAGACCACGCCGCCGATTGGGTACAGGGACCGCATCACCCGCGGGAGGGGCTCCCGCAGGAAAGTCGAGTGGTCCTTCACGGCGGCGCCCAACTGGGGGTGCATGTTCTGCATGGATCCCGCGAACGGCCCCTGCAGCATGCCGCGCCAGTCGCCGAAGTACTTCCATGTCAGCGAGTCGGGGCCGAGCGGCTGCGGCGGAGCCTCGTAGCCCAGCGGTGATACCGGGCAGCCGACGGCCAGATCGGCCTGCCCGTCGGCGGGGGCGTCTGGCTCGGCGCTGGTCACCGGGCACGCCGCGGACGTATCTTGGGTCACTGGTGTCATTCCTCAGCTGTCAGAAATCTGACTACACGCGTTGTCAGAATCGATTCTAGGAGCGAAGTGCAGGCGGGTCAACGACGGGGCCGCTGGTCAGGCGTCCCCTTGGAGGACCGCCATGCGTTGCGCCGCGACACGTTGGTGGCGGCCGGCGTCGAACTGCTTGGCGGCGAAGGCGGGCCCGCACTCACGGTGCGCGCCGTCTGCCGCCACGCCAACCTGACCGAGCGGTACTTCTACGAGAGCTTCACCGACCGCGAGCACTTCGTCCGCGCGGTCTACGACGACGTCTGCACCCGCGCGATGGCGACGCTGACGTCGGCCAAGACCCCCCGCGCAGCCGTCGAGCAGTTCGTGGCGCTGATGGTCGACGACCCGGTGCGCGGGCGCGTCCTGCTGCTGGCACCCGCAGTGGAGCCGGTACTGACCCGCTCCGGGGCGGAGTGGATGCCCAACTTCATCGATCTGTTGCAGCGCAAGCTCTCCCGGATCGTCGACCCGGTCACCCAGAAGCTGGTCGCGACCAGCCTGATCGGCGCGCTGACGGCCCTGTTCACCGCGTACCTGAACAACCAGCTCGGTGCCACCCGCCAGCAGTTCATCGACTACTGCGTCGACATGTTGCTGGGCACGGCCGCCACCTACGTCGAACAGGGCTCGGCCGAAATCGCGGTCGCGTCCGCGCCGCACGATTAGCCGCGCGCCACGCCGGGCACCCTTTGCAGCGGTAGCCTCCTCAACCTTGACCGCACCGTGATGCGCCACACCGTCGGCAAACTTGAATGCTACTGACGGACACAGATATATTGACTGCAACCAACAGACACAGATAACTGGAGTTGCCATGTCAGGCGAGCTGACCAATCTGCAGCTGCTACAGGAACTCGAGCCGATGGTCGAGAAGTACCTGAACCGGCACGAGAGCATGCACAAAGACTGGAACCCGCACGACTACATCCCGTGGTCGGACGGGAAGAACTTCTACGCGCTCGGTGGACAGGATTGGGAGCCGGGGCAGTCCAAGCTGTCCGACATCGCGCAGGTCGCGATGGTGCAGAACCTGATGACCGAAGACAATCTGCCGTCGTATCACCGCGAGATCACCATGAACTTCGGCCTGGACGGCCCGTGGGGCCAGTGGGTGAACCGCTGGACCGCTGAGGAGAACCGGCACGGGATCGCGCTGCGCGACTACCTGGTGGTGACGCGCGCCGTCGACCCCTACGAGCTGGAGAAGCTGCGCATGGAGGTGGTGAACCGGGGCTTCAGCCCGGGCCAGAACCACCAGGTGCGCGACGACCTGTTCGCCGAGAGCCTGTTCGACTCGGTCATCTACGTCACGTTCCAGGAGCTCGCCACCCGGATCTCGCACCGCAACACCGGCAAGGCCTGCAACGAGCCGATCGCCGACCAGATGCTGGCCAAGATCTCGGCCGACGAGAACCTGCACATGATCTTCTATCGCGACGTCAGCGAGGCCGGGTTCGAGATCGCGCCCAACCAGGCGATGAAGTCGCTGCACAAGATCCTGCGCAACTTCCAGATGCCCGGCTACCAGGTGCCCGAATTCCGGCGCAAGGCGGTGGTCATCGCGGTCGGCGGCGTCTACGACCCCCGCATCCACCTCGACGACGTGGTCATGCCTGTGCTGAAGAAATGGCGCATCTTCGAGCGCGAGGACTTCACCGGCGAGGCCGCCGCGCTGCGCGACGATCTCGGTGTGCTGGTCAAGGAACTCGAAGCGTCCTGCGACAAGTTCGAGCAGTCCAAGCAGCGCCAGCTGGACCGGGAAGTCCGCACGGGCAAGAAGACCACCGCGTTCGAGCTGCACCAGACCGCCGGCAAGCTGACGTTGAGCGGGCGGTAGTGCCCTTTGCGCATCGGCACCATCGAGCTGGCCAGCCCCGTCGTGCTGGCGCCCATGGCCGGGGTGACGAACGTCGCTTTCCGGTCGCTGTGCCGTGAGCTGGAGCAGGCGAAGGTAGGCACGGTCAGCGGACTGTACGTCTGCGAGATGGTGACCGCGCGCGCTCTCGTCGAGCGCCACCCGGTCACCATGCACATGACGACGTTCGCGCCGGACGAGTCGCCGCGCTCGCTGCAGCTGTACACGGTTGACCCGGACACCACCTTCGCCGCGGCCAAGATGATCGCCGACGAGGGACTGGCCGACCACATCGACATGAACTTCGGCTGCCCGGTGCCCAAGGTGACCAAGCGCGGCGGCGGAGCGGCGCTGCCCTACAAGCGGCGGCTGTTTGGTCAGATCGTCGCCGCCGCGGTGCGCGCCACCGCCGGCACCGACATACCGGTGACCGTCAAGTTCCGCATCGGCATCGACGACCAGCACCACACCCACCTCGACGCGGGGCGTATCGCCGAGGCCGAAGGCGCGGCGGCCGTCGCGCTACACGCCCGCACCGCCACCCAGCGGTATTCGGGCACCGCCGACTGGGATCAGATCGCCCTGCTCAAGCAGCAGGTCCGCACCATCCCGGTGCTGGGCAACGGCGATATCTACGACGCCAGCGACGCATTGGCCATGATGGCCGCCACGGGATGCGACGGCGTGGTGATCGGCCGCGGCTGCCTCGGCCGACCCTGGCTGTTCGCCGAGCTGTCGGCCGCGTTCACCGGCACACCGGCTCCGGAGCCGCCCAACCTCGGCGAGGTCGCCGACATCATCCGACGGCACGGCGCTCTGCTGGCCGCCCATTTCGGTGAAGACAAGGGCATGCGCGACATCCGCAAGCACGTCGCCTGGTATCTGCACGGCTTCCCGGCCGGGTCCGACCTGAGGCGGGCGTTGGCGCTGGTCAAGACACTCGACGAACTCGACGACCTGCTCGACCGGCTGGATCGCGACGTCACGTTCCCGGAAGCCGGCAACGGCCCACGCGGCCGGCAGGGTTCACCGGCCCGAGTGTCGCTGCCCGACGGCTGGCTCAACGATCCCGACGACTGCCGGGTGCCGGAAGGCGCCGACGTCATGCACTCCGGCGGCTGATCCGCAAGCCGGGGTGGCTGAACCGAGACACTCTCGAAATCGCGTCTCAGCCGAGAAATCAGTACGATATGAGCCTTAATGCAATTCCGCGGCGCCCGATACGGCGGTGCTGCGTTTACGTGTGCGCGTTGTGCCCGAAGAAGCCACACCATCGGTGGGGACGTCCGCATAGTGACTTTCGGAGGCCGGTAGGACATGAGTGACGGCGGGAAAGACGCCACTCCTGACCATCGGCGTGCGCGGAGCGCCGGTGATGCTGACTTCCTTACCGCAAATTCACAGCCATTGCGAGGCGCCGCGCCGTGGGAGCGTTTCACCGCACCGCACGCCGACGACGAGATGAGCCGGTGGTCGGCCGGCACCTTCTCCGGAGCCGAGCCGGATTCTTCTCGTGGAGCCGAACCCCGGGAAGCCGCGGGCAGCCACAACGACGGCGTCCTGAGCGTCGCGGACCTGATCGCGAAGCTCGGCGCCACCCTTCCGGACCGTCCCACCAATCACCACGTGGCCGACGAACCAGAGGTGGTCGAGGACGAGCCCGCGGCCGCCGAAGAGCCCGCGGCCGCCGAATGGCCCGCGGCCGCCGAAGTGCCAGAGATCGCCGACCGCGACGACCTGCTCGACACCCAGGTCATCCCCACTCCGGCGTACTCGCTGCAACTGCTCTCCGAAATCCCCGACCTCGGGGCGGCCAACTATCCGGAGGATGCGGACCAGGCGCCGCGCCGGAAGCGACGCCGTGCCTCCTCCCCGGCTGCCGCGTCCGACGCCAAAGCCCCGAAGCGCAAGTCCCGCCGGCGGCCCATCCTGATCGCGGGCCGGTCCATGGTGGCGCTCATCGCCCTGCTGTCGCTGGTCCTCACCGGCGGCGCGTGGCACTGGAGTTCGTCGAAGAACAATCAGCTGAACACCGTCAGCGCCTTGGACCCCGGGTCCGCCGACATCGTCGACCCCAACGCGCAGTACGGCGACGAGAACTTCCTGATCGTCGGCATGGACTCGCGCCTGGGCGCGAACGCCAATGTGGGGGCCGGCGACACCGAGGACGCCGGTGGCGCCCGTTCGGACACGGTGATGCTGGTCAACATTCCCGCTAACCGCAAACGGGTGGTCGCGGTGTCGTTTCCCCGCGACCTGGCGATCAACCCCATTCAGTGCGAGGCCTGGAATCCCGAGGACGGCAAGTACGGGCCGATCTACGACCCGAAGACCGGCAAGACCGGTCCCCGGATGGTCTACACCGAGACCAAACTGAACTCCGCGTTCTCCTTCGGCGGCCCCAAGTGCCTGGTGAAGGTGATCCAGAAGTTGTCCGGTTTGAGCGTCAACCGCTTCATCGCCATCGACTTCGTCGGCTTCGGGCGCATGGTCGAGGCCCTCGGCGGAGTCGAGGTGTGCAGCACGACGCCGCTGAAGGACTACGAGCTGGGGACGGTGCTGGCCCACGCCGGTCGCCAGGTCATCGACGGTCCGACCGCGCTGAACTATGTGCGCGCCCGTCAGGTCACCACGGAGAGCAACGGCGACTACGGCCGAATCAAGCGTCAGCAGCTGTTCCTGTCCTCGCTGCTGCGGACGATGATCTCCGAGGACACGTTGATGAACCTCAACAAGCTCAACAACGTCGTCAACATGTTCATCGGCAACAGCTACGTGGACAACGTCAAGACCAAAGACCTGGTCGAACTCGGCCGTTCCCTGCAGCACATGGCGGCCGGGCACGTCACGTTCGTGACCGTGCCCACCGGCGTGACGGACCAGGACGGCAACGAGCCGCCGCGGACCGCGGACATGAAGGCGCTGTTCACCGCGATCATCAACGACGATCCGCTGCCCAAGGAAAACGACCAGAACGCGCAGAGTCTGGGCACCTCGCAGACGTCCGGGACCGGCCCCAGCACGACCAAGAAGCCGCCACAGCCGCAACCGGACTCGGCCCCGGCCACCGACCTGCACCGCGAGCAGGTGACGACGACCTCCCCGCAGGAGGTCACGGTCCAGGTGTCCAACGGCACCGGTACCGAGGGTCTGGCCGCCACCGCCGCGGGCCAGCTCAAGCGCAACGGCTTCAACGTGATGACGCCGGACGACTACCCGAGTTCGCTGAAGTCGACGACGGTGTTCTTCTCGCCCGGCAACGAGCAGGCCGCCGCCACGGTCGCCGCGGCGTTCGGTAACTCCAAGGTGGAGCGGGTCACCGGGATCGGCTCGGTGGTCCAGGTGGTGCTCGGGCCGGACTTCAGCGCGGTGAGTTCGCCGCCGCCCAGCGGCTCCTCGGTGAGCATGCAGGTCAGCCGGAACACCAGCAGCCCGCCGACCCGGCTGCCGGAGGATCTGACGGTCACCAATGCCGCCGACACCACCTGCGAATAGCACAACATCGTTTGTGAACAGGACGTGCCGCTGCACGCCATCGGCTATGTCCAGAACGTAGGCTTTACACATGAGAACCGCCTACCATGAGCAGCTCGCGGAATTATCCGAGCGACTCGGCGAGATGTGCGGGCTGGCCGGGATTGCGATGGAGCGGGCTACTCAAGCCTTGTTGCAGGCCGATCTGGTGCTGGCCGAGCAGGTCATCACCGACCACGAGAGAATATCGGCGCTCAGCGCCCAGGCGGAGGAGAGCGCCTTCGTCCTGCTGGCCCTGCAGGCGCCGGTAGCCGGTGACCTGAGGTCGATCGTCAGCGCGATCCAGATCGTCGCCGACATCGACCGGATGGGCGCGCTGGCGCTGCACGTCGCAAAGATCGCCCGCCGCCGGCACCCGCAGCACGCGCTGCCCGAAGAGGTCAACGGCTACTTCGCCGAAATGGGAAGCATCGCAGTCGAATTGGGCAACAGCGCGCAAGAGGTACTGCAGACCCACGACCCGGAGAAGGCGGCCCGGATCCGCGAAGAAGACGACGCGATGGACGACCTGCACCGGCACCTGTTCAACGTGCTGATGGACCGGGAGTGGAAGTACGGCGTAGCTGCCGCGGTGGATGTCACGCTGCTGGGCCGATTCTACGAACGCTTCGCCGACCACGCCGTCGAGGTGGCCCGCCGGGTCATCTTCCAGGCCACCGGCAAGTTCGCCGAAGGCGAGCCCAGCCCCACCTCGCACTGACGGCGTCAGACGCCGCGCGCAACCCCCGCCGCGCGGGGACGCTTACCCGAACCGGCCGGAGATGTAGTCCTCGGTGGATTTCTGGCTGGGGTTGGAGAAGATCTTCTCGGTGTCGTCGATCTCGATCAGGCGCCCGGGCTTGCCGACGGCCTCCAGGTTGAAGAACGCCGTCTGATCGCTCACGCGCGCCGCCTGCTGCATGTTGTGCGTGACGATGACGATGGTGTACTCCTGCTTCAATTCGCTGATCAGTTCCTCGATCGCCATCGTCGAGATGGGGTCCAGCGCCGAGCAGGGTTCATCCATCAACAGCACGTCGGGTTGCACGGCGATGGCGCGGGCGATACACAACCGCTGCTGCTGGCCGCCGGAGAGGCCGCCGCCGGGCTTGTCCAACCGGTCTTTGACCTCGTCCCACAGGTTGGCACCGCGCAGTGAGTGCTCGGTGGTCTCGTCGAGCACCTTGCGGTTGCGCACACCCTGCAACTTCAGACCGGCCACCACGTTGTCGCGAATCGACATCGCGGGGAAGGGGTTCGGTCGCTGGAACACCATGCCGATGGCCCGGCGTACGCCGACGGGGTCGATCCGCGCGCCGTAGATGTCCTCATCGTCGAGCAGCACGCTGCCGTCCACCCTGCCGCCGGGCACCACCTCGTGCATGCGGTTGAGCGTGCGCAGCACCGTGGTCTTGCCGCAACCGGACGGGCCGATGAAGGCCGTCACGCTGCGCGGCAACACCGACAGGGTCACGTCGGCGACCGCATGAAACGACCCGTAGTAGATGTTGACCTCTTTGAGGTCCAACCGTTTGGCCAACTGGCACAGCTCCTGGCTAAGTCTTCTTCGGGGCGAAGGTCTTGGCGACCACCCTGGCCCCGATATTGATGATGGCAATCAGCAAGATCAGAGTAAGCGCGGCACCCCACATCCGCTCCGTCGGAACCGGGTTGGCACCGGCGCCAACGGCCGTCTGGTCATACATCATGCCGGGCAACGACCCCATGAACCCACTGAACATGTCGAAGTTCATAGCGCGCGAATAGCCGACCAGGATGAGCAGCGGCGACGTCTCGCCCAGCACCCGGGCCAGGGCCAGCAGGATCCCGGTGAGGATGCCGGACAGGCCGGTCGGAATCACCACCCTGGCAATGGTCTTCCACTTCGGTATCCCGAGCGCGTAACTGGCCTCCCGGAGATCCACCGGAACGATCCGCAGCATCTCGTCGGTCGCCCGCGCGATCACCGGAAGCATCATCAGGACCAGCGCCAACGCCACCGCGAACTGGGACCGTGGTAGACCGAGCGCCGCGACCCATACCGCGTAGATGAACAACGCGGCGATGATCGAGGGCACCCCCGCGAGAATATCCACCGTGAAGGTGACCAGCCTGGCCAGCGGGCTGCGGCCACCGTATTCCACCAGGTAGATGCCTACCAGCACGCCGATCGGGATGGAGATCGCCGCGCATGCCAATCCGAGCAGCAGCGTGCCGACGATGGCGTGGTACGCACCGCCGCCGGGATTCAGAGCCGTGGTTCCGGCCTGCGAGTGCGTCCACCACGTGCTCGACGTCAGCGCCTTGAAGCCGTTGATCGCCACCGAGCACAGCAACCAGAGCAGCGGCGCCAGTGCGAGCAGCATCGCCAGCGTCACCAGGATGGTCGCGACGGTGTTGGCGATGCGACGGCGCCGGCCGCGGCCGGCGAGCGTCCGCCACTTCAGCGGGCGGTCCAGCATCGAGGTCATGACCGCGACCTTGCGGCCCGGGTCCCGGCCACGGCCGCGCGGGCCAGGGCGTTGACCACGAAGGTGAGCAGGAAGAGCACCAGACCCGCCGCGAGGTAGGCGCCCGCCTGGTACTGGTTGTTGAATTCGGGCGCGGCACCGGCGATCTTGGTGGCGAAAGTGGACCCGCCGTCGAACAGCGACCAGCCGAACGCCGTCTGCGTGCCGCGCAGAATGATCAGCAGAGCGACCGTCTCACCCAGGGCCTGCCCCAACCCCAGGATCGACCCGCTGATGAAGCCGGATCTCCCGAACGGCAACACCGTCGTCTTGACCACTTCCCAGCGGGTGGCCCCCAATGCGAGCGCGGCCTCGATCTCGTCCTGCGGGGTCTGGACGAACACTTCCCGGGTCACCGCGGTGATGATCGGCAGGATCATCACCGCCAGGACGATCCCGGCGGTGAAAATGGTGCCGCCGCCGGCCGCCGACGCATTGCCGGTCGAGAACAGGAACACCGCCCCGAGGTGGGCGTTGAGCCAGACGGCCACGGGCCGCACCTGCGGCGCCAGTACATACAGGCCCCAGACCCCGTAGATGATCGACGGCACCGCGGCCAGCAGATCGACCGTGTACGACAGTGGCGCTGCCAGCCTGCGCGGCGCGTACTGGGTCAGATAGAGCGCCACGCCCAACGCCACCGGCATCGCCAGCACCAACGCGAACACCGACACGAAGATCGTCACGTGCAGCTGTTCGAGAATGCCGAACCGCATCGCCGACGGGTCGGCGGTCACCCAGTTTCCGCGGTAGGTGAAGAAGTTCACCCGATTTCGGGCCAGCGCCGGCAGGGCGTGCCAGAGCAGGAAACCACCGACACCGGCGATCACGGCCACGACGAACAGGCCGGCACCCACGGAGAGTCGGCGGAAGATCCGATCCGCCAGCGGCGGCCGGCCGTAGCCCCACGGGCTGATCGGGACCACCGGCGGTTCCGGGAACGGCGCGGCAACGACTTCCCCCGAACCCGCGTCGGCTGGGTTTGGCGTCGTCACTGTTGATCCCGTCGGCGTGCGGTTACTGCAGTGCGTTGATCGCGGTGATCAGGCGCTCCTTGACCTTATCCGGCAACGGGACGTACCCGGCGGAGGTGAGCGCGGTCTGGCCCTTGTCGACGGCAGTGGTGAGGAAGGCCTTCACTGCTGCGGCCGTCGCCGTGTCGTAGCCCCCCGAGCACACGATCTCGTACGTTGCCAGCACCAGCGGGTAGGACGTCGGCTCCTGGATGGCGTACATCGAGCCCAGCTCCAGCACCAGATCGTTCCCGCTGGCCGCGAACGTGACGGCGTTGACGGCGTTGCGGGCGGTCTCGTCGGTCAGCGGGACGACGCCGTTGCCCGTGTCGATCTGCGCGAACGGCACCCGGGCGCGATCGGCGAAACCTTTCTCGACGTACCCGATGGCTCCCGGCGTGGTCTGCACCGCCTCGACCACGCCGGCCGACCGAGGGGCGCCCTCACCCACACCACCCTGGAACTCGGTTCCCACGCCACGGCTCCAACTCTGCGGCGCCGCCGTGGTCAGGTACTTCTGAAAATTGTCGGTGGTACCCGAGGAGTCTTTGCGGTAGATCGGCGTTATTGCCGTATTGGGCAGTGCCACACCGGGATTGAGCGCAACCAATAGCGGATCGTCCCAGCGGCGGATGCCGCCGCTGAAGATCTTGGCCAGCGCATCGGCGTCGACGGCCAGCTTCGGAACACCCGGCAGGTTGTACACCAACGCGATCGGTCCGAACACCAGCGGCAGATCCCACGCCGAACTCCCGTTGCACCGCTGGGCAGCCGGCCCGATCTGGGAGGCGACCAGCGGCGAATCCGATCCGGCGAAGTCGACATGGCCCGCGATGAACTGCTCGCGACCGGCACCCGAGCCGGTCGGGTTGTAGGCCACCGACTTCCCGGGACACAGCTGGCCCCACACCTGGTTGAACACCGCGATCGCGATCTCCTGGGCCGTCGAACCCTCAGCGGTCAACGCGTTCTTCCCGCCGCACGACCCCTCGCCGGATACCCGCGAGCCCGGCGACACGGCGCCGCGGTTGTCGTCGCTGCCGCAGGCCGTCACGGCAGCGCCGCAGATCGTCACCGCGACGGCCGTCGCTGCGAGTGCCGACCCGGGTTTCATCTCCGGGAACATTGCCAAGTAGCCCGGAAACTATGCTTCCCGCCGCGAAAAAGGCGTCCGCGGAAGGGTTTCAGCCGGCCGC
Source organism: Mycobacterium paragordonae (assembly GCF_003614435.1). Taxonomy (NCBI): domain Bacteria; kingdom Bacillati; phylum Actinomycetota; class Actinomycetes; order Mycobacteriales; family Mycobacteriaceae; genus Mycobacterium; species Mycobacterium paragordonae. The sequence continues at coordinate 5,964,200 of NZ_CP025546.1, forward strand.
GTATGCGGTGTCGACGCTGTAGACGGCGAACCCGGTCTTCTCATAGGTCCGCACCGCGGCCGCGTTGTCGGACTCCACATAGAGCATGGCGTTGGCGTCGGGCCTGCCGTGCAGCCGCTGTGCCAGCGACGCCAGACCGATCGAGGTCAACAGCTGCCCAAGACCACTGCCCTGGGCCGACGGGTCGACTCCCAGCACGTAGACCTCGCCCAAGCCTGCGGGGTCGGGATGCACTTTGGTCCAGTGGAAGCCGAGCAGTTTGTCGTCGCGGCCGAATGCCAGGAACAGGCCGTCCGGATCGAACCACGATTCCCCGCGCCGCTCCTCGATCTCGCGTTCGGTCCAGCCACCCTGCTCCGGATGGTAGGAGAACGCGGCGTTGTTGACGCGCAGCAGTTCGGCGTCATCAGCAGGGCCCGCGTAGGTGCGGATCCGCACCTCTCGCAACCGGTCGGGCGGCACGGGTGTGGCGATATCCCCCAGCGGCCGACGCATTTGCAGCAGCTCGCGCACCGCGACCAGACCCAGCGCCGACGCCGTGGCGCGGGCCGGCTCCAGCGTGCCGTGCGCCCAGAACCGGGTCTGCCCGCCGGTCTTGGCGAGCGCCGCGCGCACCAGTGCGGTGCCGACGCCGGCCCGCCGGGCTTGTGGGCGCACCACCAGTTCCGACATAGCCAGTTCCGATACAGCCCCGTCCTCATCGCGCGACGGGGTGAGGTTCAGATAGCCGGTTATCGCGCCGCCGTCATCCGCGGCCACCAGGTGCCCGGTGCGGTCCCGCAACAGTTCCCGCAGCAACTGCTCGCCCACCGGGGCCACACCATCGAATTCTGTTGCCGCCGTTATGAGTTCACGAACCTGGTGCTGTTCATCGCGGGCCAGGGCGGTGCGCCACTGCGGCGGGGTCACTGACTGCGCAACGGGTCGGCCAGCGGGTCCATCTCGGCGTCGGATTCGTCGTCCTCAGATTCGCGGTCGGGCTCGGCGGCCTGGGCCCGGCCGCGTGCGGGCCGGACCGCCTTGTAGCCAACGTTGCGCACCGTGCCGATCAGGGCCTCATGCTCGGGGCCGAGCTTGGCGCGCAGCCGGCGGACGTGCACGTCGACGGTCCGGGTGCCGCCGAAGAAGTCATAGCCCCACACCTCGTGCAGCAGCTGGGCCCGGGTGAACACCCGGCCCGCATGTTGGGCCAGGTATTTCAGCAACTCGAATTCCTTGTAGGTGAGGTCGAGCGGGCGCCCCCGCAGCCGCGCCGTGTAGGTGCCCTCGTCGATGACCAGCTCACCCAGGCTCACCTTGCCGACACTCTCCTGGTCGGCCAGACCACCCCGGCGGCCCACGACGAGCCGCAGCCGCGCGTCGATCTCGGCCGGCCCGGTGCTGGGCAGCAGGATCTCGTCCAGGCCCCAGTCGGCGCTCACGGCCACCAACCCACCTTCGCTCACCACCGCCAGGACCGGCGCGGACCGGCCGGCCGTGCTCAGCAGCCGGCACAGGCCGCGCGCCGCAGAGAGATCGTTGCGCGCGTCGACGAGCACGGCGTCGGCGTTACCGGCCTCCAGCAACGAAGATGCCTCCGGAGGCGCGGTACGCACGCTGTGCGGCAGTAGGGACAACGAGGGTAGGACCGGGTCGGGATATAACTCCGAGGTCAGCAGTAGTAGCTCCAACACGCCCCTCCTGCGTCGTGGGCAAAGCCTCCCAGATCATCGCGACATATGACGTTAGCGGCAAGATCATCTAACGATAACTTGCTGCGGGGTATTCGGCCTGGCGACGAGGCCTTACGTAACACACCCGCGGGAAGTCGGAAAGTTAGCCCTCAGTTAGCCCAAGCCCTTTTGACCTGCGAGCGGGGGCCGCAGTCTCGAAACGGCTGTGAGCAACCCAACACGCCCGACGGTGTCAGAATGTCCGCGTGCGTAAAGTTCTGGCCTCTACCACGGTCACTGCCACCGCCGCGGCGATCGCCGTCGGCGTCATCGCGCTCGGCGCCGTCGGGGTCGACTACGGCGCGAGCATCTACGCCGAGTACCGGCTCTCGACCGCCGTGCGCAAGGCGGGCAACCTCGGGTCTGACCCGTTCGTGGCCATCATCGCCTTTCCATTCATCCCGCAGGCGGTGCGCCACCACTACGACGAGCTGGAGATCAAGGCCGGCGCCGTCGACCACGCAACCGTCGGCAAGGCGACCCTCGAGGCCACCATGCACTCGATCGACCTGACCGAGGCGTCCTGGCTGATCAGGCCGGAGGCCAAGCTACCGGTCGGGAAGCTGGAGAGCCGGATCATCATCGACTCGGTGCACCTGGGCCGCTTTATGGGCATCACCGACCTGATGGTTGAGGCGCCTCCTCAGGAATCCAACGACGCCACCGGAGGCACCACCGAGTCCGGCATATCCGGCAGCCGGGGACTGGTCTTCAGCGGCACACCGAAATCGGCCGACTTCGACCACCGGGTCAGCATCTCGGTGGATCTGGCCATCGCCCCCGAGGACCCGGCCACGCTGGTGATCACCCCCACCGGAGTGCTCACCGGACCCGAAACCGCCAACCAGGCGGTTCCCGACGACAAACGCGACGCGGTGCTGCGGGCATTCGCCAGCCGGCTGCCGAACCAGCGGCTCCCGTTCGGGGTGGCGCCCAACACGGTCGGAGCGCGCGGCTCCGACGTGATCATCGAGGGCATCACCCGGGGTGTCACCGTCACGCTGGAAGGTTTCAAGCAGTCGTGACTGCCCGTTGGCTGGGAGCTGTCCGCCGCTGTTGGCTTGATCACTGTTTCATTGGGTAAGCTGACCGACGTGTCAGCCCGCATCGAGCATGTGCTCATCAAGCGCCGCGCAGTTCAGCTGTGCCGCGTCGCGGGTTGTTGCTGTTGCTGTAGCTGCTGAGTAGCCGCGCCTTTCTGCGCAGTGCTCGAAGCGGCCAGGGCCCCTTCCCGTGGCATGTCTTCCTCGCGCAACAGGCATACCCAGCACCCCAACGCTGTTCAAAGAAGAAATCGAAAGGATCCCCCATGGCACGCTCCGACGTCCTGGTCTCCGCCGACTGGGCTGAGAGCAATCTGGATGCCGAAAACGTCGTCTTCGTCGAGGTGGACGAAGACACCAGCGCTTACGACGGCGGCCACATCGCCGGCGCGGTCAAGCTGGACTGGCGAGACGACCTGCAGGACCCGGTCAAGCGCGACTTCGTCGACGCCGAGCAGTTCTCCAAGTTGCTGTCCGACCGCGGCATCTCCAACGACGACACCGTGATCCTCTACGGCGGCAACAACAACTGGTTCGCGGCGTACGCCTACTGGTACTTCAAGCTGTACGGCCACGACCAGGTGAAGCTGCTCGACGGTGGCCGCAAGAAGTGGGAACTCGACGGCCGGCCGCTGTCGAGCGAGGTGGTGAACCGGCCCGCCACTTCATACACGGCCTCGGCGCCCGACAACTCGATCCGTGCCTTCCGTGACGAGGTCATCGCCGCCATCGGCACCAAGAATCTGGTCGACGTGCGCTCCCCCGACGAGTTCTCCGGCAAGATCCTGGCACCCGCGCACCTGCCGCAGGAGCAGAGCCAGCGCCCCGGCCACGTCCCCACCGCGATCAACGTGCCCTGGAGCAAGGCCGCCAACGAGGACGGCACGTTCAAGTCCGACGAGGAGCTGGCCAAGCTCTACGCCGACGCCGGCCTGGACGGACAGAAGGAAACGATTGCCTACTGCCGGATCGGGGAACGTTCGTCGCACACCTGGTTCGTCCTGCAGGAATTGCTCGGACACAAAAACGTCAAGAACTACGACGGCAGTTGGACGGAATACGGCTCCCTGGTGGGTGCCCCGATCGAGTTGGGAAACTGACATGTGCACTGCACCAAAGCAAGGACTGACGATGCCGGCCAGCGTCGACCTGGAGAAGGAAACGGTGATCACCGGGCGCGTCGTGGACGGTGAGGGCCAGGCCGTCGGTGGGGCGTTCGTGCGTCTGCTGGACTCGTCCGACGAGTTCACCGCCGAGGTCGTGGCATCGGCCACCGGTGACTTCCGGTTCTTCGCGGCGCCCGGATCGTGGACGCTGCGGGCGTTGTCCCGGGTAGGCAACGGCGACGCCGTGGTCGCGCCGTCCGGTGCCGGCATCCACGAGGTGGACATCAAGGTCGCCTGAGGCCGCCGCCACCGCTGTTCACTCTGCGTTGAGGGCGACGAAGTCCGAGTGACCGCCGCCCGCTACGCAGACTCAACGGCGGGGCCGATCGCATAGACTCATCCACGTGGTGCTGTTCTTCGAGATCATGCTGGTCCTCGCGACTGTGGTCATCTCCTGGTTCGCGCTGTATGCGCTGTATCGGTTGATCACCGACGAGTCGTGACCTCTACCGAGGGCGCAGACGCCTCAGACGAACTGTCACAGGCGGCCGAGCGGGCGAAACTGACCGCTACCCGGAATATCCCCGCGTACGACGACCTTCCGGTGCCCGCGGACACCGCGAACCTCCGGGAAGGCGCCAACCTGCATGACGCCTTGCTGGCGCTGCTGCCGCTGGTAGGCGTCTGGCGCGGCGAGGGCGAAGGCCGCGCGCACGACGGCGACTACCGGTTCGGCCAACAGATCGTGGTCTCCCATGACGGCGGCGACTACCTGAACTGGGAAGCCCGGTCCTGGCGCCTCGACGAGGCGGGCGAATACCACCAGCCGGCGCTGCGGGAAACCGGATTCTGGCGGTTCGTCGCCGATCCCGACGACCCCTCCGAATCGCAGGCCATCGAGCTGCTGCTGGCGCACTCGTCCGGTTACGTCGAGCTGTTCTACGGGCGCCCCCGTAACCAGTCGTCCTGGGAACTCGTCACCGATGCGCTGGCCCGCAGCCGGTCCGGCGTACTGGTCGGCGGTGCCAAACGGCTCTACGGGATAGTCGAGGGCGGCGATCTCGCCTACGTCGAAGAGCGGGTGGACGCCGACGGCGGCCTGGTCCCCCACCTGTCGGCGCGCTTGTCCCGTTTCGTCGGCTGAAACCGGCCTCCTTAACGAGCTCTTCTTGTTGCCTTCCCGCGCACTTGCGCGTGTACTGTTCGCGTCCGAGCAGGCCCGGAAAAAAGGCTTGGCGAAGCGAGGTTTGATGGGCCAGAAGAGAATCGCCCCACCCCCGGTGCGCTGGGGCATGTCCCTCCTCGCCGTCTTGTTGATCGGCTATCTGGCCGCGGTGGCGCTCGCACCCGCGATCCTGGACCTGCTGCCGTCCGGGCTGGGCTGGTTCGGCCGGCCGGGATCGATGACGACCACGGCGATCGTGGTCGCGGTGCTGGTCGCGGTGTGCGTGATGACCTTCCGGTCCAACACCAGCCACCGCCTGGTGGGCGTTTCGTTCACCGTGATCGCGGTGCTCATCACGATGAGCGCCATTCTGGGACTCAGCTCGTACTGGAACTGCCACGACGAGAACCATCCCGCCGTCTTCACCCCGCTGATGCTGACCGCCCAGCTGATCAAAGGCAGCAGCAGCGACTACTCGCTGGGTGGGCACGTCTGCCCCAGCCCGACCCCGGTCGGTCTCGAATTGGCCCGAATGGCAGCCGTTTCGGCGATCTTCACCGGCCTGGGCGGTGTGGTCATCGGGGTGTTCCGGTCGCAGGTGGACCGGCTGCGGGCCAATTTCGCCGATTCCGTCACCGCCATCGTCGGCGTCGATGACGACACCGAGTCGATGATCAGCGGGGTGGCCCGGACGCTGGACCGGCGCAGCACCCTGGTCGTCATCACCAGCGCCAACGACGACCGCGTCCAGCGGGTGCGCCGGATGGGCGCCCGCGTCGTGCTGGTGGACTTCACCACGCCCGCCACGCTGGTGACGCTGCGGCTGTGGCGCCACCTGAGCCGGCTGTACCTGATGGCGCCCGACCCGGCCATCAACCTGCTGTGGCTGGACCTGATCAGCCGTCGGCTGTCCGAAGTCGCCAACAAGCGCCGGCTGCCGCTCATCGTGCGCATCGACGATCCCTGGCTCGCCGAGGCCTGGCGCGCCCAGCAGTTCGGCGGATCCGACACCCGATGGGCGGCCGACGTCGTCGGCAAGTACGAGGTCACGGCGAGCCGGCTGCTGGACGGCATCATCGCGACTGGTCGCACGAAACGTGTATTCGTCTGTGGCACTTCACAATTGACCCTGGCGCTGTGCGCGGATCTGACCCGCCGCGCGCTGGAACGCGACTTCTACACACCGCCGGGTGCCGTCCCGCTGCCGTCGCTGACCCTGGTGGAACGCGACGCCGAGGAATACCTGAAGGATCACGAGTTCTACCGTCAGCAAGCCGGTTTCGCCTCCGACGGACCGTCGATCGACGCGGTGTCCGAGGGCCCGACGATTCCCACGATCCTGCGGCTGATCGGCGACACCGACCCCACCACCAGCGCGGTGATCCTGGTCGACACCCACACCGCGACCACCGGCACCAGGCTGGCCGCCCGCTTCCCCGAAATGCCGGTCTACACCTCGGATCTGAACACCAGCATCGCGGACGACTCGATCCAGGTGGTCGGCATGCTGCAGTCGTACTCCCTGGTGCTGGACAGCCGGGAGGGTCAGGTTCAGGACGCCTGGGAACGGGCGGCCCGGCTGATCCACGAGCGGTATGTCGCCACCATCGATCCCAGTTGGCCGCGGGGCCCCGCCTCGGTGCCGTGGATAGAACTCGACGAGTTCTACCGCGGCTCCAACCGGCGCCAGGTGCGCAACGCGTTGTGGATGGTCGAACAGATCGCCGGCCACACCTGGAACACCTGGGGCAGCCCGCCCGCCCAGTTGTCCGGACGCGATATGGCGGACTCGCCGCCGCTGGAACAGTTGGCGCTGATGGGCTTCGACCGGTACTCGGCACTGGCCATGGCGCAGGCCGAGCACGAGGACTGGTGCCGCTACTACCGCCGCAACGGCTGGAAATACGGCACGCCACGGGACGACGCCCGCAAGATCCACGACAAACTGGTCGACTGGTCAACCGTCGAGAGCAGCCCCGACCTGCTCAACGCCGCCGTGCGCAGCCTGGCGGCCACGCTGTGGAGCCTGCGCCAACTCGGTTACCGGTCCCGCCCGCTGTGGCGCACATTCACCCGGGTGGGGACGGTCTCCGCCGAGCAGCGCACCGCGCCATGGACATGGAAGTCGGATTCGGGGCACACCATGCACGCCGACGCCGGCGACTGGGAGGTGCGCGCGGACGGCAAGACCTGGTCGGTGCGCGACGACATCTTCCACGCCACTTACGAGCCGGCCGGTGACGGACTATGGCGCCGGAAAGGGCGCGTCCAGGCCCGTCCGGCGCAGCCGGGCGAGTCGATCAACACCCTGGAGGGCACGACGAACGCGGCCGACGGCGACTGGGTGGTGCGGGGAGCGGAGGGCGAGCAGTGGCCGGTACCGGGCCATGAGTTCGACCAGCGTTACGCCGAGTTCCACCCACCGGATGACGCGCCTGTCCCAGCCGCCGACTAGACGCCGGCGGTTTGCCAGAGTCGATTGCTGCTACCCCTACCATGCGCTACCGTCCCCATGACGGTTTCGCCGTATCCGCCTCCCCCTGCCCTCAATTGAGGAGACTGCCGTGGCCATATTCATCAGCTACTCGAGCCAGGACAGGACGTCGCTCGACGCGCTGACGACCGCTCTGAAGCGCGCGCAGCAGAAGGTCTGGTTCGATCAGGAACTCGGAGGCGGCGACGCCTGGTGGAACGCGATCCTCGAGCAGATCCGCTCCTGCGACGTTTTCATCGTCGCCCTGTCCAACAATTGGCTGCAGTCCAAGCCGAGCCTGGCCGAGCTGCGCTACGCGCAAGCCCTGAACCGCCCGATCCTGCCGGTCAAGGTGGGGCCGGTGGACAGCGTCCGGGTCAATCCCGTCTCCACGCTGCAGATCATCGACTACCAGAACCCGACCGTCGACGCCGGCATCCAGCTCGTGACCGCGATCCACGCGATGAGCCAGAAGGCCACGCCGCTGCCGTCGCCGTTGCCCGACGAGCCGCCGGTGCCATTCGGATACATCATGCGACTGGGCAACGACCTGTCGGAGAAGGAGCTCACGCCCGCGCAGCAGCTCCAGTTGTTGATCGAGTTGCGGACGGGGCTCGACGAGGACGGCGACGACCCCAGCGCCCGCGGCGACATCGCCCAGTTGCTGCGGATGTTGCGGATGCGGCACGACGTCACCTACCGCACCCGGACCGAGATCGACAATGTGCTGGCCGAGATCGAGGCCAAGGACAGCCCACCGGGCGGATCGCCGGCGACGGCCCCGGCTGCCCCCGCTGCCTCAGCTCCGGCGGCCTCGGCTCCGGCGGCCCCCGCTGCCGCGGCCCCGGCGGCCGGGGCTCCCGCGCCCGCACCACCGGCCCGCCCCACCTCCGGTCACGCCGCGCCGGCGCCCAGCTCCGGACAGTCGAGCAAGAAGCTGCTCATCATCGGCGGTGCCGCCCTGGCCGCCGTGGTCGCCATCGTGTTGATCGTGGTGTTCGCTACCGGCGGCAACACCCGCAAGCCGGCGGCGAAGCCGAGCGGCGCTGCCACCGGACCCTCCAACGGGGTCTCCAACGGGGCCTCGGCCCCGGCCGAGACCGGGTCCCTCCTGCTCGGTGCCGCCGACATCGGGAACGTGCTGGGTGACCCCAACATGAGGGAAGGCGCACGCAGCGATCAACTGCGTGGCCCGCAGGGCACGTTGTCCGATCCGGAGTGTTTGTCGGCTTTCGAACCGTTCGAGGAATCGGTGTACCGGCCGCACGACCCCACTGCGATCCACACTCAGTCCGTTCAATCGCCCGGTGACGCTCATCGGGTCGTCGAGGCCGTCGCGAGATTCCCGTCGGCCGAGAAGGCACGGGCGTTCGTCGAGGCATCCGCCGGCAAGTGGCAGGCGTGCGCCAACAAGACCGTCACGTTCACCGGTACGAGCAAGAGCACCGAATGGAGTTTCGGCGAAGTCAACGGCGCTGCGCCGAAGATCACCATGACGCGCGCGGAGACCGACAACAACACCCGCACCTGCCAGCATGCGCTCAGCGCGGCGGGCGATCTGGTCGTCGAGGTTCAGGCGTGTGGCAACGACATCACCGACGGCGGCGCGAAATTGGCCGAGCAGATCGTGGCGCGGGCGAATAAGTAACGGGCCTTCGGGAAGGCGCTGGAGATGGAGCGGCCCCCGAGCGACGCTCCGGTTGGACAGACCGGACGCTCGAGGGCCGGGTGGCTGCGGGAAATTCGCCAGCGCGCGTAGATCGCTGACTCTTCCGAGCCAATGCAGCTAGCGCGCAGCCACCTCACATGTCCATGAAGCTATCAATTTCGCGGACCACCTCCTCTCTTGTGTAAAGCCGACGCTACCGCGACTCCGGCCCGGCGACAACAGATTTAAGCGCTCAGCGATCAATGACGATCGCCGCGTCGACCAGTTCGGCGAACGTGTCGGCGAACGGGACCCGCGGTAGCCAGCGTCCGTCGAGCGTGTGCACACGCGCGGCCAACGTCATGCTCGACACCAGCCAGATGCCTTGCGCCGCGGCGAGATCGGAGACCCGCAGCGCGCGGTAGTCACAGTCGTACCCGCGGGCGCGCGCAACTTCGAACAACGCCTGCTGGGTGGTTCCGCGCAGGATCGGGTACCACGGCGGCGGGGTGAGCAGGCACGGGCGGCCGTCCTCGCCGTCGACGGCGATGACCACCGTGGAGCGCGGACCTTCGAGGATGAACCCGTCGGTGCTGACGAAGATGACGTCACCCGCGCCTTGCCGGGCGGCATGCCGCAGGACGGCCATATTCACGGCGTAGGACAGCGTCTTGGCACCCGCCAGCAGCCAGGGCATGGTGTCGATGCCGTTGGCCGGCAGCCCGCGATCGAGCGTGATCGCGGCGACACCGTCGCGGCGCACCGCGGCCACCCGTTCCGGGACAGGATTGACCATGACATAGGCGGTGGGCTCCGCGAGCGCGCTCTCCCGGCCGCGGCTGTACACCAGGCGCATGGCGGCCTCATCGGCGGTGAGCGTCAGCCACTGACTGGTCGCCTTTTCGATCGCTGTCCGCCATTGGGCCAGGTCCGGCTCGGGCAGGTCCATCAACTTCGCCGAGTGGGTCAGTCGCTGCAGGTGCAACTCGATCAGGCATGCCCTGCCGTCGCGCACCAGCAGCGTCTCGAAGACTCCGTCGCCGCGCACCGCCGCGAGGTCGTCGGCGTGCAGCAGCGGAGCGCCCGAATCGAGAACCTCGCCGTCCAGAGTGACGACCACACCCGTCATGGGGAGAGAGCCTAACCGCCCAGACCGTCGCCGAGCGTGCGGCTGGCTTCACGCTCGGCGGCGACCGTGCGGCCAGCTTCAGGCTCGGCGGTCGGTGAGATGGGCCCCCGTAGAGTTGATGTGTGAACCGCGCCGACGACGATGCAGAGCGAAGCGATGAGGAGGAGCGGCGCAAATGAATCCAGTCCCCGCCCCGGATCCCGGGCCCGACGCCGGCGCGATCTGGCATTACGGCGACCCACTCGGCGAGCAACGGGCCAGCCAGACCGACGCCGTCCTGGTCGACCGCTCACACCGTGCCGTGATCGCGCTGACCGGAGCCGATCGGCGCGCCTGGCTGCACAACATCTCCACCCAACACGTCAGCGAGCTGGCCGAGGGCGCCAGCACGCAGAACCTCAGCCTGGACGGCCAGGGCCGGGTCGAAGACCACTGGGTACAGACCGAACTGGGCGACACCACCTACCTGGATACCGAGCCGTGGCGCGGCGAACCGCTGCTGGGTTACCTGCGCAAAATGGTTTTCTGGTCGGACGTGGCCCCGGCCATCACGGACCTGGCGGTGCTGTCGCTCATCGGGCCTCGACTCGCTGACGCCCCGGTACTGGCGGCGTTGGGTGTGGCTGCACTGCCGCCGGAATGGTCGGCCGTCCCATTGCCCACCGGCGGATTCCTGCGCCGGATGCCGAGCACGCCGAACGGTCCGATCGAGCTGGACCTGCTGGTGCCCCGCGATTCAGCCGCCGACTGGCGGCAGCGGCTGACCGGTGCCGGCGTGCGGCCGGCCGGGGTGTGGGCCTACGAGGCTCACCGGGTGGCGGCCCTGCGGCCGCGGCTGGGCGTCGACACCGACGAACGCACCATCCCGCACGAAGTGCGCTGGATCGGTGGGCCCGGCCAGGGCGCGGTGCACCTGGACAAGGGTTGTTACCGCGGCCAGGAGACGGTGGCGCGAGTGCACAACCTGGGTAAACCGCCGCGGATGCTGGTTTTGCTGCACCTCGACGGCTCGGCGGACCGGCCGTCCACCGGTGCCGCGGTGCTTGCCGGCGGTCGCGCCGTGGGGCGGCTGGGAACAGTGGTCGAGCACGTCGACCTCGGACCGGTGGCACTGGCGCTGGTCAAGCGCGGCATCCCCGCCGACACGCAACTGACGACTGGCGCCGACGGCGCCGTCGCCGCCGTGATCGACGCGGATTCGCTGCCGCCCGTGGATGGGGTGGGCGCCGGACGCCTCGCGGTCGATCGGCTGCGCGGCGGCGCGCTATAAGACTGTGACATCCGCCATGTGCGGCTAGGCAGGGCGCGGCCACCTTCAGCCGCGCGGCACGGTAAGCTGTCGACAGGACAATAAAGACACTAGAGATCGGAGCCGCCTACTCGTAGGCCGCTCCGTTATTTCGCGAGGGGGTCCCCCCATGGGCCGCGGCCGGGCTAAGGCAAAGCAGACCAAGGTTGCTCGAGAACTGAAATACAGCTCCCCGCAGACCGACTTCACGCGGCTTCAGCGCGAGTTGTCAGGGACGAGCACGAGCACCGATGAATCCGACAGCGCCGAAGGCGATTCATGGGACGACGAGGACACCTGGCGTCGCTGATCTGACGCCCCGACCGCGGCGACCGCACGTGTCGGCACCGTAGAGCTGTTCAGAATCGCGGATGCTGCCCGACGAGCGTGGCGCGCGGGCCTTCTTTTCCACCCTTGCAGATGGTGCCCAGGACCCAGCAGTCCAAGTGCCGCGCGGTCAGGATAGCCAGCGCGCGGTCGGTGTCTTCGGGTGCGACGACGGCGATCATCCCGACGCCCATGTTGAACGTCTTCTCCATCTCGGGCCGGGCGACGCGGCCACGCTGGGCGATCATCGCGAATACCGGTGCGGGCGTCCAGGTGCCGCGATCCACCTCGGCGACCAGACCGTGCGGGATGACCCGCTCGAGGTTCCCGGCCAGCCCTCCCCCGGTGACGTGGCAGAAGGTGCGGACCTGGGTCTCCGCGGCGAGCGCCAGGCAATCCTTGGCGTAGATCCGGGTCGGCTCGAGCAGCTCCTCGCCCAGCGTGCGCCCGAACTCCTCGACATAGCCGGCGAGATTCATCCGGTCGATCTCGAGCAGCACCGCCCGCGCCAGCGAGTACCCGTTGGAATGCAGTCCCGAGGAACCCATCCCGATGATGACGTCGCCGGGTTTGACGCGGTCCGGTCCCAAGACGTCGTCCGCTTCCACGACGCCGACACCGGTGGCCGAGATGTCATAGTGGTCCGGCTCCATCAGGCCGGGATGTTCGGCGGTCTCGCCGCCGAGCAGCGCGCAGCCGGCGCGCACACAGCCCTCGGCGATGCCGCTGACGATCGCCGCGACCCGCTCCGGGACCGTGCGGCCGACGGCGATGTAGTCCTGCAGGAACAGCGGTTCGGCGCCACAGACGACGAGGTCGTCGACCACCATCGCGACCAGGTCCAGGCCGACGGTGTCGTGCTTGTCCATCGCCTGGGCAACCGCCAGCTTGGTGCCGACACCGTCGGTGGAGGCAGCAAGCACCGGTTCGCGGTAATCACCGCGCAGCGCGAACAACCCGGCGAAGCCGCCGAGCCCACCGCGCACCTCGGGTCTGGTGGCCTTGGTCGCCAGCGGCTTGAACAAGTCGACAGCGCGGTCACCGGCTTCTATGTCCACCCCGGCCGATGCGTAGGTGATGCCCTGGTTGCCCGCGCCGCGTTTGGCGCTAAGTTCGGGATCCGTCATCGCGATAAAGGCTACCGGTCCTAGGCACCGCCGGTGACGGTTACCTACGCAGAGCCCGCGTCAGCGTCCGACCGGAACTTCCGGCGCGTCCTGGCCCGCCAGGTCGCCCAGGCCGGCACCGCGCGCCGCGTTGGCCAGCATGTGCTCGATGACGTTCTTGCCCAGCGCACTCTCGCTGGGCAGTTCGATCGGGTACGTGCCGTCGAAGCAGGCCGTACACAGTCGCGAGGCCGGTTGCTCGGTGGCCGCGATCAGACCGCGCAGCGAGATGTAGCCGAGCGTGTCGGCGTTGATGGCGTGCCGGACGGCCTCGAGCATCTCCCCTTCGTCCTCGACGGCGTTGGCGATCAACTCGGCCGGCGACGGGAAGTCGATCCCGTAGAAGCAGGGCCACTTGACCGGCGGCGACGCGATCCGGACGTGCACCTCGACAGCCCCGGCCTCCCGCAGCATGCGCACCAGGGCGCGCTGGGTGTTGCCGCGCACGATCGAGTCGTCGACGACGATGAGCCGCTTACCGCGGATCACCTCTTTGAGCGGGTTCAGCTTGAGCCGGATGCCGAGCTGGCGGATCGTCTGTGACGGCTGGATGAAGGTGCGCCCGACGTAGGCGTTCTTCATCAGGCCCTGCCCGTACGGGATGCCGGATTCCTGCGCATACCCCACCGCGGCGGGTGTGCCGGACTCCGGAACCCCGATGACCAGGTCGGCGTCGACCGCACATTCGCGGGCGAGCTGGCGACCGATATCCAACCGGGCGCCGTGAATCGACCGCCCGCCGATGGTGCTGTCCGGCCGGGCCAGGTAGACGTACTCGAAGATGCACCCCTTCGGGGTGGGGTTGGCGAAGCGGGTGGACCGCACTCCGTCGGCGTCGATCGCCAGCAGCTCACCCGGCTCGATGTCCCGGACGAACGAGGCGCCGACGATGTCGAGGGCCGCGGTTTCCGACGCCACCACCCAACCGCGGTCCAGCCGTCCCAGCGACAGCGGCCGCACGCCGTGCGGGTCGCGGCACGCGTACAGGGTGTTCTCGTCCATGAACGTCAGGCAGAACGCACCGCGCACGGTCGGCAGCAGTTCGAGCGCGGCCTGCTCCAGGCTGGAGTCGGCCGCACCATGCGCCAGCAGCGCGCCGAGAATGTCGGAATCCGTGGTTGCCGGCGCCGGTGCCCGCTTCGCGATCAGGCCCTCGTCGCGGGCGCGCGCCATCAGTTCGGCGGCGTTGACCAGATTTCCGTTGTGCCCCAACGCAACTCCGGTGCCGGCGGCGGTATTGCGGAAGACCGGCTGGGCGTTCTCCCAAGTGGTGTCCCCGGAGGTGGAGTAACGGCAGTGCCCGATGGCGACGTGGCCCTCCATGGCGGCCAGCGTCTGCTCGTCGAACACCTGACTGACCAGGCCGAGGTCTTTGAACACCAGCACCTGGGATCCGTCGGCCACGGCGATGCCCGCGGCTTCCTGGCCGCGGTGCTGCAAGGCGTAGAGGCCGTAATAGGTGAGTTTGGCGACGTCTTCACCGGGGGCCCAGACCCCGAATACGCCACACTCTTCACGAGGCGAACTGAAGTCTTCTTCGGGCTGCTGCGCGGTCACGGTGTGGCGGCTCCCTAGGGCGCGGTTGGTGACGCTACGGAGTCTACGGGCACCGCGGGCCGGCCGCGCAATGCCGGACCGCGTGTTGCGCCGGGGAGAATCCGCGTGTCGCGGCCGAAACTCCAGGTCAATAGAGGTCAGGGCGTTAAACGCGAAACCGGTAGCCAGTGTTCTATTTCACAGGCGCGAGAGCCCGAAAGGGTCAGGTCGCCGCTCACTGCCGCCTCACTGAACCCCATCAGTCCCGTTGCCACCAACAGCCACGTGCGCGGGTTGGTTTCCACCACGTTGGGGGGTGTTCCGCGGGTGTGCCGCGGACCGGACACGCACTGCACCGCGACGAACGGCGGGATCCGCACTTCCACGCTGGCGCCGGGTGCCAGGTCGGCCAGGGTGCGGGCGGTGAGCCGGACGGCGCTCGCCAGGGCGGCCCGGTCGGGCGCGGGATGGTTTTCGTCCCGCAACCAGTCCGCGACAGCCGACACGGCCTGCCGTGTCTTTGCCGGATCGGCCTTGGGGCGGGCAGCCATACCTTAGGGTCTCAGAATCATGGAGCGTCGGCGCTCGGGCGCGCGGCCACCGTATCGGACCATCGGCCTGATCGCGCTGGTGGCGCTGACGCTCGTCCTGAGCGCGCTGTACTGGCAGTTCCGCGGGAACTTCACCCCGAAGACGAAGCTGACGATGGTCGCTCCGCGTGCGGGTCTGGTGATGGACCCGGGCGCGAAGGTCACCTATAACGGCGTGCAGATCGGCCGGGTGGCCGAGATCTCCGAAATCACCCGCGACGGCGTCCCGGCGGCCCAGTTCGTCCTCGACATCTTCCCGAAGTACATCCCGCAGATCCCGGCGAACGTGGCCGCCGAGATCAAGGCCACCACCGTGTTCGGCAACAAGTACGTGTCCCTGAGCTCGCCCAAAACACCTGCGCCGCAACATATCACACCGTCTGTGGTGATCGACGCGACCAAGGTGACCACCGAATTCAACACGCTGTTCCAGACCTTGACGGCGATCGCCGAGAAGGTCGACCCGGTCAAGCTCAACCTCACGCTGAGTGCGGCCGGGCTGGCGCTGGCCGGCCTGGGTGACAAATTCGGCGAGTCGCTGACCAATGGAAACGCGATCCTCGACGACCTGAACCCGCAGTTGCCCGCGGCCCGCCGAGACGTGCAACGACTGGCGGCTCTTGGTGACGTCTACGCCGACGCCGCCCCGGACCTGCTGGCGGCGCTCGATGCGGCGGCGACCACGTCGCGCACCGTCAGCCAGCAGCGCAACGACCTCGATGCCGCCCTGCTGGCGGCGGCCGGGTTCGCCGACACCGCGACCCCGGTGTTTCAGCGATCGGGTCCCTACCTCGCACGGGGGGCCGCCGACCTTCTTCCCACGGCCCAGTTGCTCGACGAGTACAGCCCGCAGATCGTGTGCACCATCCGCAACTACGACGAGGTGGCGCCCAGGATCCGCAATGCACTCGGCTTCAACGGCTACGCACTCGGTGCGACTTCAGCGGGCGCCATCACCGGTGCGCCGGGCCCGTACATCTACCCGGAGAATCTGCCCCGGACCAACACCAGAGGTGGCCCCGGCGGGAGACCGGGATGCTGGCAGAAGATCACCAGGGACTTGTGGCCCGCGCCCTACCTGGTGATGGACGCGGGCTACGACCTCGCGCCGTACAACCATTTCGAGATCGGTTCACCGATGATTCTCGACTACGTGTGGGGGCGGCAAATCGGCGACTACACAATCAATCCATGACGCCGGTGTCGCGCGCACTTACCGCTCTGACCGTGGCCCTGCTCGTGGTCACGGCCTGCCACAGCACCAACTCCGCCCACCACGACAGCTGCCGCACACTCGCCGTCGACTCGGGCTGGTACGGCGACAACCGCGACCGGATCGACGCGATGATCAAGCAACTCGGCAGCTGCGGGAAGACCAGGGACACAGCCCCGCTGGCGTTGTTCGACTGGGACAACACCATGATCCGCAACGACATCGGCCACGCGACCTTCTACTGGGTGGTGCGGAACTCCAAGGTGCGCCAGCCGAAAGACTGGAGCGCCACCAGCCCCTTCCTGGCGCCGCGGGCCGCCGCCGCCCTGGCGGCCGCGTGCGGGAGCCTCGCGCCGCCCGGCGAGCCGCTGCCCACCGACCGCGACACCGGCTGCGCCGACGAGCTGGTGTCGATCTACTCCAACGGCCAAACCCGCTCGGGTGAAACGGCATTCACCGGCTTCAACCACCGCCGCTTCAAACCGGTGGACGCATGGCTGTTGCAGCTGCTCGCCGGTTGGACCGACGCCGATATCACCCAATTCGCCTCCGCCGCACGGCAAGAGAATATCGACGCACCGCAGGGCGCCGAGCAGACCGTGGGCAGCACCCGGCAGACCGCCTGGGTGCGCTACTACCAGCAGATGCGGGATCTCGTCGGGACGTTGCAGGCCAACGGTTTCGACGTCCGCGTCATCTCCGCCTCACCCGAACTGGTGGTGCGGGTCTGGGCCGCGGATGTCGGCATCCCCGCCGACCGGGTGATGGGCGTGCTCTCCGAACACGACGGCGACGTGGTGACACCACGTCTGGCGACGTGTGGCGGCGAGCCGTCGATGCCGTTCAACGAGGGCAAGCGGTGCCGGGTGAACCAGCAGGTGCTCGGCATCCAGGGCGCGGCGGCGTTCGCGCCGGCGCCCGAAGCCCGCCGGCAGGTGTTCGCCGCCGGGGACTCTGACGGCGACGCCACCTTCGTGCCGGATGCGACCGCGCTGCGACTGGTCCTCAACCGCAACCAGATCGAGTTGATGTGCCGCGCCTACGCCGACTCCGACGGTCGCTGGTTGATCAATCCGACGTTCATCGACCCACTGCCACCGAGCCCGCCGTATCCGTGCGCCACCCAGGGCTTCGACGAACCCGACGGTGGTCAGGCCGCCCTGCGCGGCCCCGACGGCCGCGTTGTGCCCGACCAGCAGGACCGGGTTCACTGAATCGCGCCGGACATGACATCAACGTGAACTGACAGTTAAGTCCAGGTATCGGAAATCGGCTGAATCGACTGTCCTGCAACAGTTATCGTCCCACCGCGCAGCCCCGGAGAAAGTATGGGATTCTGCGGTTGACGGTGCGACTTCGAACTGAGGCGGTGTTCCGATGCCAAAGGCTTTTTGCCGTGACGGCGATCGGTCCGTTCCGGGCTCACCCGTCATGGTGACCCGCCGCGGCCGGATCGCGCGCGTGGAAGCCAGCCTCACCCCGCACGAGGCACAGATCGAGGATCTGGTCTTTCTCCGAAAAGCGTTGAACCGGGCTGATATTCCCTACCTGCTGGTTCGCG
The DNA here is from genome assembly GCF_003614435.1 of Mycobacterium paragordonae. Lineage (NCBI taxonomy): Bacteria > Bacillati > Actinomycetota > Actinomycetes > Mycobacteriales > Mycobacteriaceae > Mycobacterium > Mycobacterium paragordonae. The sequence continues at coordinate 5,982,157 of NZ_CP025546.1, forward strand.
ATCACAAGGACCGACCAGCCCTCGCCGTCGACATCCGGTTGCGCGGCGCCGTCGAGCGGGCCTTGGCAGCCGCCTGCGCCGATGAGCCGATGTACGCGAAAAGCGCTGACGGACAGCATCTTCTGGCGCACGGGGAGCTGTCCGCCGTACCCGACTCGCGCACCCTGCGGTTGTACCGGAACAGGGTCGCGCCGGGGGGGTTCCGTTACGGACCGGCGTTCGGTGTCGATCTGCAGTTCTGGGCATTCGACGAGACCGCGATCGGATGCCCGGTGGAGAACGCACTGACCCGCACGGTGTTGCCCCGCACCGAAGTCACCCCGGCGACCGTCAAGCTCTACGGCTACAAGTGGCCGACCCTGGAAGGCATGTTCGCACCGCACGCGGGCGACGTGACGTTCGACATCGACCTGGTGTTCTCGTGGGTCGACGGCAATGACCCGGAATTCCGGGCCCGGCGGGCCGCTCAGATGTCCGGTCATGTGGTGGGCGAAGGCGACGATGCCGACGCCCGCATCCGGCAGATCGACGAACTGAAATACGCGCTGCGATCGGTCAACATGTTCGCCCCGTGGATCCGTCGCATCTTCATCGCCACCGATTCGACGCCACCCGCGTGGTTGGCCGAGCACCCGAAGATCACCATTGTTCCTGCGATCGAACACTTCTCGGACCCCGCCGCACTGCCGACCTACAATTCGCACGCGGTGGAGAGCCAGCTGCACCACATCGCCGACCTCAGCGAGCATTTCCTGTACTCCAATGACGACATGTTCTTCGGCCGGCCGCTGCGGCCCGGCATGTTCTTCTCCCCGGGTGGGGTCAGCAAATTCATCGAAGCCAACACCCGAATCGGGTTGGGCGCCAACGATCCCGGACGCAGCGGGTTCGAGAACGCGGCCCGGGTGAACAGGAAACTGCTTGCCGACCGGTTCGGGCAGCTCATCACCCGCCATCTCGAGCACACCGCCGTCCCGCTGCGCAAGAGCGTTCTTCAGGAGATGGAGCGCGAATTCCCGGACGAGTTCGCCCGCACCCAGGCCAGCCCATTTCGCGCCAGCACCGACATCTCGGTAACCAATTCCTTCTATCACTATTACGCACTGTTGACGGGGCGCGCCGTACAGCAGGAGAAGGCCAGCGTCCGGTACGTCAACACGACCACCCGGGCCGGCCTGAACCTGCTGCCCGAGTTGCGCAAGAAACGCCGGCACCACTTCTTCTGCCTGAACGACAGCAGTTTCCCCGAAGTCGCGGCGGCCGAACGCGCCGCCCGGGTCATCGATTTCCTGGAGCGGTATTTCCCGATCCCGGCACCGTGGGAGAAGGTCGCAGGCGGGGTCAGTCGACCGAATCTTGCGGTGCCGTCGACGTCAGCGCCATCGGAGGGTTCCTGAACAGCGAGTCTCGACGGGACGGCTCGATGAAGATGCCCGCCTCGGCGATGTTGCGCTGCGCCTGACCGGGAGAGACGAACGTGCCTACGGTGTTGCCGCCACCCAGCGGAATCACAGAGTGCACAACGGTTTCCGGGTAGATGTGCACCAGGTTGCAAGCCTGCGCACCGTCCCTGCCGCGGGTTCCGCCGACGGCGACCGTGAGGTCCTGGGTGTAGCAGGTGGCAGAGGCGACCGACACGGGGATCCCGACGAAGGTGGCGTTCGTCGAGTAGTGCAGGTGCCCGGCCAGGATGGCCCGCACGTCGCTACCTTTGAGCACGCGCCCCAGCGGGGCCTGGTCACGCAGCTCGACGGTGACGGCCAGGTCCAGCACAGAGGGTATCGGTGGATGGTGCATCGCCAGGATGGTGCCGTCGGGTGCCGGCGTGGCCAGTTCTTCGGCGAGCCAATCCAATTGAGCCGGCCGGATTTCGCCGTGATGGTGCCCCGGCACCGAGGTGTCCAGCGTGATGATGCGCAGCCCGTCGATGATGCGCACGTGGTCCAGCGGGGCCATGGACGGCGCTTCGTCCAGCAGCAGGCGCCGCAGTTCGGCCCGGTCGTCGTGGTTGCCCATCACCCAGACGAGTTCGGCGCCGAGGTCGGCCGCGAACGGCTCGACCAGGTCGCGAAGCTTGCGGTAGGCGGCGGGCTCACCCTTGTCCGCGAGATCACCGGTGAAGACGATGGCGTCGGGGCGCACCCCGGAGTGATTCAGCTGTCCGAGCAGTTCACCCAACCGGCCGTCGGCATCCACGTCGCCGTAGAGCGGACCGTCTCCGCCGACAAGGTGGGTGTCGCTGATGTGCAGGAGTACATAGTCCGGCCGCGGGTGCTCCGCGGCCCTGAGTCTGTGCACCGGCGGTGCCGCCCTCTCTAGCTGGGGATTTAACAAGCAATTAACAAGTGTAGGGCCTCAACCGCCAGTTCGCGCGCCGTGTGAGCCGTTCCACTTCCGGCTCTCAACGACGGCCCTGCACGAACACCACAGCCACGGCAGCCGCCTCGTTGATGGCCAGGTGCACCAGGATGGGCGCCGCCAGGCTTCCGCTGCGCTCGGCCAGCCAGCCGAACACCCAGCCCGCCAAGCCGGTGACCACCACGATCGGCAGCAGCGGCTCACCCAGCGCACGCGCGTCGGCGAGGTGCGACAAACCGAATGCGCCGGCCTGCAGCAGCCGCCCGCCCGTGACGCCGAAGCCCTGCGCGGCCGTGCTGCCCAGCGCCCCGCGGAAGGCGGCCTCCTCGGCCCACACGGTGCCGACCGGAATCTGCCAACCCAGCCAGCCTGGCACCGACGCGGGCACCTCGCGCGCCGACATCGACAGGCGCACCTTCGGAACCGGCGTCGTCCCCAAAATGGTGGCGGTCACGAGCGCCGCTACCGTCGAGCCCAGTCGCAATCCGGTCCACACCTGTGGTGGGCGAAACCCCAACGGCGCGCGCGTCATCAACGCCAGCAGGCTGCCGGCGGCGGCCTGCACCGGTGTTCGGTACGCCGGCGGTAACCGCGGACTGACAAAGCTCCAGCCCACCAGAGCGGCGGCCAAACCCAGTGCGCGAAGCCTTAACCGAAGAATCGCGGCAGCACCGCCTCGGACGTGTCCCGCAACTCGGCCAGCGACACCGTGAACAGCCCCTGCACCTCCACCGCGCCAGACTCCTGATCCACGACGCCGATGCGGGCGGCCGGCAGTCCCCGCGCCTCACACATGGACCGGAACCGGCTCTCCTCGGTGCGCGGCACCGCGACCAGCGCCCGCCCGGCGGACTCGGAGAACAGCGTCACGAAGGGGTCGGCACCCTCGGGAAGCACGATGCGACAACCCGTTTCACCGGCGAGGGCCGATTCCACGATCGCCTGCGCCAGGCCGCCCTCGGACAAGTCGTGCGCGGCGGTGATGAGCCCGTCGCGCGAGCCGGCGGCAAGCACCTCGGCCAGCAGCTTCTCGCGCTGCAGATCGACGGCCGGCGGTAGCCCACCCAGATGATCGGCGGTCACCTGAGCCCAGATCGAACCGTCGAATTCGTCGCGGGTGTCGCCGAGCAGCAGCAGACTTTCCCCCGGTTCGGTGCCCAAGCCGGTCGGAATGCGCCGGCCCACGTCGTCGATCACTCCCAGCACCCCGACCACCGGCGTCGGCAGGATCGCCGACGACCCGGTCTGGTTGTAGAAACTGACATTGCCGCCGGTGACCGGAATGCCCAGCGCCGCACAGCCATCCGCCAGCCCACGCACCGCCTGGGAGAACTGCCACATCACGCCCGGGTCCTCCGGCGAGCCGAAGTTGAGGCAGTTGGTCACCGCGACCGGGGTGGCGCCGGTGACGGCCACGTTGCGGTAAGCCTCGGCGAGCGCGAGCTGCGCACCGGTATAGGGATCCAGCTTGGTGTAGCGCCCCGAGGCGTCGGTGGACAGCGCGATGCCCCGGCCCGTCGCCTCGTCGATGCGCAACACACCGCCGTCGGCGTGCTCGGCCAGCACGGTGTTGCCGCGCACGTACCGGTCGTACTGCTCGGTGATCAACGCGCGGCTGCACAGATGCGGACTGTCAAGCAGCGCAAGCAGAGTCGCACGCAGTTCGTCCCCGGAGGCCGGCCGGGGCAACTTCTTCGACGAGTCCGCGTTCAACGCGTCCTGCGTGTCGGGCCGGGCGACCGGACGCTCATACACCGGTCCCTCGTGGGCCACCGTGCGCGGCGGCACGTCGACCACGGTCTCGCCGTGCCAGGTGATGCGGAGCCGGTCGCCGTCGGTGACCTCACCGATGACGGTGGCCAGCACCTCCCACTTGCGGCACACCGCCATGAAGGCCTCGACGTTCTCCGGCGCGACCACCGCGCACATCCGCTCCTGCGACTCGCTGCACAGGATCTCGGCGGGGGTCATCTCCTTGGCGCGCAGCGGCACCGTGTCCAGGTCGATCGCCATGCCGCCGTCCCCGGCGGACGCCAACTCCGATGTGGCACAGGACAATCCAGCGCCGCCGAGGTCCTGGATGCCGATCACCAGGCCGCCGGAATACAGCTCGAGACAACACTCGATGAGCACCTTCTCCATGAAGGGGTCCCCGACCTGCACCGACGGCAGCTTCTTGCGGGAATTCTCGGCGTCAAAGGTGTCCGAGGCCAGCACCGAAACCCCACCGATGCCGTCCAGGCCGGTGCGCGCCCCGAACAGGATGATCTTGTTGCCGGTGCCGGAGGCAAACGCCAGATGCAGGTCCTCCTGCCGTAATACGCCGACGCACAACGCATTCACCAACGGGTTGCCTGCGTAACAGGCGTCGAAGACCGTCTCGCCGCCGATGTTGGGCAGCCCGAGCGAGTTGCCGTAGCCGCCGATGCCGCGAACCACACCGTCGAGGACCCGGCGGGTGTCGGGCGCGTCGGCGGCGCCGAACCTTAGCTGGTCCATCACCGCGACCGGCCGCGCACCCATCGCCATGATGTCGCGGACGATCCCGCCGACGCCGGTGGCCGCCCCCTGGTAGGGCTCCACGTACGAGGGGTGGTTGTGCGATTCCACTTTGAAGGTGACCGCCCACCCGTCACCGATGTCGACGACGCCCGCGTTCTCGCCGATGCCGGCCAGCATCCCGGTCCGCATCTCGTCGGTGGTGGTCTCACCGAAATACCGAAGGTGAACCTTGGACGACTTGTACGAGCAGTGCTCGCTCCACATCACCGAATACATCGCCAGCTCGGTGTCGGTGGGCCGGCGCCCGAGAATCTCGCGAATCCGCTGATACTCGTCGTCCTTGAGGCCCAACTCGTGAAACGGCTGCGCGTGGTCGGGGCTGTTCGCGGCGTGCTCGACGGTGTCAGTCACGTGGGGGCTCGTCACGGACCACAGTCTAGGTTCCCGCCGGAAAACCAGCTGACTTCGACCGCTGGCGGGGTTGAGTACCGCTGGCCGGGGTTGAGTCAGGTACCCGCCACGCAGAACTGGTTGCCCTCCGGATCGGCGAGCACCACCCAGTGGAAGTTGTCGCCGAAGCTGTGCCGTTCTATCTCACTGGCACCGGCCGCGGTCAGTCTGGCAACCTCGGCTTCCATGTCCTCGGCGCCGAAGTCCAGGTGCACGCGGTTCTTCCCGGGGGTCGGGTCGGCCACCTTCTGAAAAGCCAACCGAGGCCCCTCGTCGCGCATCACGGCGATGAATTCTCCGGGCATCAACTCGTGCGTCTGTCCGCCGAATTGTTCTGCCCACCAGCCGGCCAGCGTCGCCGGGTCGGTGCAGTCGAACGTGACCATCTCCACTTTGAGTGCCATGGCTTCTGTATAGCCCTTTATTCGGGCGCGAGAAACGCCTGCAGAGCAGCCGCATACGCGGCGACATCGTGCGCGCCCATCAATTCCCGCGCGGAGTGCATGGCCAGTTGGGCGGCGCCGACGTCGACCGTCGGGATGCCGGTTCGCGCCGAGGCCATCGGCCCGATCGTCGAGCCGCACGGGAGGTCCGCCCGATGCTCGTAACGCTGCAGCGGCACCCCCGCCTGCTCGCAGGCGACGGCGAAGGCCGCGGCGGTACGTCCGTCGGTGGCGTACCGAAGATTGGGGTGCACCTTGAGCACCGGACCTCCATTGACCGCGATCTGGTGTCCCGGCTCGTGGCGCTCCGGGTAGTTGGGGTGCGTGGCATGCGCCATGTCGGCGGACGCGAGCAACGAGGCGGGCAGTAACCGCAGAAAGTCTTCGCGGGTGCCGCCGCCGGCCAGCACGATCCGTTCCAGAACGGTGCCCAGCAGGTTGGACTGCGCGCCGTGGTCGGAGGTCGAGCCGACCTCTTCGTGATCGAACAGCACCAGCACCGGCTGGACTCCGGCCGGCGCCGCGTCTAGGGACAGGTCGAGGGCCAGCAGGGCTTCCAGTCCCGCGTAGCAGCTCGCCTGGTTGTCCAGCCGCGGCGCGCTCAGCAGGCTGTCGTCGGCGCCGACCACGGTCGAGGGCGTCAGGTCGTGCGTCATCAGGTCGGCCGATAGCACGTCGTCCGGGGCCACTCCCGCCTGCTCGGCGACGTAACCCACAAACGACTCGGCCGCGTCACCGGCCCCCCGGACCGCGTTGAGGTGTCGTTGCGGATCCAGCGTCAGCGACTTGCGATCCTCAGCCAGATGGATGGCCAGCTGCGGAACCCGCAGGATCGGCTCGTCGATCCGGACCAGCCGATGACTGATCCCGCTACCGTCACGCACAGACAACCGCCCACTGATGCCCAGGTCGCGGTCCAGCCACGAATTCAGCCAGGCGCCCCCGTAGGGCTCCAGCGCCACCACTTTCCAGCCGGCGACGCATCGGTCCGGGTGCTGCTTGACCCGCAGGTTGGGGCTGTCGGTGTGCGCGCCGACGATCCGGAACGGCGTCAGGCCGGCCTGCGCACTCCAGGCGACCAACGACCCGGCGCGCACGGTGAAGTAGCGGCCCGGCTGTTCGGGCCAGCGATCGAGCTCGCTGAGTTCGGTGTATCCGGCATCGCGCAACCGCGTCGCCGCCGTGGCACAGGCATGGAACGGCGACGGGGACGCATCAATGAATTCACCCAGGCCCGAGGCGGTGGCCACCATACAGAGAGGTTAAGCACCGGCCGCCGCACAAGAGAGTTAGGGTCTTGCCTGTGCCCGCTGTTCAGCCGCAGCCCATACTGGCGCCGTTGACGCCAGCCGCGATCTTTCTGGTGGCCACCATCAATGACGGTGGCGAGGAGGCGGTCCACGCCGCGCTGCCCGACATCTCCGGTTTGGTGCGGGCGATCGGCTTCCGTGACCCGACCAAGAGGCTCTCGGCGATCACCTCGATCGGATCCGACGCCTGGGACCGGTTGTTCTCCGGCCCGCGGCCCGCGGAGTTGCATCCGTTCACCGAGTTGACCGGCCCGCGCCACTCCGCGCCCGCGACGCCCGGCGACCTGCTGTTCCACCTTCGCGCGGAGTCCATGGATGTGTGCTTCGAACTGGCCGGGCGCATCGTCAAGGCGATGGCCGGTGCGGTGACGGTGGTCGACGAGGTGCACGGCTTCCGTTTCTTCGACAACCGCGACCTGCTGGGTTTCGTCGACGGCACCGAGAACCCGGACGGCCCGATCGCCGTGAGCGCCTCCGCAATCGGCGACGAGGACCCCGACTTCGCCGGCTCCTGCTATGTGCACGTGCAGAAATACGTGCACGATATGACGTCCTGGGATTCGCTGTCGGTCACCGAGCAGGAGCGGGTGATCGGGCGGACCAAGTTGGAAGACATCGAACTCGGCGACGACGTCAAGCCGTCCAACTCGCACATCGCGCTGAATGTGATCACCGACGAAGACGGCACCGAGCTCAAGATCGTGCGGCACAATATGCCCTTCGGCGAGGTGGGCAAGGGCGAGTACGGCACCTACTTCATCGGTTACTCGCGCACACCCACGGTGACCGAACGTCTGCTGCGCAACATGTTTCTCGGCGATCCACCCGGCAACACCGACCGGGTCCTCGACTTCTCGACCGCCGTCACCGGCGGGCTGTTCTTCTCTCCCACCGTCGACTTTCTCGACGACCCACCGGCGTTGCCGCAATCCCCCGCGCCGGCTGCGGCCGCGCCTTCGACCTCGCATGACGGCTCACTCTCGATCGGCAGCCTGAAAGGAACCTCCCGATGAACAATCTGTACCGCGACCTGGCGCCGATCACCGAATCCGCCTGGGCGGAAATCGAAGTGGAGGCGGCACGGACTTTCAAGCGGCACATCGCCGGTCGCCGGGTCGTCGACGTCAGTGAGCCCGGCGGTCCGGTGGCGGCTGCCGTCAGCACGGGACGGCTGATCGACCTGGAATCGCCGACCGACGGCGTCATCGCCCACCTGCGCGACAGCCGTCCGCTGGTGCGACTGCGCGTGCCGTTCACCTTGTCCCGCAACGAAATTGACGACGTCGAGCGCGGCTCCAACGACTCGGACTGGGAGCCGGTCAAGGTAGCCGCCAAGAAGCTGGCATTCGTCGAGGACCGCGGCATCTTCGAGGGATATGCCCCGGCGTCGATCCAGGGCATCCGCAGCTGCAGTTCGAACCCTCCGCTGACCCTGCCCGACGACCCGCGCGACATCCCCGACGTGATCACCCAGGCCCTGACCGAACTGCGGTTGGCCGGCGTCGACGGCCCCTATTCGGTGCTGTTGTCGGCCGACACGTACACCAAGGTCAGTGAGACCACCGAACACGGCTATCCGATCCTCGAACACCTGAACCGGTTGGTCGACGGCGACATCATCTGGGCGCCGGCCATCGACGGCGCGTTCGTATTGACCACTCGCGGTGGTGATTTCGACCTGCAACTGGGCACCGACGTATCGATCGGCTACCTCAGCCACGACGCCGACACCGTGCAGCTCTATCTGCAGGAGACCCTGACGTTCCTGTGCTACACCGCCGAGGCATCGGTCGCGCTGACTCCCCCCGGAGACTGAGCGCATGACGATGTTCGGCGGCTACACGGCCCTGGTCACCGGCGCCACTTCCGGAATCGGCCGCGCCATCGCGCTGCAGCTCGCGCAGCGCGGGGCCGAGGTGGTGGTGCACGGGCGCAATGCGGAACGCGGCGGCCAGGTGGTGCGAGAGATCGAAAGTGGCGGAGGCAGGGCACGATTCGTCGCCGCCGAGCTCAACCATGTCGGCCAGGTGCGGCGACTGGCCGCCGAGGCCGGTGACGTGGACATCCTCATCAACAACGCCGGCGTCTTCATATTCGGTGACACGGTCGACACCGAGGATGACGTCTTCGATGAACACGTGAACGTCAACATGCGTGCCCCGTACATCCTGGTGCAGGAACTGGCACCGGGCATGGCCGCACGCGGACGCGGTGCGATCGTCAATATCAGCACGCTTGCCGCCTCGGCCCCGAAACGCAAAGGCGGGATCTACGGCGCCACCAAGGCCGGCCTGGAACTGCTGACCAAGGTGTGGGCGGACGAATTCGGTGAGTCCGGCGTGCGGGTCAACGCCGTGGCGGCCGGCCCCACCGACACTCCCGGAACCGAGGCCACGCCCGGCCTGCTGGAGAAGCTGGCCGGAGTCACCGCACTGCGCCGGATCGCCGGCGCGAGCGAAATCGCCGGCGCGGTGGTCTTTCTCGTCTCGCCGGACGCCAGTTACGTGAACGGCTCAATCTTCAACGTCACCGGCGGCGAGACGTCGTTCGCCCGGTAGCTACAGGTCCAGCACCAGGTCGCTCGCCGGGGCGGCCGAGCAGACGAGCACCTCGCCGGGTCCGGGCGACTCCAAGGGGGGCTGGATATAGGTCGTCGTTCCCGCGACCACGCTGGTGACGCAGACGTGGCATACCCCGCTGCGGCACGAGAAACGCGTTGGCACGTCACATGCTTCGGCGATCTCCAGGATCGAGCCGTACCGCGTTGACCAGTTGACCGTCAACCCGCTGCGGGCGAAGGTGATGGCCGGCCCGGCGCCGGGTTCGCCGGCCGGTTGGTGCGGGGGCCGGGCCGCCGCGGTGACGACGCCAGGGTTGATCGCCGACCGGGCACCGAAGAGTTCGCTGTGAATACGGCCGGGGTCGAATCCGAGTGTGGTCAGCGCGGCCCGCATATCGGTCATGAATGGCGTTGGACCGCAGAGGTATACGGCGCCATTGACGGGCAGGCCCAGTTCCGCGATCGTCTGCCGGTCGAGCCGACCCTGCGTTTCGGTGTAGAAGACGTGCCGGATCGCGTGCGGCATATCCGCGATCAGCTCATCGACCTCCGCGACGAACGCCTCGGAGTCGCGGTTGCGGGTGGTGTGCAGCCACCAGACGTCCCTGCCGCCGGCGGACAGCGCATGCAGCATGGCCAGCACCGGCGTCGCTCCGATGCCCGCCGACATCAACACCACCGGTTTGTTGTCGTCTTCGGTGAGGTAGAAATCACCCCGGGGGGCGGCGGCCTCGACCACGACACCGGGCTCGATGTGGCTGTGCAACCAACGGCTTACCGCACCGTGTTCCTCGCGTTTGACGCTGATGCGGTAATCCGCGGCGCGGGGATCACCGGACAGGGAGTAGCTGCGCACCTGCGCCGGATCCCCGGGTATTCGCACCGTCAGGTACTGACCGGGCAGCGCCGGCGGCAACGGGGTGTCGTCGTCGGAGGTCATCCAGATCGACAGGACGGCGGGCGTTTCCCGTTTGGTAGCCGTCACTCGCAGTCGGCGGAAACCGCTCGGCGCCGTCCCGGCCGGGGTAGTCGCGCCCTGATGTGCGGCCAGCATCTCGGTGAAGGATTGTTGCCATCCGGGGCTCAGCTCGGGGACGTCCACGATCATGCGCAGCTGCTCGAGGTTGCGGCCCGGCAGGTAGAGCAGCGCGTCGACGTCGGCGACGCTGAGTTCGTGCCGTCCGCGTCGGGTTCGCTCGATGTCGTCGCCGGCCCGCACCCTCCCCTCCCTGATGACGCGGCAGTAGAAGCCTGGCCGACGTTGCGAGACAAGCAGATTCGGCATGCGTGGCTCGCTGAGGCGCATTCCGACCCGGAAACAGGTGACGCGCGGTTGGGTGACCTCGAACTCGGCGTCGCCGATGCGGTAGCGGTCTCCGATGCACACTTCGTCGTCAGGCAGCCCGGACACCGTGAAGTTCTCCCCGAAGTGACCGGGCACCAGATCCTCACGGTGCAGGTAATCGCGCCAGAAGTCGTAGGACTCGGTCTGATACACCAGCACCGCGCGCTGTTCGCCGCCGTGACCACCGAGATCGCCCTGGCCGTCACCGTCAATGTTGAGGCGGCGCACCATGACCGGCCCGTCGACCGGCGTCTTCCAGATTCCGGTGTGCACCGCCTTGGCATGCCATTGCACGTCCCTGGGCATGCCTACGTTGACCGAGACCAGCTTGCCCATCGGTGCCTCCCTCATGGCCTGTCGCCACGGTTGACCCTAGCGCCGCCGGCCGGATCTGTGCATAATGGGTTACATAACCCAAAATATCATTCAGAAGACCGCCATGCCGACCGTTCACCATCGTTATGCCAACGTCGACGGTCACCGCCTGTTCTACCGCGAGGCCGGCGATCGACGTTCGCCCACGGTTGTTCTCCTGCACGGGTTTCCAACCAGCTCGTTCATGTTTCGCAACCTCATCCCGGAACTCGCCGACCGCTTCCACGTCGTGGCCCCCGACCACCTGGGCTTCGGACTGTCCGACGCGCCGTCCGTCCACGAATTCGACTACACCTTCGACGCACTGACCGATCTGACCGCCGGGTTACTGAGCGGCCTGGGCATCGACCGGTACGCCCTGTACGTGCAGGACTACGGCGCACCCATCGGGTGGCGCCTGGCGCTGCGCGACCCGTCCGCGATCACCGCGATCGTCAGCCAGAACGGCAATGGTTATGACGCCGGTTTCGTCGAGGACTTCTGGAAGACGGTGTGGGCCTACCAGGACGACCCGACGGCCGAGAGCGAGGCCGCGGTGCGGCAGTTCCTCACTCTGGACGCGACCCGCTGGCAATACCTGACCGGCGTGCCCGATGAGACGCTGGTAGACCCGGAGTGCTGGCATCACGATTTTGCGCTGATCTCCCGGCCGGGCAATGATCTGGTGCAGCTCAAGCTGTTTCGCGACTATGCGACCAACGCCCCGCTGTACCCCCGGCTGCACGAGTATTTCCGCGCATCCGGCGTTCCGTTGCTGGCAGTCTGGGGCCGCGGCGATGAGATTTTCGGCCCGGCCGGCGCAACGGCTTTCACCACGGATCTGCCGCAGGCCGAAGTCCATCTGCTCGACGGCGGCCACTTCCTCCTGGAGTCGGCGCACGCGGAGGTCGCTGAACTGTGCCGCACCTTCCTGGCCGGGCAACGGATGGCCGCGTGACGCGGTCAATGGGCTGAATATCCCAAACTGCGGCCGGTGGCGGGTTAGCCTGGCGCGATGGCCGATCCGGACGTCGAACAGAGGCTGACCGCCAAGGGGCGTGCCACCCGCGACCGGATCGTGCTGGCGACCGCCGAATTGATCGTCGCCGAGGGCCTGGCGGCGTTCAACATGGACAACGTACGCAAGGCCGCGTCGGTGAGCGGTTCCCAACTGGCGCACTACTTCACCGACAAGCGAGCCTTGATCCGGGCGGTCATCAGCCGGCAGATCGGCGTCGTGCTGGACTTCCATCGCCAACCGAAGCTGGGCAACCTGGACACCTTCGACGATTACGAGCGCTGGCTGGATCTCAACATGCGCTACCTGCGTCGCATCAAATACACGGGCACGCCCACGTATCACACTCTCGCCGCACAACTGGCCAAGTCCGATGACTCAACACGCGAGGCTCTGGCCGCCGGTTACCTGCAGTGGATCACGCTGTTCGAGGAAGCGATCCAGCGGATGAAGGACAACGGGGTGCTGATCGCCGCGGCGCAACCACGCGCGCTGGCATCGGTGATCGTGTGCGCTCATCAAGGCGGCGGCACCCTTGCCTTCACCTATCGGGCGGAATGGCCGCACGCGGATGCGACCCGGTTCGCCGTCAACTATCTGCGCATGTTCGCCACCGACCCGGCCGAACGAGCGCCCCGACCGCCCCGACGTGCCCGCGTCCAGCGGACACAAGGAGCGTCACAGGACCAAACCGCCCCGCGGCTCACCCAGAAGGGACTGGCCACGCGATCCCGCATCGTCGACACCGCCGCCGTTCTGGTCTTCGAACGCGGGGTGGCCAACACCAGCATCGACGAGGTGCGCACCCGCGCCGAGGTGAGCGGATCGCAGATCACGCACTATTTTCGGGACAAACGCGATCTCATCCGTCAGGTCATTGCCACCCGCCGCCAAGACGTCCAAACGTTTCACGCCCAGGACCGCATGGGCGCGCTGGACAACGTCGATGCCCTGCGCGCGTGGGCCGACGCCTGTATCGCCGACGTGGACACCGTCTACCGGCTCGGCGGGTGTGTGTACGGGTCATTGGCCGGCGAACTGATCGACGCGGACAGCGAGATTCATGACGACGTCGCCCGCGGTTACGACGAATGGATCGAAATCTTCACAGCCGGACTGACTTCCATGCGCCGACGAGGCGATCTTCGCCCCGACGCCGACCCACGGCACTTGGCAGCGTCGTTGGTCATCGCCCACCAGGGCGGCGCGATGATCACGCACGCAACCGGTCAGGCAGAGCCGATGCGCGCCGCGATCACTGCGGCGGTTGACTATGTGTGTTCGTTTGCCACGGACGCCGAACCCCGGCCCGCGCGGCGCCGCGTCAAAACCTGATACCCCGGGGCGTCTCGACTTTATGGGATGCTCCGCCCATAATAATGGGAGATATAGCCCAGTTGACTTGGACTTGGGGGAGACACCGATGGACACCCTCGCGCGGGAGACGAGCGCATTACCTACAGCACCGGCCGTAGTACGCGAGACGCGCGGCGAACAGACCATGCGCGCAATCATTTTGGAGAAGTTCGGCGGACTCGACAGTCTGGCGTACACCGATATCCCCAAGCCGCTGCCCGAGGACGGCGAGGTGGTGATCGAAGTGAAGGGTTTCGGCATCAACCACGCCGAGCTGCATATGCGGCGCGGCGAATGGGCAGAGGCCGCCGAAGTCAGCGGCATCGAATGCGTCGGCACCGTCGATGCCTGCCCAGGCGGAGAGTTTCCGGTCGGTGCGAAAGTGGCGGCGCTGATGGGCGGCCTGGGCCGGACGATCAACGGCAGCTACGCCGAATACACGCGCGTGCGCGCGGCTAACGTCGCGCTGATCGAATCCGACCTGCCGTGGTCTCAATTGGCGGCGCTGCCCGAGACGTATGCGACGGCCTGGACCTGCCTGTTCCGCAACCTCGACCTGAAGGCCGGACAGCGGCTGCTCATCCGCGGTGCGACATCGTCTTTCGGCCAGGCGGCGCTGAAGATGGCGGTCGCCGCTCAGGCTCACGTCATCGCCACGACGCGCAGCCGCGAACGGGTCCCCATGCTGGAAGGACTCGGCGCCGCTCGTGTCGAGCTGGAGAGAACCGACCTGGCCGCCCACCTCCCGGAATCCAAACAACTGGACGCCGTGCTCGACCTGGTGGGCAATAGCACCATTCTCGACTCTCTCGACATGCTGCGCCGCGGCGGCACGGCCTGCCTCGCCGGATGGCTGGGCGGCCTGGACCCCATCGGTGACTTCAATCCCCTGCTGCGTATGGCCAGTGGCGTGAACCTGAACTTCTTCGGCAGCTTCGTCTTCGGCACCCCGGGCTTCCCCGTTTCCGACGTGCCCCTGCAGGGCATTGCGAAACAGGTTGCCGACGGCGAACTCGACGCGAAACCGTCGCGGGTTTTCTCCTTCGATGAGATTCACGAGGCGCACCGTGTCATGGAGGCCGGACAGGCCGGCGGCAAGATGGTAGTGGTCATGGATCGTGGTTGACGCGGAGGAGGCTGATCGGTGGCCACACCACGCGTGCTTGTTTTCGATGTGAACGAGACTCTGCTCGATATCGAATCGATGGCGCCGTTGTTCGACGAACTATTCGGTGACCGACGGGTGTTGCGAGAATGGTTCAACCAACTCGTCCTGTATTCGATGACGGCAACACTGTCCGACAGCTACGTCGACTTCGCGACGCTCGCCGGCGGGGTGTTACGGATGCTGGCCGACATCCACCACGCCCACGTCACCGATGACGACGTCGCCCGTCTCACCGTAGGTTTGCGCACCATGCCCGGCTACCCGGATACGGTCGATGGACTCCGGGAGCTGCGCGACAACGGCTTTCGGCTCGTCACCCTGACGAATTCTCCCCACCCGCCGGGTGTTCCCACCGCTCTGGAAAACGCCGGGCTCGCAAAGTTTTTCGAACAGCGCTTCACGGTCGATGCCTGCCAGGCGTTCAAGCCCGCACCCTCGGTTTACCGATACGTGTGCCGCGAACTGGACGTGGCACCCGCCGATTGCCTGATGGTCGCGTCGCACGTGTGGGATCTGTTGGGCGCCCGGAACGTCGGTTTCGGCACGGCGCTGATCACCCGGCCCGGCAACGCACCGCTACCGATCGACACGCTGCCACAACCAGATTTCGTGGCCCGCGACCTGCCCGAGCTTGCCCGACTGCTGCACCCAGCGAAAGGAACCAACTGACCATGCCTGTAGGCGAATTTGACGTTGTGGTGCTTGGCGCCGGCCCGGTCGGGCAGAACGCTGCCGATCGGGCCCGCGCCGCGGGACTGAGCGTGGCGGTCGTCGAACGCGAACTCGTCGGGGGCGAATGCTCGTACTGGGCCTGCGTCCCGAGCAAGGCGCTGCTGCGTCCCGTCCTCGCCGTCGCCGACGCCCGGCGAGTGGACGGCGCACGCGAGGCGGTCACCGGTCAGATCGATGCCGCCGGCGTGTTCGGCCGCCGCGACCGCTACGTGACCGACTGGGACGACACCGGCCAGGCCGACTGGGTGGATGGCATCGGCGCAACGCTGATCCGTGGTCACGGACGGTTGGACGGCCCGCGACGAGTCACGGTCACCACCGCGAGCGGGGAGCAGGTCACTCTGGAAGCACGGCACGCGGTCGTCATCTGCACCGGCACCGGCCCGGCGCTCCCCGATCTGCCCGGAATCAGCGAAGCCAATCCGTGGACCAACCGGCAGGCCACCGACAGCAGTTCGGTCCCGGGCCGGCTCGCGGTCGTCGGTGCCGGTGGTGTGGGTGTCGAAATGGCGACGGCCTGGCAAGGTTTGGGCTCGGCGGTGACCTTGCTGGTTCGGGGTTCTCAGCTGCTGCCGCGAATGGAACCGTTCGTCGGCGACCTCGTCGGGCAAGGACTGGCGGCGGCAGGCGTCGATGTGCGCCTGGGCGTTTCAGTCCGCGAGCTGAGGCGGCCGGACCCGGAAGGCCCGATAGGCCTGACCCTCGACGACGGCACCGACTTGGAGGTCGACGAAATTCTGTTCGCCACCGGGCGGGTGCCGTTGACGGCCGACATCGGTTTGGAATCAATCGGATTGACCCCGGGCAGCTGGCTCGAGGTAGACGACACCTGCCGGGTGACAGCCGTCGGCGACGGCTGGCTCTACGCCGCCGGCGACGTCAATCACCGGGCGCTGCTGACCCATCAGGGCAAGTACCAGGCCCGCATTGCCGGTGCGGCCATCGGCGCCCGCGCCGCCGGGAAGCCCCTCGACACCACGCCGTGGGGTGAACACGCAACCACCGCCGACCATCACGCCGTACCGCAGGCATTCTTCACCGACCCCGAAGCGGCCGCCGTCGGACTGACCGCCGAGCAAGCCGCTCAGAAAGGCCACCGCGCCAAGATCATCGACGTCGAGATCGGCGATGTGGTGACCGGAGCGAAGCTGTTCGCCGACGGATACACCGGCCGGGCCCGCATGGTGGTGGACGTCGATACCCGACACGTACTCGGCGTGACCCTGGTGGGCCCCGGGGTTACCGAGCTGCTGCACGCGGCCACCATCGCCGTCGCGGGCCAGGTCCCTGTCGAGCGGTTGTGGCACGCCGTGCCGTGCTTTCCGACGATCAGTGAACTGTGGCTGAGACTGCTTGAAGGCTATCGCGATTCGTTTGTCGTCTTGGTCTGATGGAAGTGGTCTGATGGAAGTGGTCTGATGGAAGTCGCGGTCTGACAGAAGGAGCCCCGATGGACGGATTCCACCCTGACTTCGACGCCGGCGCCACCGCACCCTCCGACGCCTGCGGGGTTGACGAACGCCGCAAGCGCGTTCACCACATCCGGGCCTCCGAACTCGACGCGGATACCGCCCAGACCGACGGGCTGCAACGCTTCGCCGCCATCAGCGGCAAATCCGTGGGCGCGCAGCAGCTCTGGATGGGCGAGACGTACATCGAACCGGACACGGCGTCGGGCAATCACCACCACGGTGAGTCCGAGACGGCGATCTATGTGCGAAGTGGCCACCCGGAGTTCGTCTTTCACGATGGCGTACAGGAAGTGCGCATCAAGACCGAGCCCGGTGACTACATCTTCGTCCCGCCGTTCGTGCCGCACCGGGAGGAAAACCCGGACCCGGCCACTCCGGCCGAGGTGGTCATCGCCCGCAACAGCCAGGAGGCGATTGTGGTGAACCTGCCGGAGCTCTATCCCCTGTGAGAGGCGCTCAGTACACGGCTATCTCGATCAGATTGCCGTCGATGTCTCGGCAGTAGTGCGATGTCATCGGCCCTAGCGCGCCGGTTCGTGTCACCGGCCCCGCCACGATGTCGACGCCACACGCGACGAGGTGCGCCCGCACCTCTTCAGGAGTCGTGCGGGTGATCAGGCACAGGTCTTCCGAGCCCGCCGCTTCGACCGAACCGGTGACCCAGTCAGGATCGTCGGCGAGCGCGCCGATTGGGCGCAGGTTGATCTTCTGGTCGCCGAAGCGCAGCGCGGTTCTGCTGGATTCGCCGAACGTCTCGCGCGTCATGCCCAGAACCCGCTCGTACCACTGCGCGGTGGCCTGGACATCGCGGCAGTTGATCACCACATGGTCGAAGCGCTCGACGACGAAGCCCACCCGACCATTACAGCACTTGACGTCGATGCCATAAGACGTTTTAATACGTCCTATGACATCTGCCGATCCGCGGTTAGACCTCGACGCCGCCGACCTCCGGATCTCGCGAGGCAGCGTGCCGGCGACCACCCAACTCGCGGAGGCCCTGAAAGCACAGATCGTGGCGCAACGGCTACCCGAGGGCGGCCGGTTACCCAGCGAAAAGGAATTGATCGATCGAACCGGATTGAGCCGGGTGACCGTGCGCGCGGCGGTCGGGATGCTCGAGAACCAGGGGTGGCTGATTCGGCGCCAGGGACTGGGCACCTTCGTCGCCGAACCCGTCAAGCAAGAACTCTCCCGCGGCGTCCGCACCATCACCGAGGTGCTCTCCGACTCGGGTATCACCCCGCAGGTGGATGTGCTCTCTCAGGAGATTATCGCCGCGCCGCAACGGATTTCCGACATCCTCGGTGCACCGGAAGTGCTGTGCGTGGTTCGGCTCTTCCGCACCAACGAGCAACCGCTGGCCGTCGTCACCGCATACCTCCCCACGCGCCTGGGGCCGGCCGTCGAGCCGTTACTGAAAGGCATGCCGGCAACCGAGACCACGTACACGATGTGGGAGCGGTTGGGCGTGCACATCGGTCGTGCCGGCTACGAGATTCATGCGGCGGGGGCTTCGGATGAGATCGCCACTGCGCTGGACCTCCCGGCCGGCGCACCCGTCCTCGTAGTCGACCGGATCACCTACACCGAAGACGACAAACCTCTCGAAGTCGTGGTCTTCCACCATCGCCCAGAGCGGTACCGGTTCTCCGTCACATTGCCGCGAAATCTCGACGGCCCAGGTGCCGGCATCATCGAAAGTGGGTACTGACCAATGACTTCCGGCACTCGATTCGGCCTCATCCTGGCGCTGACCGTCAACGGCCTGGCAGTGAGCGCCTATCCCGACATGGTCGCCGTCTCGCATAAGGCAGAGCGTTACGACTTCGATTCGGTATGGCTGTGCGACCACTTCCTCACGATCAGTCCCGACGACTACGTCAAAGACGCCGGCATCAGCGGTGAATCGAGCGGCGCGGAGTCCAGCGCACCTCCCACCTCACTTCCGTTGCTGGAGTGCTGGACCGCACTCAGCGCGCTGGCGCGGGACACCACCCGGCTGCGCCTGGGCACCAGCGTGCTGTGCAACTCCTACCGCCACCCGTCGGTGCTGGCGAAGATGGCCGCGACGCTCGACGTCATCTCCGAAGGTCGCCTCGATCTCGGGCTGGGCGCCGGTTGGTTCCAGCGTGAGTTCGACGCTTACGGGATCCCGTTTCCGCCTGTGCGCGAACGAGTCTCGGCACTGGCCGAGTCGCTCGAGGTGATGAAGGCGGTGTGGACGCAGCCCAATCCCAGCTACGCGGGCCAGTTCTACACCTTGAACGGCGCCATCTGCGATCCACCTCCGGTCCAGCGGCCCCATCCGCCGTTGTGGATCGGCGGGGAGGGCGATCGCGTGCAACGGATCGCCGCCCGGTCGGCCCATGGTCTCAACGTGCGGTGGTGGTCGGCTCAACAGGTGAGCGAGCGTCGCGACTTTCTGAACCGGGCCTGCGAGTCGGCGGGCCGGGACCCGGCAACGCTGCGCATGTCGGTCACGGTGCTGCTGGCGCCCACCGGCTCCGCCGAACAGGAGACACGCATCCGCTCCGAGTTCGCGTCCATCCCCGATTCGGGGCTGATCACTGGATCGCCCGAGCGCTGCATCGAGCGCATCATGGAGTACCAACGCTGCGGCATCGACCAGTTTCTCGTCACGATTCCGCACGTCGTGGAGTCCGAGTATCTCGACATCGTCGGCAGCGAAATCATTCCGCGGATTCCCGCCGCGTGAGCCGAGTCGCTCAGCGAATTCTCAACTGATTCTTCGGATTTCCTGGCCCGGACGCAAGGCTCCACATAGCCGGGCACCGGAGCATGGGACCATGTCTGAGCCCATGGGCGAGCCGCTGAACACCAATCTGATCGAACGCTACCTGTGCACCCGGGCGCGGCGTTACTTCCGCGGCCGGCACGATGGCGAGTTCTTCTTCGTCCTCAACACCGCCCTGCGCCTGCATGTTCATCTCGAAATCCCACCTCTGCACCCCGACGTGTTCACGATCCGGGTCACCCCCGCGTGCTTCTTCGCCGCCTCCGAACACGCGCGGTTGGCCGACCTGGCCGGCAGCTGGAACGAGCAGCACCGCGACGTCACCGCGATCGTGCACGGATCGTCCGACCCGCAGCGCATCGGCGTCACGGCCGAGCAGTCCCGGTGGATCGGTGAGCGGGTGCGCTTCGACGATCTCGCGGCGTTCGCGGACCGCGCTACCGCGGCCGCGATCGATCTCTTCAGCCGGATGACCCTGGCCGCGGATCTAGCCACGCCGCCGCTGTTGCTCGACGCAAGCTAGCCCAAACGGCCGGTCAGCACCCGGTCAGGCCGCGGCTCACCGAGCTTGGCGCGGATGGCGCCCCACGGGTCGGCGTGGCACCCGGGCGCATCGCGGTAGGCCGCCCGGCCGGCGAGTAGCCGCCGCACGACGGGCGCCACCAATTTCATCGGGTATCGCCGCCAGCCGGTCGCCGCGCGCATTTCAGCGAGCATGTCCGGCCACGGATGACGCTGGAACGACAGCAGCTGTTGCGCGCGAGTGGTGTCCATCCAGTCGGTGACGAACCAATCCTCGTCGCTGTCCGGGTCACCGGGCCGGCCGACGGGCAGGACGTTGTCGAGGCCGCGGGTGGCCGCCAGTGCGGCGCCGACCTCGCCCTGCCGCAGCATGTGCGACTCATCCCCGGCGACGAGCAGGATCTCGCCGACCACCTGATCGCTGGTCGTCGCGGTGGCGAACGCGTTCGCCACGTCGCGCACGTCCACGCTGTGCATCCGCCCGTCGACGGGCAGGGCGCTCTCGAAGAACAGCGCGTCGACGGTGAAGGGCATCGCGCCGGGTTCGACGCTCATCACCCCACCGAGGCGCAGAATCACCCAGTCCAGCCCCGAGAGCCGCACATGGTGTTCGGCCTCGGCCTTGTGTGCGCCGTACAGATCGGAGGGGGTGAGCGGCGTCTGCGCCGTCAGCAGACCCTGGTGGCGGTGCGGGTTGCGGGCCCCGTGCACGGCGTTGCTCGAGGCCTGAATGAAACGGGGCGGCCGCCGGCAGGACTCGGCGGCCCGCAGCAGCGACACCGTGGCGTCGACGTTGACCAGCCGCGCCAGTTCCGGCTGCCCGTAGATCACCGGCGGGATGACCGCGGCCAGATGAATGATGACCGTCGGCTCGGCCCCGATGACCAGACCGGCCACCGCGTCGGGGTCCGTGAGGTCCGCCCAGCGCGCCTCGACGCCCTCGGGCAGCGATCTGGCGGCGCGGCGGTGTGCCGCGGTGCCCAGATCCGCGGCGACCACCCGGTGGCCGCGAGCGGCCAGCTGCCGCACCGTCTGCGTTCCAACCAGTCCGAAAGCCCCGGTGACAAGCACTGTTTCGGTCATTTTCGCTCCTGAACTCGCGCCGTGTGCGGTATGCCACATCTACTGATAATGACATTCTCTTATTCTGAGATTAACATATCCTCTATAGACGTAGAGAGCGCCGACAGAGTAATCCGCCTCACAGAAAGCCGGGGAGTATGAACGCCACCAATAGCGACGAGCGCGAGATCGCCAAGTGGGATCCCGCCTTCACCAAACAGGTCATCGACACGGTCGCGCCCGCGGTCAGGCTCTGGCACCGCGCCGAAGTGCGACACCTCGACAACCTGCCGGCGGCCGGGGGCGCGCTGGTGGTGTCCAACCATTCCGGGGGCATGTTCACCCCGGATGTGTTCATCTTCTCGCCGGCGTACTACGACGCCTTCGACTACGACCGGCCGGTCTACACCCTGGGTCACTACGGCCTGTTCATGGGCCCGATGGACGGCTGGCTGCGCCGACTGGGGGTGATCGAGGCGAGCCGGGAGAACGCCGCGGCGGCGCTGCATTCCGGCGCGGTAGTGCTGGTCTTTCCCGGCGGTGACTACGACTCCTACCGGCCCACGCTGGGTGCCAACACCGTCGACTTCAACGGCCGCACCGGCTATGTCAGAACGGCGATCGAAGCCGGAGTGCCGATTGTGCCGACGGTGTCAATCGGCGCCCAGGAGACCCAGTTGTTCCTCACCCGAGGCAACTGGCTGGCCCGCAAGTTGGGTCTGACCAAGGCCCGGATGGACATTCTTCCGGTGAGCTTCGGGTTCCCGTTCGGACTGAGCGTGCTGTTTCCGCCGAACGTGCCACTGCCGGCGAAGGTGGTCACCGAGGTGCTGGAGCCGATCGACGTGGTGGCCCGGTTCGGCGACGATCCCGACGTCGCCGAGGTCGACGAGTACGTGCGCTCGGTCATGCAGGCCGCGCTGGACCGGCTGGCCGGGCAGCGCCGACTGCCGATTCTGGGATAGCGGGTGTGACATGAAGAGACTCAACGGTATGGACGCGATGCTGCTCTACAGCGAGACGCCCAACCTGCACACCCACACCTTGAAGGTGTTCGTCATCGACGCGACGACAGCTCCCGCCGACGGCGACTTCGGTTTCGAGGCTTTCCGGCAGCACCTGCTCAACCGGTTGCGCCTGCTGGAGCCGTTGCGCTACCGGCTCATTGAGGTTCCGTGGCGGCTGGACCACCCGGTCTGGCAGGAGAACTGCGAAGTCGACCTGGACTACCACCTGCGGCGGGTTCGGGTCCCGGCGCCGGGCGGACGCCGGGAGCTGGACGAGGTGATCGGCGAAATCGCCTCCACGCCTTTGGATCGCAGCCGACCGTTGTGGGAGTTTCACTTCGCCGAAGGGCTGGCCGGCGGCCGGTGCGCGGTCATCGGCAAGGTGCACCATGCGCTGGCCGACGGCATCGCATCGGCGAACCTGCTCGCCCGCCTGCTGGATCTCACCGAGGTGACTTCCGTCGAGCCCGAAACCGATTGCCCGGCAGCGACATCCGCCAGGCTGATGCTGACGGCGGTGCGCAGCCAGCTGCGACGGTTGCTGGCGTTGCCGGGACTCATCAGGGATGCGGCGGTCGGCTTCGGCCGGGTGCGCCGTCGCGACCGGGAGCGCGGCCCGCAACCCGATCTGGCCACGCCGTTCGACGCCCCGCCCACGTTTCTCAACCACGTGGTGTCACCTGAGCGCCGATTCGCCAGCGCCACAATGCCGTTGGGGGATGTCAAGGCCACCGCCGCCGACCTGGGGGTGACCGTCAACGATCTGATCCTGTCGATCGCCGCCGGTGGATTGCGGAGACTGTTGGTCAAATACGAAGGGGGCGCTGAGCGCCCGATCATCGCGTCGGTGCCGACGGCCACGGACAAGTCCGACCGGGTGACCGGCAACGAGATCAGCGGCCTGTCCATCTCGTTGCCGGTGCACATCGCCGATCCGGTCGAGCGGGTGCGTCTGGTGGCGCTGGCGACCCGGATCGCAAAGGAAGACCACGAAGTCCTCGGCCCCCGGCTGTACGGGCGCTTCATGGAGTACCTGCCCGCCCCGTTGGCCCCGGCCCTGTTCAGCTGGCTGGGCCGCCGCGAAGAACCGAATAGGATCATGAATGTGGCGGTTTCCAGCGTGATCGGGCCGCGCACCCGGGGCTTCGTGGGCGGCGCTGCGGTCACGGAGATCTATTCGACGGGAGTGCTCTCCCCTGGCGCTCCGGTCAACATCACCGTGTGGAGCTACGCGGACCGCCTGGGCATCGCGGTGCTGACCGACGACCAGACGTTCGACGATCCGCATGACGCGACCGACGCGCTGAGCGTGGCGTTCGATGAATTACGCAGCGCCGCAGCACCGTACGCCAGCTTGTCGGCCTGACCGGTCAGGCAGTGAGAACGGCGTCGAGCGCCGAGTAGAACAGTCCCAGACCGTCGTCGGAGGGACCGGTCAGGGCTTCGATGGCGTGCTCGGGGTGCGGCATCAAGCCCACCACGCGTCCGTTGGCCGAGCTGATGCCGGCGATGTCGTGCAGGGAGCCGTTGATGTTCTCGCGGTAGCGGAACACCACCCGTCCGTCGCCTTCGAGTTGTTCGAGCACCTGCTTGGGTGCGACGTAGCGGCCCTCGCCGGACTTCAAGGGGATCAGCAGGTCGGCGTCGGACTCGAAACGCGATGTCCACGCGGTCGAGGTGGACGAGACGCTCAGCCAGACGTCGCGGCAGACGAAGTGCAGCCCGATATTGCGCGTCAGGGCACCCGGGAGCAGACCCGCCTCGCAGAGCACCTGAAAGCCGTTGCAGATGCCCAGCACCGGCATGCCGCGGCCCGCTGCGGCGACCACTTCCCCCATCACCGGCGCGAACCTGGCGATGGCGCCGGCGCGCAGGTAGTCACCGTAGGAGAAGCCGCCGGGGACCACCACGGCGTCGACGCTTTTGAGGTCGGCGTCGGCGTGCCACAGGCTGACCGCCTCGGCGCCCACCATGCGTGCCGCTCGCGCGGCATCGACGTCGTCGAGGGTGCCCGGAAAGGTGATGATGCCGATCCGTGCCGTCACTGCGGGTCCCGGCTGATGGTCCAGTCCTCGATCACCGTGTTCGCCAGCAGCGATTCCGCGATCTCGGCGAGCTGAGAGTCATCCACGGTGTCGTCGACTTCCAACTCAAATCGCTTGCCCTGACGGACATCTGAGATTCCGGGATGCCCCAGCCGCCCCAGCGCACCGACAATCGCCTGACCTTGCGGGTCAAGAATCTCTGCTTTGGGCATCACATGCACGACCACCCGGGCCACTGCGTTCCTCCTCGGCTCTGACGCCTCCGCGTCCGGGCCAACTCTACCGACCGCCGCGATACCTAGGCGACCAGAACCAGGCCGTCGCCACCGAGCTCGGTGATGCGGCGCTGCGCGTCCCCGTCCGGATCCAGGGCGGCGTCACTCAGCGCTGTCCACGCATTGACCTCGAAGCTGCGACCGGCCAGGTCAGAGGCGGTGCGGGCGGAGCGGGCCGCCGCGATGAACTCCGCGATCCGGGGGTGGTCGAGCGCAATGTTCATGGCGTCACATCGTGCGCCGGCGATCTTGGCCAGCCGCAGGCTGTTGACCCCGAGCAACAGCGGCGGGCGGGGGGACGGGAGCGGGAATCCGGCCCAGCTCTCCGCCCGATCGGGGTCCCACTGAGCGTCGCAGAGGTCCAGGACGTGAACCAGGTGGCGGTGGCGCTCGCGTATCGAGTCATGCAGCGGGATGTTCAGCAGATCGTGCTCCCGGGCCCACGAGGTGCCGGGTGCGGCACCGGCGCCGAGGCCGAAGACGAAACGCCCGCCGCTGATCTCCTGCACCGAAGCGGCCGCCGCGACCGCCACTCCGGCCGGCCGGTTGGCCGCGTTCACCACGAGGGTGCCGTTACCGATGGTGGAGGTCGCGGCCGCCAGTGCACCGGCAAGGGTGAAGCACTCCAGCATCCGGGTCCCGGACAACATGGCTCCGGAGATGTGGTCGAAAACCCACGCTCTGCCAAAGCCTTCGGCTTCGGCCTGCAATACCTTGTCGCGAAGCTGCGGCCAGGGATGTTTGGCGGCGCTGTAAAGGACGTCGAGTTTCATTGTCTCCGTTGATTTTTCAGTTAGGGACAGGAGGCGATGTAGGCCTCGCACAGCGGGGCGATCAGGGCGTCCAGGACGGCGGCGTCGCTGAGCACCGGCCAGTCCACCTGCGGGGTCCCGGCTGCCCACAGGGTGAGTTCGCTGATCGTGCTGCTCGCCACATGCGCGACCAGATAGGTGTGCATGATGACGGGCCCACTGATCACCGCGGCCATCCTGGTTGGTTCGTCGTCGGTGACCGAGGGCGATTGTGCGGGCGCTCCCAGCTGACATCCGCGCAGAGCGGCTACGGCGGTGCCGAATACCGACGCGGCGAGCGCGCCGCCGCGTGCGGTGTCCCCACGCCAGTGCAGGATCTGGGCATACAGCTGCCACTGCCCCTCCTGCCCGGCCACCGTGGCCCGGGCCGCCACCGCGGAGTTGCGGCTGTCCTGGGGGAACGTCATGGTGTTGCATACCTGCTCAAACTTGAATTGCGGGGTCGCTCCGCCGGTCACGGCGGTGTCGATGCCGGCCAGGGCCGGCCACTTGTAGACCGCGTGCAGGGGTATCGACCGCTGGCCGATCCACGCGCCGCCCGGGATCTGATCGCACACCGGTGGGCAGGTTTCCGGCTCGGATTGTGCGGGGGTAGCGGCGACGAGGGCGATCGCGAAGCTGCCGGCGACCATCATGGTCGCCAGAAACACCCTCAGCTGAACAGCTCCCATCAAGGCACAATCGTAGACATGCAACTGACGCATTTCGGACATTCCTGTTTACTCGCCGAGTTCGGTCAGACCAAGATCCTTTTCGATCCCGGAACTTTCGCGCATGGCTTCGAAGGGATCACCGGCCTGTCGGCCGTTCTGATCACCCACCAACATCCCGACCACGTCGACGTCTCGCGGCTGCCCGCCCTGCTCGAGGGCAACCCGGACGCCGTGCTGTACGCCGACCCGCAGACCACCGAGCAGCTCGGTGAGCCGTGCCGGGCGGTGCATGTCGGCGACGAACTCGCGGTCGGGCAGCTCAGCATTCGGGCGGTCGGCGGACGGCATGCCGTCATCCACCCGGAAATACCGGTGATAGAGAACATTTCGTTTCTGGTCGGCGACGGCGAACACCGCGCCCGGTTGATGCATCCCGGTGACGCGTTGTTCGTTCCGGAGGAGCCGGTGGACGTCCTGGCCACTCCGGCCGCCGCCCCGTGGATGAAGATCTCGGAGGCCGTCGACTATCTGCGCGCCGTGGCGCCGCAGCGGGCGGTGCCCATCCACCAGGGTGTGGTCGCACCCGAGGCGCGGGGGATCTACTACGGCCGGCTGACCGAAATGACCAGCACCGATTTCCAGGTGTTGCCGGAGGAGGACGCGGTCACCTTCTGAGGTGGGCTGGGGCCGGCTGGCGAGCAGACGCCAAATCGCACGATTTAGTGCCAGAGCGTGCGATTTCGCGTCTGCTCGCGCCACGGACCGTCAGGTGATGTCGTCGGCCACACCGCGGCCGGCGGCGCGGCCGGAGAAAATGCAGCCGCCCAGGAAGGTCCCCTCCAAGGCGCGGTAACCATGCACCCCGCCGCCGCCGAAACCTGCAGCCTCGCCCGCCGCGTACAACCCGGTGATCGGGGTGCCGTCGGACTTCAGCACCCGGGAATCCAGGTCGGTTTCTATGCCGCCCAACGTCTTTCGAGTCAGGATATGCAGCTTGACGGCGATCAGCGGTCCGGCCTTGGGGTCGACCAGCCGGTGCGGCGCCACCACGCGGCCCAGCCGGTCGCCGAGATACCCTCGGGCGGCGCGGATCGCGGTGATCTGACCGTCCTTGGTGAACTTGTTGGCCACCTCACGATCGCGCGAGGTGACCGCGGCCTCGACGGTCTCGTAGTCCAGCGGCTCCACATCGGGCAGCCCGTTCATGGCCTCCACCAGTTCCGGCAGCGTCGCGGCGCTGACGAAGTCCACCCCGCGGTCGATGAACGCCTGCACCGGCCCCGGCGGGCCGGACCGGGTCCGCGCCCGCACCAGGCGGCGCAGACTCTGCCCGGTCAGGTCCGGATTCTGCTCCTGACCCGACAGGGCGAATTCCTTCTCAATGATCTTGGCGTTCAACACAAACCACGTGTAATCGTATCCGCTCGCGGCGATGTACTCCAAGGTGCTCAGCGTGTCGAAACCGGGGAACAGGGGCACCGGCAATCGATTTCCCGCCCCATCCAGCCACAGCGACGACGGGCCGGGAATGATCCGGATGCCGTGTTGCGGCCAGATCGGGTCATAGTTGGTGATGCCCTCGGTGTAGTGCCACATCCGGTCGGGGTTGATCACCCGCGCGCCGGCCTTCTGGGCGATGCCGATCATCCGGCCGTCGACGTGGGCCGGCACTCCGCTGAGCATCTGCTTGGGCGCCCGTCCCATCCGGCGCGGCCAGTTCTTTCGCACCAGGTCGTGGTTGCCGCCGATACCGCCGCTCGTGACCACTACCGCAGAGGCCCGAAATTCGAACTTGCTCAGAGCCTTTCGCGACGACGCTACGCCGCGCGGTTCATCGGAGGGTTCCAGGACGGTGCCCCGCACCCCGGTCACCGCGTCGCCCTCCACGATCAGCCGGTCAACCTGGTGGCGATGCGCGAACCGCACGTTGGGCCTATCCCGCAGCTGACGCGCGAAGATCTCCACCAGAGCAGGCCCGGTCCCCCAGGTGATATGGAAACGCGGCACCGAATTGCCGTGTCCCTGCGCGTCGTAACCGCCGCGCTCGGCCCATCCGACCACCGGGAAGATCTTCAGCCCGCGCGCCCGCAGCCAACTGCGCTTCTCCCCCGCCGCGAAATCGACGTACGCGTGCGCCCACTGCTCCGGCCAGTAGTCCTCGGGGCGGTCGAACGCGGCCGTCCCCAGCCAATCCTGCAGGGCGAGTTCGTGACTGTCGTGGATTCCGAGTCGGCGCTGCTCGGGGCTGTCGACGAAGAACAGGCCACCGAACGACCAGTAGGCCTGACCGCCGAGGTTGGCACTGTTCTCCTGATCCAGGATGAGCACCCGCAGGCCACGGTCCACTAATTCGCAGGCCGCCACCAGCCCGGCCAATCCAGCTCCGACGATGATGGCGTCAGCGGTGAAGTCGTCCGGGTTATCCATGGGGGTACACGGTAGTGCCCGCTGCCGGACCGCACCCGCGGAGCGTTAAGCGGCGTCCAGCACCGCTCTGCCGGACTGCCAGCTGTACACGGTGGGCGTGCATTCCTGCAGCAGGGCCAGGTCGACGGCATCCAGCATGGCCTGCCGGGGGCCGGGCTTGCGCAGGTGCCGGGCGGCCACGGCGATCCGCACCACGCCGCCGCGCCGTGCGATCCGGTCGGCGGACAGCACCACCATCCGGCACCACCACGGTTCGGCGAGGAATCCTTCGCCGATACCCAGCACGCGGGCCCGCACCGTGTGATCGCGGACCAGGTCGGTCATTCCGTACGCGTCGGCGACGAAGCGAAAACCGTTGTTGGGCAAGGCCTTGATGACTCCGGGGGAGACGAGCCAGCCAGGTGCCGCGAACAGCCGGGTGCGCAGGCCCAGATGCTCGAGCACCCGGTCGGCGGCCTTGATGCGCAGGTTGGCCTCGTGTGCATGCAGCGTCGCAAACTCACCACGCCGCTTCTTGGTGGCGGCCTCGTTGTAGCCGTGCAGCACCAGGGCGTCACCCTGGGCACGCCGCTCGGTCAACCACGCCACAGTGCGCGGGTCGCGGTCGAGTCGATAGTCACTGCCCAGCCGCGGTGCCGCGAGCAACGACACAGGCACCGACCGGGCATCCATCTGCGCGCAGAAGTCTGCGACGTCGGTCAGTGTTTGCTCGCCGATCCCTGAAACCGAGACGATCAGTTTTCCAGACATATTTGCAGTTTGCCGAGTACAGGTGTCGAGGCGGTGAAGGACACACGGACGGCAGACGTATATCCGCCCTTTGATCAGCTCGAACGGGCCTCCCCTTGAAGCGTCGGCCACAATCCGTTAGATATGCTCAGCAACGCCATGGATAAGGCGCCCTCCGCACCGGCCGACGCCGCGCTGCGCACCACCACCCCGGGAACGTCGGCGGCCCTCGACTATCCCGACAAACTTGATGCCGCCACCCTCCGAGTCGCCGGCGTGTGCATTCTGGCCTCGGTGATGTTGTCGGTGGACACCACCGTCGTCAGCGTCGCGCAACGCACCTTCATCGTTCAATTCGAGTCGACGCAGACCGTCGTCGGCTGGACGATGACCGGCTACACGCTGGCACTGGCCACCGTCATCCCGTTGGCCGGTTGGGCGGCCGACCGTTTCGGCACCAAGCGGCTGTGGATGGGTTCGGTAGTGGCATTCATGGCGGGGTCCCTGTTGTGCGCCATCGCGCCGAGCATCCTGCTGCTGAATGTGTTTCGGGCCGTACAAGGAATGTGCGGCGGCATGCTGATGCCGCTCGGATTCACGATCCTGACCCGGGTCGCGGGCCCGAAGCGGCTGGGCCGGCTGATGTCGGTGTTGGGCATTCCGATGCTGCTCGGACCGATCGGCGGCCCGATCCTGGGCGGCTGGCTGATCAACGCCTTCAGTTGGCCCTGGATCTTCCTGATCAATCTGCCGATCGGGCTGATCGCGTTCTTGCTGGCCAAGTTCGTGTTCCCGCCGGATGAACCGGCGCCGTCGGAGACCTTCGACGCCGTCGGCGTGCTGTTGTTGTCACCCGGGCTGGCCACCTTTCTGTTCGGGGTGTCCTCCATCCCCGGGCGCGGCACGCTGGCCGACCGGCACGTCTTGATACCGGGGATCGTCGGCCTGGTGCTGATCGTCGCCTTCGTACTGCATGCCTCGCACCGGGCGGATCACCCGCTGATCGACCTGCGACTGTTCCGGATCCCGGCGGTCACCTACGCCAATGTCACGGCGTTCATCTTCTCGATCGCCTTCTTCGGGTCGCTGCTGCTGCTCCCCAGCTACCTGCAGCAGGTGATGCGGCAGACCCCGATGCAATCCGGATTACACCTGATTCCCCAGGGCCTCGGCGCCATGCTGACGATGCCGTGGGCCGGGGTCTTCATGGACCGCAAAGGCCCGGGTAAGTCGGTGCTGCTCGGCATCTCGCTCATCACGGCGGGACTTGCGATCTTCACCGTCGGCGTCGCCCGCCAGGCCGACTTCTCACCGATCCTGCTGATCGGGCTGGGCATCCTGGGGATGGGCATGGGCTGCACCATGATGCCCCTGTCCGGGGCGTCCGTCCAGGCGCTGAGCCCGCACGACATCGCCCGCGGTTCGACGCTGATCAGCGTCAACTTCCAGGTAGGCGGCTCGATCGGGACCGCGCTGATGTCCATGGTGCTGACCAGTCAGTTCAACCACAGCGAGAACATCTCCGCGGCAAATGAACTCGCCCGCCGGCAACAGGAAGCCGCGCGGCGGGGAGTGCCGCTGGACCCGTCGGCGATACCGCCCCGGACCCTCGGGCCCGATTTCACCACCAACCTGCTGCATGACCTCTCGCACGCCTACACCGTGGTGATGCTCATCGCGGTCGCACTGGTGGCGAGCACGCTGGTCCCGGCGTCGTTTCTGCCTCGCAAACCCGCCGCTTAGCCGCCCTGCGCCTTAACGCCCTGCGCCGTCGTCAACAGCCACGAGTACTGGAAAGCGGTTTCCTTCCACCGTTCGTAGCGACCGCTGATTCCGCCGTGCCCGGCTTTCATCTGGGTCTTCAACAGCACCGGACTGCCGTCAGTATTGGCGTGTCGCAGCGCGGCCACCCACTTGGCGGGTTCGACGTAGTAGACCCGGGTGTCATTCAGCGATGTCATCGCCAGAATCGCGGGATACTGCTTGGCCGCCACGTTCTCGTACGGCGAATACGACTTCATGTACGCGTAGACGTCCTTGTCGGCCAACGGGTTTCCCCATTCGTCCCATTCGGTGACGGTCAGCGGCAGCGATGGATCCAGGATGGTGGTCAACGGGTCGACGAACGGCACCTGGGCCAGGATGCCGGCGAACAGTTCCGGCGCCATATTGGCCACCGCGCCCATCAGCAGGCCGCCGGCACTGCCCCCCAGTGCCACCAGTTGCTGCGGAGTGGTCAGCCCGCTGTCGACGAGATGCTGTGCCACCGCGATGAAGTCGGTGAACGTGTTCTTCTTCTCCAGCAGCTTGCCGTGCTCGTACCACAACCGGCCCATCTCGCCGCCGCCCCGGACATGGGCGATGACGAACACCATGCCGCGGTCCAGCAACGAGAGCCGGGCAATCGAAAACCGGGGATCCTCGCAGATCTCGTAGGCTCCGTAGCCGTAAACCAGTGCGGGAGCTGGCAATTCGATGCCCGCCCGGTGAACGATCGAGATCGGCACCCGGGTGCCGTCCGCCGCTTGCGCCCAGTCGCGGCGCTCGACGTAGTCCTCGCGGCGGTACCCGCCCAACACCGGTTGTTCTTTGAGCAGCGTGCGTTCCCCGGTGGTCAGGTCGAGGTCGTAGATCCGCACCGGCGTGACGAACGACCCGGCTCCCACCCGCAGCTTGGGCGAGCGCCAGTTCGGATTGGCCCCCAGTCCGGCCGACATCAGTTCGGAGTCGAACGAGATCTCCTGCGGCTCGCCGTAAGTGCCGTCAGAGTCGAACGGCCACAGCTGGATTCGCGGCAGCGCCGCCCGCCGGTAGCTGACCAGCAGGTGGTCGGCGAAGGCGTCCACGCCGTCCAGGCGGACGTCGTCGCGGTGCTCGATCAGGGTGCGTTGCCGCGTCGGGTCGTCGACCGGAGCCTCCACCAGGGTGAAGTTGACCGCATCCTCGTTGTGCAGGATCAGGAACCTGTCCTGCCCACCCACCACGGCGTGCTCCACCGAGTACTCAACGCCCTCGCGCCGCGGCAGCACCACGGTGAACTCGGCGTCGGGGTCGGCCGCGTCGGCGTAGCGCACCTCCGAGGTGATTGACGACCCGGCCGCGATCAGCACGTGGGCGTTACTGCGGGTGCGGCCCACGCCGAGCCAGAACCGTTCGTCGGGCTCGTGGTAGACCCGCTCGGACGGTCCGCCGGAACCCAGTCGGTAGCGCCACACGGTGTCGGGACGCCATGCCTCATCCACGGTGCTGTAGTAGACGGTGCGGTGGTCGGCCGCCCAGGTGGCCCCGGCACCGATATCGGCGATCTCGTCGGGATAGACCTCACCGGTGCGTAAATCTTTGAACCGCAATGTGTATCGCTCGTCGCCTTTAACATCCACCGAGTAGGCCAGCAGATTGGCGTCGAGGCTCACACTGGCCGCACCCAGGGTGAAAAAGTCGTGGCCCTCGGCTTCGACGTTCTCGTCGAGCAAGACCTGCTCGCCGGGAATCTCGGTGTGCTCGTCGAATTGCGGGGGGTTCCAGTCGTCGGGATCGGTGACCGGGCAACGGCAATGCACGCCGTACTGCTTGCCTTCGAAAGTCCTTGCGTAGTACCACCAGTCGCCGCGCCGGGTCGGCACCGACAGGTCGGTCTCCTTGGTGCGCGACTTGATCTCGTCGAAGATCTGCTGCCGTAGCGACTCCAGGTGGGCGGTGTGTTGATCGGCGTACTCGTTCTCGGCTTCGAGGTAGCCGATGACCTCGGGATTGTCCTTGTCCCGCAGCCACTCATAGGGGTCGATGAAGACATCGCCGTGAAATTCGCGCCGCGTCTCTACGCGTTTGGCGGTGGGCGGCACCTGCGCGTCGGTCATGCGCCGATCCAGTCGTCGAAGCGCAGTCCCGAAATCCGTTCGTAGGCTTCGATATAACGTCCGCGGGTGGCGTCGATGATGTCATCGGGCAGCGGCGGCGGCGGTTCGGTGCCGTGGCGGTCCCAGCCGGACTCGGGGCTGGTGAGCCAGTTGCGGACGAACTGCTTGTCAAAGCTGTTCTGCACCACGCCGGGCCGGTATTCATCGGCCGGCCAGTAGCGCGACGAGTCGGGGGTGAAGATCTCGTCGGCCAGCAGCAGGTTGCCGTCGCGGTCGGTGCCGAACTCGAATTTGGTGTCCGCGATGATAATTCCCTTGGTCAACGCGTGGTCGGCGGCCTGGACGTAGATCTGCAGGGTGCGGTCCCGCAGCTGGTTGGCCACCACGGCGCCCACCAGTTCGATCACCCGGTCGAACGAAATGTTCTCGTCGTGGCTGCCCAGCTCCGCCTTGGTGGCTGGAGTGAACAGCGGCTCGGCGAACTTGCTGGCCTCCACCAATCCCGGCGGCAACGCGATACCGCAGACCGTCCCGGTCGCCTGGTAGTCCAGCAGCCCCGAGCCGGTCAGGTAGCCACGGGCGACGCACTCCACCTCGAGCATCTCCAGCCGGTGCACCAGCAGCGCCCGGCCGAGCACCTCCTCGGGGATGCGCGGATCGTCGGGCGGCCCGGCCAGGTGATTGGGGGCGTCCACGAGTCCGAAGAAGAAGACGCTCATCGCGGTCAGGATGCGGCCCTTATCGGGAATCGAGCTGTCCAGGATGAAGTCGTACGCGGAGATCCGGTCGGTGGCGACCAACAGCAGGTGGTCGTCGTCGACCCGGTAAATCTCCCGCACTTTGCCACTGGCTACATGCTGGTAATCGGACAGAGGGGGTCGCATCGGGTCAGCCTATCGGGCGAGCCCGCACCATTCGGGGGCGAGCTGTGCTGGTATCGGAGGCATGACGAGGTACCTGCCGTACTCCACCCGGCCCTTCCGCCTGTTCGGTCAACTGATCAGCGACATCACCATTTCGCTGTGGACGGTCATCTGGGTGTTCGTCGGCATCGCGGTGCACGACGCGATCGCGACGATCGCCGAGGCCGGCCGGCAAGTGGAGAGCGGCTCCAAGGACCTGGCCGGCAACCTGGCATCGGCGGGGCACGGCGCCCACAACGTTCCGCTGCTCGGCGATGCGCTCGGCAAGCCGCTCGACGCGGCCAGCCAGGCGGCACTGGACGTGGCGGGCGCGGGCCACAGCCTGGATTACACGGCCAGCTGGCTGGCCTGGGTGCTGGCGCTGGCGGTCGCGTCGCCTCCGATACTGGCGGTGACCGTGCCCTGGCTGTTGCTGCGGTGGCGGTTCTTCCGGCGCAAGTGGGTGGTGACCGCCCTGGCGGCGACGGCGGCCGGCCAGCAACTGCTGGCGTTCCGGGCGTTGGCCAACCGGTCACCCGCCAAGCTCGCGGCGGTCAGTGCCGACCCGGTCGGCGGCTGGCGCCAGGAGGATCCGATGGTCATTCGCGGGTTGGCCGCACTGGAACTGCGGGCGGCCGGGATCAGGTTGCGCATGCCCTAGGCGGTCGGCCCGGGCTAGGCTGCGCGCCGCACCTTCAACAGCCCGGCGACGACGACGATCACCCATGTCGTCAGCGCGACCCAGAAGAACACCAGCGACACCGTTCGCAGCGTCGGCCTGCCGAGCTCGGCCGCCGTGGCGGCGGTGGCCGCAGAGTACATGCCGAGCGGGAAGACCATGGCCCACCAGATGCCGGCGAATTGCAGGGTGCCGGGTCGCCGGCTGATCCGTTGCAGGCCGAAGTAGATCAGTGGCGGGATCCACAAGGTGGCGGCCGCCCACGTCACCACGGTCGCCGTCCGGACCGGAGAGGCCAGCCAGCCGGGGGCCAGGCGGTAGACGCTGTCCCCGGCCAGAGTCGCAATGGCCAACCCTCCCATCAGGATCCACGAATCGGGCGCGAAGCCGTCGAGATGCTCGCGTTCGTTGATCGCCCGCCACAGAATCAGCCACGTCATCAGGCCGTAACTGCACAGTCCCGCCACCCACAGCGGCACCGCGGCCCAGAACCATCCGGGCTCGTGCCGCGCTACCTGGGTCGCGACGATCGCCAGCCCGGAGGTGCCCACGCTGCCCAGTTCCCATGCGCCATGCGCCCGATCCCGCAGTGCCGTCCAGGAATTGGCGGCCATGTTGCGTATGGTGAGCACCACCAGCGCCAGCCAGGACAGCGACGCCGTGACGGCGAGTGCCACCACCACGGGTTCGACGCCGGCCAGCCGACTGTCCAGCACGGCGCAGGCCGCGACGAAGCTGAACAGCCGCAGCGTCACGTCGGGGTCGGTGCGGTCCCACGACGCGAGACTGCGGGTCAGCAGCGCCAGGGCAAGCAGGGCTACCAGGCCGGAAGTGGCCAGCACGCCAAGGGTTTCGCTGATCTTGAGGTAGTGGTGCTGGTCCGCGCCGATCGACAGTATCCCGGTCGCCATGACGGCGGCGAATACGTCGGGCGGCGGTCTCACTACCCCGCGTGCAATTCCACGACCAGGTGCCGGATGCCGGTGTGCCGGTTGCTGCGTGTCCACTCCGGGGGTTCCACCAGTCGGACGGCGCCGAACCGCGACAACAGTTCCTCGTACAACACGCGGAGTTCCAGCCGGGCCAGGTTGGCGCCCAGGCAGTAGTGCACTCCCTGGCCGAACCCCAGGTGGGGGTTGGGTTTACGGGCGATGTCGAACTGTGCCGCGCGCTCGAAGACGGTGTCGTCGCGGTTGGCCGAACCTTCCCAGATCTGCACCTTCTGGCCCGCCTCGATCGGCTGTCCGCCGAGCGTGACGTCGCGGGTCGCGGTGCGGCGCTTGGACGGCGACGGCGAGGTCCAGCGAATGATCTCCTCGACGGCCGTCGGCAATAACTCGAAATCATCTCTCAGCAAACGCAATTGGTCCGGATGCTCGGCCAGCGCCAGCAGTCCGCCCGCGACCGCGTTGCGCGTCGTCTCCGCCCCGGCACTGAACAGCAGGCTGAAGAAAAGGTACACCTCGAGATCGGACAAGGCTTGGGCGGCTTCGTCTTCGAGCATGGCGTTGGCGACCACCGACAGCATGTCGTCGGTGGGCTGCGCGCGCTTGGCGGCGATCAACTCCTGCCCGTAGGTGTACATCCGCGACCCGGCTTCTTCGATGGACAGCTGCGAAAGCGCCGCTTTGCGCGAACCACCGAAGTCGAATTGCGGTTCGATCGCTTCGAACAGCCAATGCCGTTCGGATTCCGGCACTCCCAACAGAATGCAGATCATCTGCATCGGCAGCTCGGCGGCGATGTCGACCAGGAAGTCGAACGGCTCGCCGGGCACCACGTCGTCGACCAGGCGGCGTGCCCGCGCCCGCAGATCGTCCTCAACCCGGCGAATCATCCGGGGCGTGAGGCCGGAGCTGACCAGCCGCCGGATCTGCGAGTGCCGGGGGTCGTCCATCATGTTGAGCACCTGGCCCGCGATCGCCAGATCCTGCAGCAGCGTGCCGCCGAACGGGCGGGAGCCACCGGTCACCGAGGAGTACGTCACCGGATCACGCAGCACCTCAAGGGTTTCCGCGTGGGTGGCCACCGACCAGAAGCCTTCGCCATCGGGGGTGTTGTCGGTGGGCTCGTGCCAGAACACCGGTGCCTCGCGGCGGTGGAGGGCGAACAACTCGTGCGGGAACCCGTCGGCGAAGTTGTCCAGATCGGTGAAGTCGATGCCCGTCACCGCCGTGGTCACAGGATTGCCCCGGGCGCGTACTTGGCCGCCTCCGGATGGCGGGTCACCAGTTCGTCCACGGCGGCGGCCACCTTGTCGACCTGGTCGCCGGCCGCGCCGACGAAGGCCTCCTTGTCGGCCAGTGCGGCGTCGAGCGCCGCCCGGTCCAACGGCAGCCGGTCGTCGGCGGCCAACCGTGCCAACAGATCCGGCTCGGCGCCGCGTTCCCGCATGGCCAGCGCGGTGGCCACCGCGTGTTCGCGGATCACGTGGTGCGCGGATTCGCGGCCCATACCCGCACGCACCGCGGCGATCAGCACCTTGGTGGTCGCCAGGAACGGCAGATAGCGGTCCAGTTCACGCTGGATCACCGCCGGGTACGCACCGAATTCGTCGAGCACCGTCAGGAACGTCTCGATCTGACCGTCGATGGCAAAGAAACTGTCCGGCAACGCAACTCGGCGCACCACCGAGCAGAAGACGTCGCCCTCGTTCCACTGGGCGCCGGCTAGTTCGGCGGCCATCGAGGCGTAGCCGCGCAGCACCACCTGCAGTCCGTTGACCCGTTCGCAGCTGCGGGTGTTCATCTTGTGCGGCATGGCCGACGAGCCGACCTGGCCTTCGGCGAATCCTTCGGTGACCAGCTCGTGCCCGGCCATCAGCCGGATGGTGTGTGCCAGCGACGACGGTCCAGCGCCCAGCTGGACCAGCGCGGAGATCACGTCGTGGTCCAGCGACCGGGGATAAACCTGCCCGACGCTGTGCAAAACCGTTGCGAAGCCCAGGAAATCGGCAACCTGTTGCTCAAGCTCGGCCAGTTTGGCCGTGTCGCCGTCGAGCAGGTCCAGCATGTCCTGCGCGGTGCCCATCGGGCCTTTGATGCCGCGCAGCGGGTAGCGGTCGATCAGTTCCCGCAGCCTGGTCAGCGCGATCAGCGTCTCCTGCGCGGCCGAGGCGAACCGCTTGCCCAGGGTGGTGGCCTGAGCGGCGACGTTGTGGCTGCGCCCGGCCATCACCAGGTCGCGGTAAGCCACGGCCCGCTCGGCGAGCCGGGCCACCACCGCCACCCCGTGGGCGAACACCAGTTCCAGGGACTGCCGGATCTGCAGTTGCTCCACGTTCTCGGTCAGATCCCGGCTGGTCATGCCCTTGTGCACGTGCTCGTGGCCGGCGAGCGCGTTGAATTCTTCGATGCGGGCCTTGACGTCGTGGCGCAGCACTCGCTCACGCGCCGCGATGGAGGCCAGATCGACGTTGTCCAGAACCCGCTCGTAATCGGCGATTGCTTCGGCCGGGACATCGACCCCGAGCGCCAGCTGCGCCCGCAACACGGCCAGCCACAGCCGCCGCTCGGCGACCACCTTGGCCTCGGGCGACCAGATCGCCACCATCTCGGCGCTTGCGTACCGGTTGGCCAGCACGTTCGGAATGCTCACGAACACACAGCTTACGGTCGGGGGCGGGCCTGGGCCGAACCGCCGCCGACCCGGCCAAATCCCAACTGTCACAGCAGTCTCTGCGCCGGGAAGGCACTTCCTTTGCCCGCCTCGCAGCGACAAGTCACCGTGTCGCTGCGAGGCGGGCACGGCGAGGCGCGCTCCGGGCAGTGATCACCGCGGCGCAGGTGGCGTTCACCGGGGGCACCAGGTGCGGTGCGAGTGCGGCCCAGGAAGGCGTGAGTGCGGCGCGAGCGGGGCGCAACTGACATGATGCCGCCATGCACTTCGCGGGCGTCGATCTCGCCTGGGCCGGCCGCAACCCGACCGGGATCGCAGTGGTCGACGACGACGGCCTCCTGGTCAGCGTCGGCGCGGTCCGCACCGACGACGAAGTGCTAAACGCGTTGCGTCCGTGGGTGCGCGCCGAGTGCGTGGTGGGTTTCGATGCGCCGCTGGTGGTGACCAATCCGACCGGCCAGCGCCCTGCAGAGACCGCACTCAACCGGGATTTCCGCAGGTTCGAGGCGGGGGCGCATCCGGCCAACACCGGCAAACCCGAATTCGCCGACGGGCCGCGGGCCGCGCGGCTCGCTCAAGCGCTGCACCTGGACCTCGACCCGTATTCGGCGATCCCCCGCCGCGCGCTCGAGGTGTATCCGCACGCGGCGATGGTCGCCCTGTTCCAGCTGCCTCGCACGCTGAAGTACAAAGCCAAGCCGGGCCGCGACATCGACCAGCTCAGGTCGGAGTTACTGCGGCTGATGGATCTGGTCGAGACCTTGGCCGACGCGCCGGTACCGCTGCGCGTCCGCGACCACGCCGACTGGATCCGGCTGCGCGACGCCGTCCTGACGGCGCAGCGCAAGAGCCAACTGCGGCGCGCCGAAGATCCCGTCGACGCCGTG
Source organism: Mycobacterium paragordonae (assembly GCF_003614435.1). NCBI lineage: Bacteria > Bacillati > Actinomycetota > Actinomycetes > Mycobacteriales > Mycobacteriaceae > Mycobacterium > Mycobacterium paragordonae. The sequence goes on from NZ_CP025546.1 coordinate 6,021,458, forward strand.
GTCTGCGCCTATGTAGCGCTCTACGCGCAGCGTCGACCCGACGACATCACCATCTACGGCGACGCCGCGACGGGTTATATCGCGACGCCGTCGTTGCCCAGGGATGTGCTGATGACCCGCACCGGCGGCTGATCGACCGGGGCCAGCACCTCGATCAGGTCAATCACCGTCGCCATCGCCGCGGTACGCGGATCGCGTCCTTCCACCAGCGCGGAGACCACCGAACCGTCAACCGCACAGATCAGGGTGCACACCAGCTCGATCTGGACCGATCTCCCCGATCTCTCGATTGCCTCGGCGACCGCTTCGGCGCGCTGGCGCAGGCTGCGCCGCATGCTCTCCCGCAACGCGGGGAGGCGGGTACAGGCGATATGACGCTCATATCGCGATATCAGCTGCTCAGCGAGCCCCGGTCCGGATACGTCCCCCACCAGCAAGTCGACCAGCACGTCAGCGGTGGTCTCCGGTCCCCGGCGCCGCCGGGACAGGGCGTTGACCCTGGCCCGCAACTGCGCCACCTCGATCATTCCGATGTGTTCGACCGCGCGGGCGATCAGATCATCGAGGGACGAAAAGTAGTAGGTGGTAGACGCCAGCGGCAGGCCGGCCCTCCGGGCAACCGCCCGGTGGCGCACCGCTTCGAACCCGCCTTCGCCGAGCAGCTCGGCGGCAGCGCTTACCAACGCGTACCGCCGACGTTCTCCTTTTGGAGTAACTGCTGCTGCTGTCACGCCCACCCATGCTGCCAGTCAAAGTGGTACTGCATTGCCATTTTCGCGAAACGAACATGGCATGATGACCCGCATGCCAGACATCAGCCGCCGCGCCGTGCTGCGCCTCGGAGCCGCGGCCGCATGCGGCGCGGGCGGCGCATATGCGCTCGACGTGCTGTTTCAGCCCCGGACGTCGGGCGCCGCCCCAGTTTCCTGGACTGGGACAAACGTTCCATTGGCGCCGGCACGGCCGCTGGATCCGGCACCCCCCGCGCAGGCGGCCCCGACCATGCTGACGGGCTCGTTTGTCTCGGCCGCCCGGGGCGGGATATCGACCAACTGGGCGATCGCGCGCCCACCGGGCCAGACCAAACCGCTGCGGCCGGTCATAGCGCTGCACGGGAAAGGCAACGACGCGGCGGCCGTGATGGCCGGCGGCGTCGAACAGGGCTTGGCGCAGGCCGTCAACGCCGGGTTGCCGCCGTTTGCAGTCGTCTCAGTCGATGGTGGCGGCGGCTACTGGCACAAGCGGGCCGACGGTGACGACGCCGGGGCGATGGTGCTGAACGAGCTGATCCCGATGCTGGACAGCCACGGTCTCGATACCTCGCGGGTGGGGTTTCTGGGCTGGTCGATGGGCGGCTACGGAGCTTTGCTGCTCGGCGGACGGTTGGGTCCCGGCCGCACCGCGGCGATCTGCGCGGTGAGCCCCGCGCTGTGGACGTCCTCTGGCGCGGCCGCGCCCGGTGCCTTCGACGGGCCCGACGACTATGCGGCCAATTCGGTGTGGGGCATGCCGACACTGGGTTCCATCCCGATCCGCATCGACTGCGGCGACAGCGACCCGTTCTATTCGGCGACCAAGCAGTTCATCGCTCAGCTGCCGAACCCTCCGGCCGGCGGTTTTTCACCGGGCGGTCACGACGGCGGGTTCTGGAGTTCGCAGCTGCCGGCCGAGATGACGTGGATGGCGCCGATATTGACGGCGTAGTCGTCACCATGTCTACCGTCGTCATGTGAGCGCACCTTTCGGCTGGCACAATCCGTACTCCTGGCCTCGCACGCCCGTACTCGGCGCCAACGTGGTCTGTACCTCTCAACCGCTGGCCGCTCAGGCCGGGCTGTCGATGCTCGCCGCCGGCGGCAACGCGGTCGACGCGGCCATCGCCACCGCGATCACGCTGACGATCGTCGAACCCGTGTCCAACGGCATCGGATCGGACGCGTTCGCGATCGTCTGGGACGGTGAGCAGTTGCACGGCCTCAACGCGTCAGGACGCTCACCCGCGACGTGGACGCCGGAATACTTTGGCGATCAAGGGGTTCCGGCGTTCGGCTGGAATTCGGTGACGGTGCCCGGGGCCGTGTCGGGATGGATGCAGCTACATGAGAGGTTCGGCAGGCTGCCGTTCGATCAGCTGTTCGCGCCCGCTATCTCCTACGGCCGCAACGGCTTTCTGGTGTCTCCGATGGTGGCGTCGCAGTGGGAGGCCCAGGTTCCGGTCTTCGCGTCGCAGCCCGGATTCGCCGCGGCCTTCCTGCCGAACGGACGAGCACCGAAAGCCGGGGAGTTGTTCACGTTCCCCGACCATGCGGCCACGCTGGAGAAGATCGCGGAATCCGGCGGCGAGGCGTTCTACCGCGGCGAGTTGGCTGCCAGACTCGAGGCGCACTCGACGGCGCACGGCGGCACGATGCGGGCCAGCGACCTGGCGGCCCACCGCGCCGACTGGGTCGGCACCATCAGCGGTGCATACCGCGGATACACCGTGCACGAGATACCGCCGAACGGTCAGGGCATCGTCGCCTTGATGGCGCTGGGTATCCTCGACCAGTTCGACATATCCTCGTTGCCGGTTGATTCCGCCGATAGCGTCCACCTGCAGATCGAGGCTGTGAAACTGGCGTTTGCGGACGCGCACGCGTGTGTCGCCGACATAGACCACATGACCGTGACCACCGAACGACTTCTCGACAGTGAGTATCTCCGTCAGCGGGCCGCGCTGATCGACCCGCGGCGCGCAAAGCCCGCCTCGGCCGGAACACCAAGGGGTGGCACGGTTTATCTGACCGCCGCCGATGCTTCCGGACTGATGGTGTCGATGATCCAATCGAACTACATGGGATTCGGCTCCGGAGTGGTGGTGCCGGACACCGGCATCGCACTGCAGAACCGGGGCGCGAATTTCGTGGTGACTCCGGGTCATCCCAACCGGATCGGTCCGGCCAAGCGACCCTTTCACACGATCATTCCCGGCTTCGTCACCAAAGACGGGGCTCCGGTGATGAGTTTCGGGGTGATGGGCGGTCCGATGCAGCCGCAGGGTCACGTGCAGGTGCTGGTGCGCATCGCGGACTATGACCAGAATCCGCAGGCGGCCTGCGACGGCCCCCGCTTTCGCTGGGTGGATGGCCTGCAAGTGGCCTGCGAGAAGGGATTTCCCGCGGCGACGCTCGACGAGTTGCGGCAGCGCGGACACGACCTGCTGACCGTGGACGACTACAACGCGTTCGGCAGTTGTCAGGCGATCTGGCGACTGCAGGACGGGTATCTCGCGGCCAGCGACCCACGGCGGGACGGGCAAGTCGCCGCGTTCTGATCCGGAGGTGCGGTGTTGCAAGCCGCCAAAGTCGACTAACGGCAAGCTCACAGGAAACGAAGAGCTGATTCGCGATCTTCACTGGGTAACGTCAATGCAGCGATTTCCGTTGAGGGGCGGTGCGTTGATTAGCTCAGTTCATCTGGGTCCCGGTGTGGGCTTGGGTGCCGGAGATGTGTTTGCCGGGTACACAATTGACCGGTTGTTGGGGTCCGGCGGTATGGGTGAGGTCTACCTCGCCCAGCATCCACGCCTGCCGCGCCAGGAGGCACTGAAGATACTCAACGACGACATCTGCGCCGACCCGGCCTATCGGCGGCGCTTCATCAAAGAGGCCGACCTGGCCGCGGCGCTGTGGCATCCCAACATCGTGCGCATCAACGACAGAGGCGAATCCGACGGCCAACTGTGGATCGCGATGGACTTCGTCGACGGCACCGACGCCGCGAGCCTGCTGCGCGAGCAGTATCCAGCCGGCATGCCCGCCGCGCAGGTCGGGGTGATCATCGAAGCGATCGCGGCCGCACTGGATTACGCCCATCACCATCACGACGTCTTGCACCGCGATGTCGGTCCGGCCAACATTCTGCTCGCTGCCCCGGGCACCGAGGAGCAGCGAATCCTGTTGGGTGACTTCGGTATCGCCCGCACCATCGGCGACACCGGCGGCCTGACCGCGACCAACATGATGATCGGCACCTTCCCCTATGCCGCGCCCGAGCAGTTGACCGACGAACCCATCGACGGCCGCGCCGACCAATACGCCCTGGCCGCCACCGCCTTTCACCTGCTGACCGGGGCCCCACTGTTCCCCCACACCAACCCCGCCGTGGTGATCAGCCGCCACCTCAACACCCCACCGCCGAAACTCGCCGAAATCCGCCCCACCCTGACGGCCTTCGACCCGGTCTTCGCCATCGCACTAGCCAAAGACCCCACCGAACGATTCGACCGATGCACCCACTTCGCCGACGCATTCACCCGCGCAGTACACGCCATCGGACAATCAACCAACTCGGTCTGGACCATGCCCAGACCCCTGGCAGTCAGAGAACCCACGCTGACGACCTCGGCGCCTGCGACACCACAACGAAGACGCCGACGGAGGGTCGCGGCGGCCGCCGCGGTCGTCGTCCTGGTAGGGGTCGGCGCCGGCGGATACCAGCCCTCCGGCGGCAGACCGCTGGCCTCGCCCGCAGGTGTGGCAACGCCTCAACATGCGGTGGCGCTGGCACCACCACTTAATGCACCTGCACCTGCACCTGCACCGGTACCGGCACCCCTACCTGCGCCGACTCCCGTTTCTGGCGCCTCGGTACCCGCTGCCGCTTCCGCTCCGACCACACCGCTCGTGAAACCGCCCGCGCCCCCACCGCAGCGGGCAGCGGTCGATCGCGACCAGACATTCGTCGACCAGCTATCCCACATTCCCGGGCTCACCGTCACCGACCCGGGAACGGCCGCTGCAACGGGCCGCGCGATCTGCAAGAGCCTGAAGAACGGGGGAAGCCCCAATGATTCTGTGCAGGCGACCGTCAACGGGAACAATGGCCTCACTCCCGCGCAGGCTGCCGCGGGCGTCAACGCCGCCATCGGCGTCTACTGTCCGCAATATCCGCACTAGCTGTCGTATTTCCCTGCGCCGCTGCCGTTCTCGCGGGCATGAGGCCGCTGCTGAATCCATCGGTCGACCGTGTCCCGCGCACGTGCCCCCGGACGTCAAGGTGAACGCAAGGTAAACTCATAGGAAACTAAGCGTGACTACCCGTTGAATCGGCGGGTAACATCGGATCAGCAATGCGGGCTGGCGCCGAGGCTGCGCTCGGCATGTTCTGTTACGGACGGTGCGATGATTAGCTCAGTTCATCTGGGTCCCGGTGTGGGCCTGGGTGCCGGAGATGTGTTTGCCGGGTACACAATTAACCGGTTGTTGGGGGCCGGCGGTATGGGTGAGGTCTACCTCGCTCAGCATCCGCGCCTGCCGCGCCAGGAGGCGCTGAAGATACTCAACGACGACATCTGCGCCGACCCGGCCTACCGCCGGCGCTTCATCAAAGAAGCCGACTTGGCCGCGGCGCTGTGGCATCCCAACATCGTGCGCATCAACGACAGAGGCGAATCCGACGGCCAACTGTGGATCGCGATGGACTTCGTCGACGGCACCGACGCCGCGAGCCTGCTGCGCGAGCAGTATCCGGCCGGCATGCCCGCCGCGCAGGTCGGGGTGATCATCGAAGCGATCGCGGCCGCACTGGATTACGCCCATCGCCATCACGACGTGCTGCACCGCGATGTCGGTCCGGCCAACATTCTGCTCGCCGCCCCGGGCACCGAGGAGCAGCGAATCCTGTTGGGTGACTTCGGTATCGCCCGCACCATCGGCGACACCGGCGGCCTGACCGCGACCAACATGATGATCGGCACCTTCCCCTATGCCGCGCCCGAGCAGTTGACCGACGAACCCATCGACGGCCGCGCCGACCAATACGCGCTGGCCGCCACCGCCTTTCACCTGCTGACCGGGGCCCCGCTGTTCCCCCACACCAACCCCGCCGTGGTGATCAGCCGCCACCTCAACACCCCACCGCCGAAACTCGCCGAAATCCGCCCCACCCTGACGGCCTTCGACCCGGTCTTCGCCATCGCCCTGGCCAAAGACCCCACCGAACGATTCGACCGATGCACCCACTTCGCCGACGCATTCACCCGCGCAGTGCACGCCATCGGACAATCAACCAACTCGGTCTGGACCATGCCCAGACCCCTGGCAGTCAGAACACCCACGCTCACGCCCAAGCCCGCCAGCGCGGCAGCCACCGCTGAGCCGCAACGCCGGAGGCGGCGGATCTTCGCGGCCGCGGCAACAGCGGTCGCGCTGGTCGGCGTCGGTGCCAGTAGCTACCCGGCCGACGACAAACCGGACGTCGGCGCGCCCGTTGCGGCACCGGTCACGGCGCGGGCTCAGCTGGCCGCGGAGGCGGCACCGCCCGCGGCGCCAGTGCCGCCACCGCCCAACGACGCGCCGCCACCGCCGCCACCCGCGCCGGCTTCCGCTGCGCCGCACGCGCCTGCCCCGGCCTCCGTTGGCCCCCATGCTTCAGCCCCGGCCGCTGTTTCGGCACCGGTCGCTCCGGTGCCGAAAGCGCCTGCCCCGCAAGCGCCCGTCCCGCAAACACCGCCACCGCCGCAACGGCCGCCCGACCCGGACCAGGCCTTCGTCAACATGGTGTCCGGCATCCCCGGCCTCACCGTGACCGACCCGACCACGGCCGCCGCGACCGGCCGCGCCGTGTGCACGAGCCTGCAAAACGGTGCAACGCCAAACGATTCCGTTCAGGCGACGGTGAACGGCAACAACACCGTCACCCCCGCCCAGGCTGCCGCCGGCGTGAACGCGGCGATCACTGTCTACTGTCCCCAGTACCAGCAATAGGCCGCCCGGCTACTGCAGGCTGATCTTTCCCTCGGCGGCGCGCTTGCCGATGTCGGTGCGAAAGTGGCTGCCCGGCAATCGAATCGAGCCAAGAATTTCGTACGCGCGGGCGCGGGCTTCGGACAGGTCGGCGCCGGTACCCACCACCGACAGCACCCGTCCTCCGGCGGAGACGATCGCTCCGTCGTCGCGGCGGGTGGTGCCGGCGTGCAGTACACCCTCGGCTTCGGAACCGACGATGACGTCGCCGACCCGTGGCCGCCCGGGATAGTTCTCGGCCGCCAGCACCACCGTCACCGCGGCACCATCGCGCCAACGCAACTGTTCGAAGTCGGCCAGCTTTCCGCTGCCGGCCGCGTGCAGCAGCTGGCCGAGCGGCGTTTCCAGCAGGGCCAGAACTGCCTGGGTCTCCGGATCGCCGAAACGGCAATTGAATTCGACCACCGCGGGACCGCTGGAGGTAATCGCCAGGCCGGCGTAGAGCAGTCCATTGAACGGGCTACCGCGCCGGACGAGTTCGGCCGCAACGGGTTCGACGACGCGGCTGACGATCTCGCGGTAAACGTCGTCGGGCAGCCAGGGCAGCGGTGCGTAGGCACCCATGCCGCCGGTGTTGGGGCCGGCATCGCCGTCGCCGACCCGCTTGAAGTCCTGTGCGGGCAGCAGCGGCACCACGGTCGCGCCGTCGAGCACGCAGAACAGCGAGACCTCCGGGCCGTCCAGGAATGACTCGAGCAGCACTGGATGACCCGACTCGAGCAGACCGGCCGCGTGCGCGCGTGCGGCGTCGCGATCGGCGGTCACCACGACGCCTTTGCCGGCAGCCAGCGAGTCGTCCTTGACCACCCAGGCCGGGTCACCGGCCGGCGGTCCGAAACGTTCGAGGGCGGCGTCCAGATTCGCCGGGTTGTCCACGATTTCGCTGGCCGCTGTCCGGACCCCGGCCGCGGCCATCACTTCCTTGGCGAAGGCCTTGGACCCCTCGATACGCGCAGCGTCCTTGCCGGGGCCGAAGCAGACGATGCCGGCAGCGCGCAGGGCATCGGCCACTCCTAGCACCAGCGGCACCTCGGGCCCGATCACCACCAGGTCGGCCTCGACTTTGCGCGCCAGGGCGACGACCTGGTCGCCGGAGCTGATGTCGACATCGTACTGCTCGGCCAGCCGGGTGGTGCCGGCGTTGCCGGGGGCGACGATCAACCCCGTGACCTGCGGGTCTCTGCTGAGCGCCAGCAGCAGGGCATGTTCACGGGCACCGGAGCCGATCACCAGGACGCGCACGACAGGTCAGACTAGCCGCAAGCCGCTAGAGAATCTTTTCCAGCAGGTCCCTCAGGTCGTGCTGCTGCCCGACGGTGAGGCGGCTAAGGCGCTTGTCGAACTCTTCCGAGAGCAGCGCCAGCCCCTTGGTGCTGGCCCGGCGCCCCTCCGGAGTGAGCAGCAGGCGATGGCGCCGCAGGTCGGTGGGGTCGATTTCACGGCGCACGAATTTCGCCGCTTCCAGCCGTTTGAGGTAGAGCGTGACGGTTGCCTTGGGCATGCTCAACGCCGCCGCGAGCTCCGCCGGGTAAGGGTGCTCGTCGATCTCGGCGAGCAGGAACAGCTCTTTGGACTCCAGCCCAAGCGCACTGATGCGGGGTTCCGCGCACGATATGACCGACAGCAGGACCCGGTAGTTGAGCGACCAGATTTTGGCCGCGTCGACTGCAGACATCGACTTGCCAGATCGTTCAGTCGTGAACTAGTTTATTAATGAACAATCGCATAGTCGAACAACTTACCAGAAAGCGGGCGCTATGCCTCTTGATCAGTACGTGACACTCGGTCGATCGGGATTGCGGGTCAGCCCGTTGTGCCTGGGCGCGATGACCTTCGGTGAAGACCTCGGCTGGGGCACCAGCGTCGAAGAGTCCCAACAGATCATCGACCGGTACCTCGAACTCGGCGGCAACTTCATCGACACCGCCAACTTCTACACGCGCAGCCACTCCGAGAAGATCATCGGCGATCACATCGGGCGGCATCCGGAACGGCGCGATCGCGTCGTCATCGCCACCAAGTTCAGCGGCAATCTCTACCCGGGCGACCCCAACGGCGGCGGGTCCGGCCGCAAGTCGGTGATCAAGGCGTGCGAGAACTCGTTGCGGCGCTTGCAGACCGACTACATCGACCTCTACTGGCTGCACATCTGGGATCAGAACACCCCCATCGAGGAGACCATGGCCGCACTCGACGACCTGGTCCGGGCCGGCAAGGTGCGTTATCTCGGTGTCTCGGACACCCCGGCGTGGAAAATCGTGGAAGCCAACCTGATTGCCCGCTTCCGCGGCTGGTCCTCGTTCGTCGGCCTGCAGATCGAGTACTCGCTGCTGGAACGCACCGTCGAGCAGGAACTCGTCCCGATGGCTGCCGAGTTCGGGCTCGGCATCACGCCCTGGTCACCGCTGAAAAGCGGTGTGCTGAGCGGGAAGTACACCCGCACCAACGCCGACCGACAAGAGTCCGGCCGCGGTGCCATGGTCGACGCGTTCCTCAACGAGGAGACGTACGCCCTGATCGACGAACTCGAGGTCATCGCCCGGGCGCACGACACCGCGGTTTCCAGCGTTGCGCTGGCCTGGCTGCAGGCGCAGCGGGCGGTGACGTCCATCATCATTGGGGCACGCCGGCTTTCGCAGTTCGACGAGAACGTGCGCGCGGTGGACGTGAACCTCACGGCCGACGACATAGCGCGGCTGGACGCTCTCACCAGGCCGGCCTTCGGTTTCCCGCAGAGCATGATCGAGATGGCGCCGGGCATCATCAACGGCGGCACGTCGGTCAATGGCGTGTCGGCGCCGATCTCGGAATACGTGATGCCGGCGGGAGGTCGCCCCTACTGAAGGCTAGTCGCCCGCGTTCATCTTCAGGGCGCGCTCGACGTTGGCCTTCTTGTCTTCCTCCGCACCCTTGGCCGCGGCCTTCTTGCGCCTGGCCACGACCGTGTCGACGGCGCCGTTGAGCGCCGAACCCAGCGGAAAACCGAGGTAATGGGTGAGGAACAGAGCCATTTCCTTCAGCTCGGTTTCGCTGAGTTCGCCGTTGAGCAGCGCGGCATTGATCTGGATCTCGGCCAGGTCGCGATTGCCGATGGCGGTGACCGCGGTCAGGGTCATGATGCGCTTGTCCCGCATCGACAACCCCGGCCGGGTCCAGATGGAACCGAACAGGTGGTCCACCGTCAGGTCGAAGTAGGGATCGCCCTCGATGTTGGGCATCTCCCAGCCGTAGACCTCGTTCATCTTGTCCAGGCCCTTGCGGCGCAGTTCGTCCATCACGCGTCTTTCTCTTCGTCGTGCGGTACTCCGAGGCCGGCAGCCAACCGCTGCCGAGCCAACTCCGCCAGCGGCAGGTCGACCGAAACCGACTCTCCCAACGCCAGAGCCAGGCTCAGATCCTTCTCCCCCAACCCCCGGGTGTGCAGGAACGGCTGGTACAGAAAGTTCTCCGGATCGAGGTCGTTCATGTCCTCGCGCACCATGATCGCGCCCGGACCGCCGGTGAGCGCGTCGGTGTGGCGGACCACCCGGCCCAGCGCCTGCAGATCCAGCCCGGCCGCCTCGGCCAGCTTCATGGCCTCGCACGCCGCCGCGTACGAGGTGAACGTCAACATGTTGCGGGCCAACTTCATCCGCGTGCCGGCGCCGGGTTCACCGGCGTGAATGACCATCGCCGCCCAGTGTTTGAAGGCCGGCTTGATCCGCTCGTACACCTCGCGTTCGGCGCCGACCATGGTGGCGAGCTCGCCCTTGGCCGCCGCCGCCGCCCCGCCGCTCACCGGTGCGTCGACGACGTGAATGCCCTGCGGCTTGAGTTCGGCCGCCAGCTCGACAGCGGTGGTGTCGCTGATCGTGGAGTGAATTGCGATGACAGTCCCAGGCTTTGCGCTGGCGGCCAGTTCGCCGACGACCTCACGCACCTGCGCGTCGTTGAGCACGGTGATATGCACGATGTCAGCGGCCGCGATGTCGGCCACGCTGTCGCCCCGGTTGGCGCCCTTATCCAGCAGCGGCGCCATCGCCTCGGCGCGGATGTCGTAAACCGTCACCCCGCCCGGCCATTCGGTCATCTTCGTCGCCATCGGCGCGCCCATGTTGCCCAGGCCGATGTATCCGAGCTTCAACTGTTCGCTCATGAGCGGATGATCTGTCCGCCGTCGACGTTGAAGATCTGCCCGGTGATCCAGCGGGCCTGATCGCTCAACAGGAACAGACACATGCCCACCAGGTCGTCGGGGGTTCCCATGCGCGACAACGGGAGTCCCTTGACGATGTCGTCGACGATCTCCTTGGGCGTGGTGGTTCGGTTGGCCTCGGTGTCGATCGGACCGGGTGCGATGGCGTTGATCCGGATGTTCTGGCCGCCCAGTTCCCGGGACAGTTGTTGGGTGAGGCCGTTGATGCCGACCTTCGCCAGGCCGTAGAAGTTGGCATAGAGCCACGCTGCCGTGGACGACTGGTTGACGATCGCCCCGCCGCCGCGCTTGGCCATCTTCTTGTAGACCGCGCGGGTGCACCACAGGGCGCCATCGAGATTCACGCTCATGAATCTCTTGTAGTACTCGGGGTCCACGGTGAGCAGGAAGTCGAGTTTCATTCCGCCGAAAATTGCGGCGTTGTTGACCAGATAGTCGATTCCGCCGAACTCGGCCAGAGTGCGATCGGCCATCGCCTTGGCCGACGCCGGGTCGGACACGTCCACCGGGATGCTGATGGCCGTTCCGCCGTCCGCGACGATCTGCTTGGCCACCCCCTCGGCCGCCTCGGCGTTGATGTCCGCCACCACCACCGCAGCGCCTTCGCGGGCCAGCGCCTCGACGTATGCCTGGCCGATACCGCCACCGGACCCGGTGACGATGGCTACCTTGTTTTCAAACTGCACGGTGGCATCCCCTCGGTTGGCTTTCAACTAGCTGAAGTCGCAATGGTTTTGATTTCCAGATACTCCTCGAACCCGGCCAGGCCCATTTCGCGGCCGTTGCCGGACTGCTTGTATCCGCCGAACGGCGCGTCCGCGGAGTACCAGACACCGCCGTTGACATTGACGGTGCCAACCCGCATCCGCGACGCGAACCGGGCGGCCCGGTCTGCGTCCGCGCTGAAAACGGTGCCGGACAGACCATATGGCGAGTCGTTGGCGATACGCAGCGCGTCCTCGTCACCGTCATGCGCGATCACCGTGAGCACGGGCCCGAAAATCTCCTCGCGGGCCACCCGGGCGTCGTTGCCCAGACCCGCGATCACGGTGGGTTCGATAAAGTAGCCGACATCGCGTCCCGCCGGCCGGCCGCCACCGCAGGCGAAGGTCCCGCCCTCGGCGATCGCCGAGTCCAGGTAGCCCTGCACGCGGTCCCGCTGGCGCGCGGAGATCACTGGGCCGCAGACGGTTCCGGGATCATTGGGATCGCCCGGCTTGATTCCCGCCATGGTTCCCGCCGCCGCCGCGACGGCGTCGTCGTAGTGCGCCCGCGGAACGACCAATCGGGTGGTGATCGCGCAGCCCTGCCCGGCGTGCATGGACGCGGTGAACCCCGCCATCGCGCACGCACCGGCCAGATCGGCGTCGTCGAGCACCACAAACGCCGACTTCCCACCCAGTTCCAGGAACACCTTCTTGATGGTGGCGGCCGCGTCACTCATCACGCTGCGGCCGGTGGCGGTGGAGCCGGTGAACGAAATCATGTCCACCCGAGGGTCTTTGGCGAGCAACGCGCCCACGCTGTGGTCGCTGGAGGTGACGATGTTGACCACGCCCGGCGGAATGTCGGTGTGCTCGGCGATGAGCTCGCCGAGTACCGCCGCGCACCAGGGAGTGTCGGGCGCCGGCTTCAACACGATGGTGTTGCCCGCCGCGAGAGCCGGACCCAACTTGGCAAGGTTGATTTGATGCGGGAAGTTCCACGGCGTGATGGCGCCGACGACACCCACCGCCTCCCGGGCGATGGTGCGCCGGGTCGGGATGCCCATCGGGGCCGCCTGCCCGAGATCCTGGTTCCAGACATAGCTTTCGGCGGTGTCGGCCGCGAACGCGAGGTCATTGACCGGACCCTCCAGCTGGGCCATCGAGGTGAGCATCCGCGGCGCGCCGACTTCGGAAATCGTCAGCTCGCGCAACTCTTCGGTGTGCTGCTGCATCGCTTCGCGCAACTGCCGGATGCACCGCACCCGCAGTTCGGTGTTGCGCGACCAGTCGGTGTCGTCGAAGGCACGCCGCGCCGCATCGATGGCACGGCCCATGTCTTGTGCGTCGGCGTCCGCCGCTACGCCCAGCACCTCCTCGGTAGCCGGATTGGCAGTGGGGAAGGTGCCCGCGCTGCCTTCCGAGAATTTGCCGTCGATGAACAGTGCACTCACGCCGTCGGCCAACAGGGCCATCTACCACTCCCACCACATGCGCTCAGCCGTCCGAAGCCGAGTCCTCATCCTGAATGGACAACTGTCCGATATTGTTCCTTCGAACCATAGCGCCGCAGTCGCCACGGGTGCAAGAGCCGATCCGCAGGCCAACGGCAATCCGGCAACTCGATGTACCTGACGTGCATATTCGTGCACGGGGCTTGCTTCACGGCGCGGCCATCCTCTAGTTTGGACATGTGTCCAGTGATGCTGTGGTTTCGGTAGCCGACCAGGCTCAGCACCCGGTCGGCAGGACTCCGCGGAACCGCCGCCAGGAGGAAACCTTCCGGAAGGTACTGGCCGCCGGCATGGAGACCATGCGGGAGAACTCCTACGCGGACCTGACCGTCCGGATGGTTGCGGCCAAGGCGAAAGTGGCGCCGGCGACCGCGTACACGTACTTCTCGTCCAAGAACCACCTGATCGCCGAGGTTTACCTCGATCTGGTGCGGCATGTGCCGTTCTTCACCGACGTCAACGTCGCGATGCACACCCGGGTGGACCAGGCGTTGCGGCACCTGGCGCTGGTCGTCGCCGACGAACCCGAAGTTGGCGCGGCGTGCACGGCCGCGTTGCTGGGCGGCGGCACCGACCCCGCGGTACGCGCCGTGCGCGACCGGATCGGAGCGGAGATCCACCGCCGCATCGCCTCGGCCATCGGGCCCGGCGCCGAGGCCGGCACCGTCGCGGCGTTGCAAATGGCCTTCTATGGCGCCCTGGTTCAGGCCGGGAGCGGCGAGTTCACTTATCACGAGATTGCCGACCGGTTGGCCGACGTGGTGGGCCTCATCCTGACCGGGGCCGAAAAGGGCGGTGATGCATGACGATTCATGTCGGGGATCCGGAATTGATTCTGGACCCATACGATTACGACTTCCACGAGGACCCGTACCCGTACTACCGGCGGCTGCGTGACGAGGCGCCGCTCTACCACAACGAAGCGCTCGGTTTCTGGGCGGTCTCGCGGCACAGCGATGTGCACCAGGGTTTTCGCAACAGCACCACACTGTCCAACCGCGACGGAGTCTCGTTGGACCCGGTCTCGCGCGGCCCGCACGCGTCGAAGACGATGTCGTTCCTGGCCATGGACGACCCGGCGCATCTACGGCTGCGCACCCTGGTATCGAAAGGGTTCACTCCCAGGCGAATTCGCGAACTCGAACCCCGGGTCACCGAACTCGCCGTGCAGCACCTCGACGTGATGCTGGAGAAGGCTGCGTCCGGAACCGTCGACTACGTCGCCGAATTCGCCGGCAAGCTCCCGATGGACGTGATCTCGGAGCTGATGGGCGTGCCGGTGGCTGATCGCGACCGCATCCGCGCCTGGGCCGACGGCGTCATGCACCGCGAAGACGGTGTCACCGACGTGCCGGCCTCGGCGATCGAAGCGTCGATCAACCTGATCGTCTACTACCAGGGCATGATCGCCGAACGCCGCAAGAAGCTCACCGACGACCTGACGTCGGCGCTGCTGGAGGCCGAGATCGACGGCGACCGGCTCACCGACGAGGAAGTCCTCGGGTTCATGTTCCTGATGGTGATCGCGGGCAATGAGACCACCACCAAACTCCTTGCCAACGCCGCCTTCTGGGGGCACAAGAACCCCGATCAGCTGACGCCGATGTACACCGACCTGTCTCGGATTCCGCTGTGGGTCGAGGAGACGCTGCGGTACGACACGTCCAGCCAGATCCTGGCCCGTACCGTGTCCGGTCCGCTGGAGCTCTACGACACCACGCTTTCCGAAGGGGACGTGCTGTTGCTGTTACCCGGTTCGGCCCACCGCGACGAGCGCGTGTTCGACCAACCCGACGATTTCGTGATCGGCCGCGACATCGGCTCGAAGCTTCTGAGTTTCGGCAGTGGAGCCCATTTCTGTCTGGGGGCCCACCTGGCCCGGATGGAAGCGCGGGTAGCGCTGACCGAGTTGTTCAAGCGAATCCGCGGATACGAGGTGGACGAGGCCAACGCCGTCCGCGTCCACTCCAGCAACGTCCGCGGGTTCGCTCACTTACCCGTCACCGTGGAGGTCCGCTGATGCCCCGCTTTGAGCCGCATCCCGCACGCCGGCCCGCCATCGTCGCGGGCGCGTCGTCGGGTATCGGTGCCGCGACCGCGATTGAGCTTGCGGCTCATGGTTTTCCGGTGGCGCTGGGAGCGCGGCGGGTGGAGAAGTGCCAGGAACTCGTCGACAAGATCCGCGCAGCGGGCGGCGAAGCGGTGGCACTGCCACTGGACGTCACCGATCCGGCGTCGGTCAAGGACTTCGTGCGGCAAGCCACCGAGCAGCTCGGAGACATCGAGGTGCTGGTCGCCGGCGCCGGTGACACGTATTTCGGCAAGCTGCACGAGATCGACAGCGAGGCTTTCGAATCGCAGCTGCAGATCCACTTGATCGGGGCGAATCGGCTTGCCACGGCCGTGCTTCCGGGGATGCTCGAGCGTCAGCGCGGTGACCTGATCTTCGTGGGTTCCGACGTCGCATTGCGGCAGCGCCCGCACATGGGCGCCTACGGGGCGGCCAAGGCCGGACTGATCGCGATGGTCACCAACCTGCAGATGGAGCTGGAGGGCACCGGCGTGCGGGCATCGATCGTCCACCCCGGCCCGACCAAGACGGGAATGGGCTGGAGCCTGCCTGCCGAGTTGATCGGCCCGGCGCTCGAGGACTGGGCCAAATGGGGCCAGGCGCGGCACGACTACTTCCTGCGGGCTTCCGATCTGGCGCGGGCGATCACCTTCGTCGCCGAGACGCCGCGGGGCGGGTTCGTGGTCAACATGGAGCTTCAGCCCGAAGCGCCGTTGACGACCACCAAAGAGCGCCAGCAACTGAAAGTCGATGAGAAAGCGCTGAATTCATGACTCGTACAGCGACCGTGCCGCGGGTGTCCGGCGGCGAAGGAGAACACGGCCATCTCGAAGAGTTCCGCACCGACCCGATCGGTCTGATGCAGCGGGTGCGCGACGAATGCGGCGACGTCGGCTGGTTCCAGCTGGCCGGCAAGCACGTCATCCTGCTCACCGGCGCCGGCGCCAACGAGTTCTTCTTCCGTTCGGCCGACGAGGATCTGGATCAGGCCGAGGCCTACCCGTTCATGACACCGATCTTCGGCAAGGGCGTGGTGTTCGACGCCAGTCCGGAGCGGCGCAAGGAAATGCTGCACAACTCGGCGCTGCGTGGCGAACACATGAAGGGCCACGCCGTCACCATCGAGGGCGAAGTGCGAAAGATGGTGGCCGACTGGGGCGACGAAGGCGAGATCGACCTGCTCGACTTCTTCGCCGAGCTGACCATCTACACCTCGACCGCCTGCCTGATCGGGTTGAAGTTCCGCAACCAGCTGGACTCCCGGTTCGCGCACTTCTACCACCAGCTGGAACGGGGCACCGACCCGCTGTGCTACGTCGATCCCTATCTGCCGATCGAGAGCTTCCGCATCCGCGACGAATCCCGCGTGGGCCTGGTGGCGCTGGTGCAGGAGATCATGGACCAGCGAATTGCCAACCCGCCCATGGACAAAAGCGATCGCGACATGCTCGATGTGCTGGTGTCCATCAAGGACGAGGACGGCAACCTCCGGTTCTCCGCCGACGAAGTCACCGGCATGTTCATCTCACTGATGTTCGCCGGCCACCACACCAGTTCGGGCACCTCGGCCTGGACGCTGATCGAGTTGATGCGCCACCCCGAGGCCTACGCGGATGTCGTCAAGGAACTCGACGAACTGTACGCCGACGGCCAGGAGGTGAGTTTCCATGCGCTGCGCCAGATCCCGAAGCTGGAGAACGTGCTCAAGGAGACGCTGCGGCTGCACCCGCCGTTGATCATCCTGATGCGGGTGGCCCAGGGCGAGTTCGAGGTAGAGGGATACCCGATTCACAAGGGCGACTTCGTCGCCGCGTCCCCGGCGATCTCCAACCGGATCCCGGAGGACTTCCCCGATCCCGACGCTTTCGATCCGGACCGTTATGAGAAGCCCCGGCAGGAAGACCTGGTCAACCGCTGGACCTGGATTCCGTTCGGCGCCGGTCGGCACCGCTGCGTGGGCGCCGCGTTCGCCCAGATGCAGATCAAGGCGATCTTCTCGGTTCTGTTGCGCGAGTACGAGTTCGAGATGGCGCAACCCGCCGACAGCTACCACAACGACCACTCCAAGATGGTGGTGCAGCTGGCCCGGCCCGCCAAGGTCCGCTACCGCAAGCGCGCTCAGGCATAACCGCAAGGGGATCCAAGATGGCATTCAGGATTGAAGCGGATCTGGACCTGTGCCAGGGGCACGCCATGTGTGAGCTGGAGGCACCGGACTACTTCCGGGTGCCCAAGCGCGGCAAGGTCGAGATCATCGACGCCGAGCCGCCGGAAGACGCCCGCGACGAGGTCGAGCGGGCCGTCGAATCTTGTCCCACCCAAGCCCTGTTCATCAAAGAGAAGGAAAGCTGATGGCGTCACACCCCCGCGAGGTCCTGGAAGACTGGGTAGAGCGCTGGCTGGAGGTCAACCGGGAGGCCGAGCGGAACGGCGACTGGAAACCGCTGGCCGACTTCTACGCAGAAGACGCGACCTACGGCTGGAACATCGGCCCCAAAGAGGACGTGATGTGCGTCGGCATCGACGAGATCCGCGACATCGCCCTCGGCCTGGAAATGGAGGGGCTGGAGAACTGGCAGTACCCGTACCAGAAAGTCCTCATCGACGACAAGCAGGGCGAGATCGTCGGGTTCTGGAAACAGGTCGCCATCGACTCCGACGGCGGCCGTTCGGAGATCTACGGCATCGGCGGTAGCTGGTTCCGGCTCAACGGCGACGCCAAGATCGAGTGGCAACGCGACTTCTTCGACTTCGGCCACGTCCAGGCCCTCTACCTGGACCTGATGAAGGCCGGAAAGCTGTCCCCGGGGATGCAGAAGCGCATCGAGCGCAGCCTGGCCGGCGAGAAATTGCCGGGTTACTACCCCCTGGGTGAGGCGCCGGCACCCATCTGGTGAGCCGGCCCAACTGTCAGCCGCACCCAACCAAGCATTTGATTTGTTAAACGCGCTATGCTGACACCTCAGGAGTGCCCTGTGGCACTCATCACCACCGTGCCGGGCATCATGGGGCCAGGCACTACTCAATTCAAAGGCGAAATGGGGTCAGGTCCACCGTGAAGACAAAAGGCGCACTGATCTGGGAATTCAACCAACCGTGGTCCATCGAGGACATCGAAATTGGCGACCCCGCCAAGGACGAGGTCAAGATCCAGATGGAAGCGGCCGGCATGTGCCACTCGGATCACCACCTGGTGACCGGCGGCATCCCGATGGCCGGCTTCCCCGTGCTAGGTGGCCATGAGGGCGCCGGCATCGTCACCGAGGTCGGCCCCGGCGTGGAGGACATCGCCCCGGGCGACCACGTCGTGCTGTCCTTCATCCCGTCCTGCGGGCAGTGCCCAACCTGCCAGTCCGGCATGCGCAACCTGTGCGACCTCGGCGCCGGACTGCTGGCCGGCGCGGCCGTCAGTGACGGCACCTTCCGCATCCAGGCCCGCGGTCAGAACGTCTTCCCGATGACGCTGCTCGGGACCTTCTCCCCGTACATGGTCGTGCACCGCAGCTCGGTGGTGAAGATCGACCCGTCCGTCCCGTTCGAGGTGGCCGCGCTGGTCGGCTGCGGCGTCACCACCGGTTACGGCTCGGCGGTCCGCACCGCTGACATCCGGCCGGGCCAGGACGTCGCGATCGTCGGCGTCGGCGGAGTCGGCATGGCCGCCCTGCAGGGCGCGGTCGCCGCGGGCGCCCGCTACATCTTCGCGATCGACCCGGTGGAGTGGAAGCGCGACCAAGCGCTGAAGTTCGGTGCCACCCACGTCTACCCCGACATCAACGCCGCGCTGATGGGCATCATGGAGGTCACCTACGGGCTGATGGCCCACAAGGTGGTCGTCACCGTCGGCGAGCTGCACGGTGCCGACATCGACAACTACCTCAACATCACCCAAAAGGGCGGCACCTGCGTGCTGACCGCCATCGGCAGCCTGCTCGACACCAACGTCAACCTCAACCTCGCGATGCTGACGCTGATGCAGAAGAACCTGCAGGGCACCATCTTCGGCGGCGGGAACCCGCAGTTCGACATCCCGCAGCTGCTGTCGATGTACAAGGCCGGCAAGCTGAACCTGGACGACATGGTCACCACCCAGTACCGCCTCGAGCAGATCAACGAGGGCTACCAGGACATGCTGGAGGGCAAGAACATTCGCGGCGTCATCCGCTACACGGACGCTGATCGGTAACCCTGGTCCTGAGTGACCAGCTTTCCGCACCTGTTGGCGCCGGGGCGAATCGGCGCCATGACGGTGCGCAACCGGGTGGTCATGTCTCCGATGGAGACGATGTACGGCACCCCGGACGGATTACCATCCCAGCGCACCCGTGACTACTTCGCCGCCCGCGCCAGGGGCGGTGTCGGTCTGATCACGTTGGGCGCCACCGGAGTTGACCCGCAGCACCCGGAAACGCCGAGCGGTCTGCACCTGGGCACCGACGACGCTGTGCACGCGCACCGGGCATTGGTGGACGAGGTGCACGAACACGGCGCCAAGATCCAACCGCAGATCGTGCACGCCGGGCCCGACGGACTGGGACCGGAGATGTTCGGCGCGACGTCGCTGGGGCCGTCGGTGATTCCGTCGTACCTCACCGGCCGTCCGTCGGTGGAGATCACCAGTGCGCAACTCACCGAGGTGCTCGATCTGTTCAAAGCCGCCGCGCGCCGGGCCGTCGAAGCGGGCTACGACGGTATCGAGCTGCACGCCGCACACGGCTACATGCTGCTGGGATCCTTCCTTGCGCCGCAACGCAATCGGCGCACCGACTGCTACAGCGGCCACACCGCGCACGGCAGGCTGCGGGTGGTGCTGGAAGCGCTGTCCGCGATCCGCTCCGAAATCGGCGACGCCCTGCCGATCACCTTGCGCATCTCCGGGTACGAGCGCGTCGCGGGCGGGCGGCCCATTTACGAAACCGCCCGGATGGCACCGGAACTCGTTGCGGCGGGCGTCGATGCGTTCCACGTCAGCGGTGGTGTGATCGACCGGCTGGTCACCGGCATGGTCAACGGCGCCGACGACGGTGACGAGGTCAACGTAAGCGCCGCTGCTGCCGTCAAGCAGGTCGTCGACGTCCCGGTGATCGCCGTCGGCCGTATCCACGACCCCGTCCGGGCCGAGCAGATCCTGGCCGACGGGCGCGCCGA
This sequence comes from Mycobacterium paragordonae, assembly GCF_003614435.1. NCBI lineage: Bacteria > Bacillati > Actinomycetota > Actinomycetes > Mycobacteriales > Mycobacteriaceae > Mycobacterium > Mycobacterium paragordonae. The sequence continues at coordinate 6,041,872 of NZ_CP025546.1, forward strand.
CTTCATCGCCATGGGCCGTCCGTTGCTGGCCGATCCCGACCTGCCGGCCAAGCTCGGACGCGGACAGCTGGAGCGGGTTCGCAAGTGCATCTCCTGCGAAAACTGCATCGACGCAATGGAACAACGCTTCTCGGTCGACTGCGCGGTGAATCCCCGGACCGGCAGGGAACGCGTGCTCGCGGCACCCGCCGCGGCTCGTGCCAAACGGGTGGCGGTGATCGGTGGCGGACCGGCGGGGCTGGAAGCGGCGCGGGTGGCCGCCGAACGCGGGCACCGTGTGACACTTTTCGAGCGTGGCCGGCAACTGGGCGGAGCACTGCGCTGGGCAAGCATGCTGCACCCCGAGAACCAGCCCTTCCTGCGATACCTGCGCCGGGAGATCGAACTCAGCGGCACCGAAGTGCTTCTGGGCCGCAATGTTTCGGCACACGACGTCGCCGCATCGGAACCGGACGCGGTCGTGGTGGCCACCGGTGGCCGGGTCGCCGTGCCGGCCCTACCGGGCGCCGACCTACCGCACGTGCACACCGGCCCCGGTCTGCGGAAAATGCTTGACGGCCGGCGGTTTGTGCGGCCGGGCGCGGTGCGGATGGCCAGCCGCGCCTGGATGCCGTTCGGTCACCGGGTGACCGTCATCGGGGGCGACCTGGTGGCCCTTGAGTTGGCCGAATTCCTCGCGGCGCGTGGACGATTGGTGTCGATACTGGAGGGCGGCAAGGACATCGCCCCCGAGATTGGTAACAAGCGCAAGACCGAACACACCGACCGCCTGGACCGGTTGGGCGTCACCGTCCACGTCCGCGCCGCGGTCGAACGAATCACTCGGGACGCGGTGGTGTTCACGCCGGCCGGCGGCGTCAGGCGACAACTGGCCGCCGACAGCGTCGTCATCGCCGGCAGCGTCGAGCCGGACACCGGCATGTTCGACGCACTGACTGACGCCCTGCCGGGTACCCCTATTCACGCCGCCGGTGACTGCACCGGGCTGGGCCTGATCCGCAAAGCCACCGAAGACGGCGCTCGCGCCGCGTGTGCAATCTAGAGAAGGAGATCCGCAATGACGCAAACGACCCAATCCCCGGCACTGACCGCGTCGCAGTCGTCCTGGCGCTGCGTGCAGGCCCACGACCGGGAGGGTTGGCTGGCGCTCATGGCCGACGACGTGGTCGTCGAGGACCCGATCGGTAAGTCCGTCACCAATCCGGACGGCACCGGAGTGAAGGGCAAGGAAGGCGTCGCCACCTTTTACGACACCAACATCGCGGCGAATCAGCTGACGATCACCTGCGAGGAGACCTTTCCCTCCAGCTCACCCAACGAGATCGCCCATATCCTGGTGCTGCACAGCAAGTTCGAGGGCGGCTTCACCAGCGAGGTGCGCGGCGTGTTCACCTACCGCGTCAACGACGAAGGGCTGATCAACAGCATGCGCGGGTACTGGAACCTCGAGATGATGAAGTTCGCGCAGGAGTGACCCGTCTGCTCGGCGATCAGCCGATGCGCCCGATTCCGGTGATGTTTCCCTGCATGATCTTGCCGCCCATCAGCACCATGCACGCCGTCTGAATCGGGTCGCTGAGGATGGTGGCCGACTTCGGCTGCTGATGCACCACTCTGCCGGTGGACGGGTCGATGACCGCGTAGGCGAACACGTCCAACGGCGTGGTCTGGTCGAGCCCGATCCGGGTGATCGTGTAGATCAGGCCGTCGCCGGTGGACAGGTGCGGCAGCGCGGCGCTACGAACCTTGCTCTCCCACACGGTATGACAACCCGGACCCGGACTGTCCATGTCCACCCGGGTCATCCCGCCGACGAACGGCGCCGTCGGCGGCACCGCCGGACCCGCGCCCGGCGGGACCGCCGGATAGGGATAGCCGTACGTGCTGGCGATGAACATCGAGTTGCCGGCTCCGATCGGCGAGTTCTCGCTGCCCGGTCCGCCCTGCGTGAGAACGGTCTGCTGGCAGACCACGTTGCCGGTGCCGGATTGGTAGACCATGGCGTGCACCTGCGGCTCGGCGTTATCGACGATGGTCACGTAATCGGCGCCGGTGGGACCGAAATAGGTTGGGGTGGAACCGGTTCCCCAGCTCAGCTGGCCGGGCTTGCGGGCGGGTCCCCGGTCGTAGTTCTGGCTCCACATGACCTGGGGGTTGCCACCGCCGTTGAGGTTGATCTCGTAGATCGCGAAGGTCGTGGCCACGGCGATGCGGTTAAGTGGCGATGCCGAGATGCTGTTGGCCACCTGCTGTCCGGCGGGCAGCTGCAGACTGGCAACGCCCCCAGCGGCTTTCGCGACGCCGACCACGCCGCCGGCGGTCGCGAACCAGACATTGCCCTGATAGTCGGGCACGACGCCGACGGAGCTGTCGCCGGGCGGTATGACGCTGGACAGATCGGTGTTCTGGGTGACGCCCAACTGCCAGCGGCCCCGTTCATCCTTCGCGTGCGTGATGCGCAGCAAGCGGTTGTTGCCGTCGATCAGCACCATCTCGTTGTTGTTGTCCAGATAGGCGTAGACGCCGCCCAGCAGGCCGCCTTTGACAATGTCCATGCTGGCCAACGGAATAATCTGCGGGAGGATGCCACCGGGATCGATCAGATGCAGCACCGGAGCCTGTTGGGTGATCGTGGTGCACAGCGCCAGCACCAGACCGTCGGTGCCCTGGGTGATCGTCGGACAGGCCGCCAACAACGGGTAGGCGAAGACCGGCGCCAGGCGTGCACCGGGACCGGGAAGCGGTCCCGCATCTGCCGATCCGGCGTCGTTGTGCATCGAGGCCAGGCCGTTCGGCGCCATGTACGGGTTGGGCGGGCCCAGCGGCCCGAACGCATCGGCGGCCCGGGCCGGCGTGATTGCGGGTACCAGGGACACCGCGCATGCGGTGAGCACCGCCACCGGAATCGCCAGCAGCGCTTTGGGAAAACGCACCAAGGTCGCCTCCCGTTAATTAGGTCACCTGGGATTTTGGCGGTCCTTGAACACGACACGGCAACGGTGCGTTAACAATTCGGCCGCGCCGCCGCGCGGCGCTAGACCCGGTCAGGGATGTACACCCCGGTTCCCTGCGCCATCTTGGCCAGAGTTTCATAGGCCATCCACATGAATCCTTCTTCGCCCCAACGCTTTCCGAAGCTGTTCTGGACTCGCACGGCGCCGGAACTCTTGTTGTCGTCGTAGGCGGTGATGACCATGACGTGACCGGCCTTCTTGCCGGAGGCGTTCAGCATCCACTGCCCGTTGCCGACATACGGGGACGGAGTTCCGCGATAGCGCGGGAAGTCGCTGTACAGGTTGACGCCGAACGCGACCGGCGAGCCCTTTGCGATGACCGTCCTCAGGTGGTTCAGCCCGTCGGGTCCGGTGATCCTGATCAATTTGTGCCCGGGAATCCGAAACATCGGGTCGGGGTCGATGATGCGCGCACCGTAGTCGGACCAGTTGGCCTCACACGACGTAGTGGACTTTCGCCTGCCGATGTTGGGCGCCACCGCCAGGGACGGCGTCCCACCGTTTTCCTGTAACCAGTTCAGGCACTTGACCATTTGGCCGCCCTTACACGTGTTCTCGGTGAGCTTGTTCGCCAGCTGATACCGGATGTAGGCGTAGTCGGGGCCGGCGCGGCGGGCCGGAGTGCTTGGCGGAGTACTGCTTTCGCGCGCGGCGTGGAACGTCGCCAGGCCGTACACCGTGGCCCACACGAAACAGTTCGGCATGGTCTGCCTGCCCACCGGCGGCAACCACTCCGTTTTCACGGAAGCCTGCGCCGGGAGGGTGCCAGGAGACTTGGGCGTCTCGGGGGTTCCTGGCTCCGAGACGTCGGAATCGTAGCCGTAGGAGGTCAGCTCGTAGGGCTCGTCTTCTTCGGCACCGCAGGCCGGCAGCGACGCACCGAGTGCGCCGGCCGCCGCCAGCGCGAGCATGGTGCGTCGCGCGATCCGTACCTGCACGCGGATGACCCTATTGCCTGGGCCGAACCTATGCTGGGGCAATGGCATCGATCTTCACCAAGATCATCAACCGTGAAATCCCCGGCCGCTTCGTCTACGAGGACGACGACGTCGTCGCGTTTCTGACGATCGAGCCGATGACGCAAGGCCACACCCTGGTGGTGCCCCGCGCGGAGATCGATCAATGGCAGAACGTGGACCCGCCGGCATTCGCCCGCGTCATGGAAGTGAGCCAGCTGATCGGGAAGGCCGTGACGAAGGCCTTCTCGGCCGACCGGGCCGGCGTGATCATCGCCGGGCTGGAGGTGCCGCACCTGCACGTCCACGTCTTCCCCGCCCGCAACCTCAGCGACTTCGGGTTCGCCCACGTCGACCGCAACCCCTCACCCGAGTCGTTGGACGAGGCGCAGGCCAAGATCAAGGCGGCGCTGGCGCAAATCTCTTTGCACTGATTCTGCGTCCAGGGCGCGGCCGTGCGGCGTGTCGTCACCCTCAGCGCAGGCTCAATGCGACCGGGCGCCGGGCGCTGCGTTTTAAGGCCTCAGCTGACCTGAGCGACCACATCGCTGACCCGGGGCAGCTCCACACGGAAGCAGCAGCCCTCCCCCGGCGCCGTCGTCACGCGGACGGTGCCGCCGTGGGCTTTCACCAACGAGTCGACGATCGACAATCCCAGCCCGGTGCCGCCGCTGGCCCGCGCCCGCGACGAATCGGTCCGGTAGAAGCGCTCGAAGATCCGGTCCGCGTCCTCCTGGCTCATGCCGGGCCCCTTGTCGACGATCTCGAGGACCGCGTCATCGCCGTCGGTGCCGACCCGGATGGTGACGTCAGCGGTCACCGGCGTGTGCTGGATCGCGTTCGCGATGAGGTTGCTCAGCACCTGACGCAGGCGCGGCTCGTCGCCCAACACCTCCGGGGTGCCGGGCCCGTCGAACACCTCCATCGTGATGGCGCGCTGGGGGTCGATGGCGCGCCCGTCGTGCACGGCATCGCTGGCCAGCGCCAGCAGGTCCACCCGGTTGTGTTCCAGCGGACGCTGCACATCCAGGCGGGCCAGCATCAGCAGGTCGTCGACCAACAGGCCCATTCGGCTGGCCTCGCTCTCGATCCGCGACAGCAGCATCGAGACGTCGCGCGCGGCGCCCTGGCGGTACAACTCGGCGAACCCGCGGATGGTGGTCAACGGGGTGCGCAGTTCGTGGCTGGCATCGGTGATGAACCGCCGCATCCGTTCCTCGGAATCGCGCGCGGTTTCGGCCGACGATTCCGAGGACGCGACCGCTTCCTGAATCTGCGACAGCATTCCGTTGAGCGCCGAGGAAAGTCGGCCCACTTCGGTCCGCGGGTCACGCTCGGTGACGCGGCGGTCCAGCTGTCCCCCGGCGATCGCCGCCGCGGTCTGCTCGACTTCGGCGAGTGGCCGCAGACTGCGGTGCACCACCACGAAGCTGGCGATGCCGACCACGATCAGCACCGCGGTGCCGATTCCGGCCTGCAACCAGACCAGCGACCGGACCGTGTGGTCGACGTCGGACAGGTCGATGGCCACCGTCGTGATGCCGCCCTGCGGCCCGCGCACCGTCACCGCGCGCCACTGGATGTCCGAATCGCTGACCGAGGGCAGCGTCGTCGGATAGGGGCCGACGTCGTTGTTGGCGGGCAGCGCGGGCTCGGCGTTGCGGTCGTTGATCGCAGTCATGGGGTGGCCATCGGGGCTGATCGCCCGCACGTAGAACTTCGACGGCGGCCGGGCCGGATCGAAGCCCTGCCCGTTGGACGTCGTGTGCTTCCACGGCGCCTGCGCCCAGGTGCGGGTCGCGTCCATCAAGGTCGAATCAATACGGCTGACCAGGCTGTGGCGCAGGATCGAGGTCACCGCGATCCCCGACCCGAGCAGGCCGCACAAGACCAGGACCAGGGTTGCTGCTACCAGGCCCACCCGTAAGGGCACGCCGCGGCGGTACCGACCGGCCATCTCAGCGCGGTTCGCGCAGCACGTAGCCCACCCCGCGCAGGGTGTGCAGCAGCCGCTTCTCCCCGGTGTCGATCTTGCGACGCAGATACGACACATACGACTCCACGACGTTGACGTCACCGCCGAAGTCGTAGCGCCAGACGTGGTCGAGGATCTTCGGCTTGCTCAACACGGTGCCGGCGTTGATGACGAAGTAGCGCAGCAGCGTGAACTCGGTGGGCGACAGCGAGACCGGCTGGCCGGCCTTCCACACTTCGTGGGTTTCCTCATCGAGCTCGATATCGGCGAACGTCAGCCGGGCATTGCGCGGTTCGTTGCTGCTGCCCTTGCCGGCGCGGCGCAGGATGACCCGCAGCCGGGCCACCACCTCTTCGAGACTGAACGGCTTCGTCACGTAGTCGTCGCCACCGAGGGTCAAGCCGGCGATCTTGTCTTGCAACGAGTCTCGTGCCGTCAAGAACAGCGCGGGGGCATCGATGCCGTCGGCGCGCAGCCGGCGCAGGACTCCGAACCCGTCCATGCCGGGCATCATCACGTCGAGAATCACCGCGTCGGGCTTGGCTTCGCGGGCCCGGTCCAGGGCCTGAGCGCCGTTGGTGGCGGTGATGACCTCGAATCCCTGGAACTTCAAGCTCACCGAGAGCAGCTCGACGATGTTGGCCTCATCGTCCACGACAAGGATGCGAGCCTCCGGCTTGGTGGTCTCGCCGCCGGGGTGTCCCAGTGTCACGTCAATCTCCCGAACTTGAGTATTAGCTTCCGAATCATTGAAAACTTCCTGAAAGGTCGGTGCAAGTAATCTGCTAGCAGTCTGCCAGGAGTCGCCGGGTGGCCTTGGGACCTGCGCGGTGTCGTCCGGGCTTTGGACGCGAATAGACTCTCAGAATGAACCTCGTCAAAGCCCTCATGGGTGTTGCGACCGCTCCGGCGCGGGCCGGGTTGGCCGCCGCGGAAGCGAGCCTGAACCTTGCCGGGGTGGGGGTGAGCCTGGCCAAGCAGGCGCTGGGCGACACCAGCGGCCCGAGCGGTTCGAGCTCTTCGAACGCGATGGCCCACATGCTGGGCATCGACGACACGCTGGCGCGCGCCAACCGGCTCGCAAGCCTGCTGGACGACGACATGCCATTGGGGCGAGCGATTGCGCCCAACGGTCCGATGGACCGGATGCTGCGTCCGGGCGGCGTGGTCGATCTGCTGACCGCCGAAGGCGGGCTGATCGATCGGCTGACCGCCGAGGGGGGCGGACTGCAACGCGCGCTGCAGCCGGGCGGCCTGGCCGATCAGCTGATGGGCTCCGACGGGATGATCGAGCGGGTGCTGGCCGAGGACGGGCTGGCCGACAAGCTGCTCTCCGAGGGCGGCCTGATCGACACCCTGACAGCGAAGAACGGGCCACTGGAGCAGTTGGCCAATGTGGCCGACACCCTGGCCCGTCTGGCACCCGGGATGGAGGCCTTGGAACCCGCCATCGCCACCCTGCAGGACGCGGTCATCTCGCTGACCATGGTGGTCAATCCGTTGAGCAGCATCGCCGACCGCTTCCCGCTGCCGGGCCGACGGCCGCGTTCGTCGTCGCGGCCGGTGCGCTCGCAACGCATCGTCGAGGGCGAGCCGTGACCGGTTAGGCTGGCACCGGTTTTACCGGCCTCCTTAGCTCAGTGGTAGAGCACTCGCCTTGTAAGCGAGCGGTCGTCAGTTCAATCCTGACAGGGGGCTCTCTCACCAGCAGGAATGCTGGTCGATGCTCCGTTGGTCTCACATGCTGGACATGATCGACTACTTTCCGACTACTTTCGCCGCCTACTTTCCCTCCATGAACGCGTCCAGCGCCTGCCGCGCGTCGGGGCCGACGGCCTTCTTCTCGATGTAGTGCCCCTCGGTGGTGGCCAGGTGCGCGTGGCCGAGCTGCTGCTGCGCGGCCTCGACGCCGTGCGCGTCCCGCACCACGGTGCCCGCGGTACGACGAAACGAGTGTGGAGTACACCAGCGCAGATCGTCGGGCAGTGCGGCTCGCATCGACCGGCGGAGGTTGTTCGCCGAGAGCGGACCGCCGTCGCGATTCTTGAACACAAGTCCAGCCGGTCCAGTGGTGCCGAACAGGTCGGTCAGCGCCTCCACACCGTGCTTCGGCAGGATCGTGGTCAGTGGTGGGGCTCCGTGCTTGCGGACGTCCTGGCGGTGTGCTGGCCTACCCGGGATGGTCTGGTGGTCGATGATCGTTCCGTTGATCTTGACGGTTGGCGGGTCGGCCAACAGGTCGACGTCCTCCCAGCGGATCGCCAACACCTCGCCGGGCCGCGCGCCGGTGGCCATCGCCAGTTCCACGAACGCCGGCAGGTACCGGCCCCGCTGCGGCCCGCGGATCGGCGTGCTGGCGAACTCGGCCACTGCGTCCCTGATCCGCCGGAACTCTTCGGGAGTTGCGGCGCGCACCACCCGCTTCGATGCTCTGTTCGGCCGCGCTTCCACGATCGGATTCACCGCGATCACGTCGAACCGCACAGCGAGTGTGAACATGCCCTTGAGCACGATCCGCAACAACTGCGCCTGCCGCACCGACTCGACGCTCTTCAGGTGCGCATCCGCGCGACTCGTCGAAAACTCACGAATCCGCAACGCGCCTAACTTGCCAACGCCGTGGATACGCCACACTTTGCGGTACTGGGCTTCTGACTGAGGCATCAACCGGTCCTCACTGACCTTGCACGCGATCCATACTTCGAAGAGTTCGGCGAGAGTTGTTTTTTCACTGATGATTTGACCTACCAGCGGCGCCGTCCGCTGCCTCAAATGGCGCTGAAGAGCGCGGCGCGCATCCTCGCCCGACCGGCCAGTCCTGCGGACTTTGCGACGGGTCCCATCACCATCCCGAACGTAGGTGCGAGCCTCGAAAAGTCCTTTCTCGCATTCGGTTACAGTGATCCGGCCGTGCTCGCCCGGCTCCATCCGTTGCCTAGGCACCCGGCGGCACCTCCTCAAGCATTCTCAATATTAGATCCCGATTGGCCTGCAGTGAGGCAAGCATCCCCCGATAGCTCTCGGCGTCTTCCTGTAGCTTCTCGCGCAGCGCGTCCGGTAGGTCGTAGTGCTTCGGTGCTTCAATCGCCTGCCGAAGGTTCTCCCACATTGCGGCAATTTGTGCGTTCGTGTCCGCCAGAATCGCTCGCAGGTCATCACGCCGTCCGCTCTCACCTTTTATTGAAAGCCCATCAGCGGCCTTAATTAGCCACCACGTCCAGTCGGTGTCGAGCGCGACACCTAGTGCAATTAGCTCTGGAACGGCTACCGACTGCTCCCCCCTTTCAATGCGCGTGATCGCAACGCGATGGATTGGCACACCGATTTTCTCTGCCTCCTCGGCGAGCTTCACAGCAGTCATATTCCGCGCCTTCCGCGCCGCGTAGATCAGTTCGCCCAGCCTCTGCGCCAACAGAGCCGGCCAGCTGACGTCATCGGTGTCGTCCATCGCGACATTCTTACACAAAGTTCTGTCGAGTCCGTCGGCATTCATGCTAGTGTCGTTTGATACGACAATGATATGTCGTTGAATACAACACGCAGAGGAGCGATCATGAACGATTGGGAGGCCACGGCCTCGAAGCTCGGCAGGGTCGGCCGATCGACAGTCTTCGCGCTATGGGCGTCGGGAGATCTTGCCTCAGTGAAGATCGGCCGCCGCAGATTCTCGACAGATGCCCAGATTGCCGACTACATCGAGCGGCTCGAGTCCGAGGCACGCGGCCCCGGCGGAACGGCTGCCTAGTGAGCCATCCGCACACAACCCAGGCTGATCGCGATGCGATCGAGGATCGCGGTGTGGTCGATGACGACCGGACCGAAATGCTGACGGCCCCCGCAAACCCAGGTGCTGCAACACCGGGCGGGAGCCGCCGGAACCAACCCCTCACCCGAAAGGAAAGTTCATGACCACAATAGCCCGTCAACCCGACCCGACTCCACCATCTGGCGCTGAGCCGGACATCTGGGAGAGCGACGGCCGCCGAGACGTCTACACCTCCGTGGGTTGCGTGCTTGCCCGCCAAGACATCCTGCGGTGCCCTTTGGTCACGACGATCGCCCGCCAGGACCGAGCGGGAGTGGTCGACCGAATAAGGGTCGCGATCGAGGCCGACGTCGACCTGACCGCTGAGCAGGCTCGGGAGCTGGCCGGCTACCTCATTCGCGCAGCCGGGATCGCGGACCGGTGGGCCGGGCAAGCACAAGAGGATCAGATCACCGTCTTATCCGCAGCCAGAGACGCCGTGCTTGCGGCGTACATCGAGCTTCGGGAATTGCCGGGCAATGTCGGTGACTATCTGCGTGCCGCGCTGGACAGCATCAGCGACGCCGAGGGGGCAGCACGGTGAGCACAACCCACGGTTGCCGATACGCCTGGTGCACCAGCGACCGGAATGCCTCCAAAGCTCAACGAATGGAGCATACGAACCAGGGTTGGTACGGCTCTGCTACCGGCGACAGCATCAGCCGTTCAGGAAGCGCTTATGGGGAGACGGTTACGTCGGTGGGTGTGGGCCTCCGCTACAACGCTGACGTCGACGCGGGGCCGATTCTGTGGCTGCACATCCATGGTGGACCGGACAATGTCGACACTGACGCAGACATGTCGTTACCCGAGGCCGTGCTACTACATCGAGCGATCGGCGATTACCTGCACGCTGCCCTCGTCTGCTGCGACCTCGATCCCGATGCTGTCGGTGAGTACTACCACGTGCCGCACGACGGTGGTGGTACCAAGTGACCGAAAGCAAGGAGGGTACCGGCCCCCAACGGGCCGGCGCTCCACCCTCCCAACAACGTGCCTGGTGGCCGGTACATCAGTTCCTTGAAGCCGTTGTAGCCCTAGCGAACTACGGTCCGATCCCTGCTGCCGGTACTCCGTCATGGTGCGCGCTTGCCGACGGTGACCCACGGAAGCTGTTGGCTGTAGCGATCGACGGCGAACACCAAGTTTTGCGGATCGAAACCGCCCAAGAGCAGCGCGCCGAAGCATCGAAAGCCATTGCAGGATCGGCAGACTGGTCGACCACCGCGCGATCCATCGGCCGCCACCGTGAGGTCTACATACCCCGGAGGTCAGCGTGATCGACACCGAGCAGTTCTTCCTTGAATCCGGAAGTGATCAGCTCGCGAAGATCTACCGGTGGGCCAGGGCTCGGTACGCAGCGCCGTGGGCGGTGTTTTTCGCCGTGCTACTCCGGGTCGCGGCCAGTGTCGGCCCGCACGTCCAGCTCCCCGGCGTCATCGGCGGCCGTGCCAGCCTCAACCTTTTGGTGGCTTTCGTCAGCGCCTCCGGCGGCGGCAAAGGCATCAGTGACAAGGTCGGGCGTATGGCGTGGCCGGCGTCGATAGTTGAGCTACCCATAGGTAGCGGCGAAGGCATCGCCGCCGCCTTTAAGCGACCCGACAAGCCCGACGAGGACAACGAACCGATCACCGCGGCGGTCTTCAACATCCCCGAGATCGACACGCTGTCGGGCATCGCATCCCGCCAAGGCTCCATCCTTCTCGCACAGCTCAAGTCGATGGCGATGGGCGAACAACTCGGCCAATCCAACGCCTCCAAGGCGACCAGCCGGATAGTGCCTGCCCACTCCTACCGGTGCTGTCTGTCGGTCGGTGCCCAGCCCGGCCACACCGGCGTCATCTTCAACGACACCACCGGCGGAACCCCGCAGCGATTCCTATGGTCACCGACCACCGACCCAGAGATGCCAGACACCAACTCACCAGATCCCGCACCGCTGGACACGGCACTGCCGCTGTGGAAACCCGCAGAGGACGGTGCGGTCGAGATCATCTACGGGCCGCCCGAGATCACACAGACGGTGATCGCCGCGCACATCGCCCGCCAGCGCGGGGACGCCGACCCGCTGAACGGGCACTGGATGCTGACCCGCTGCAAGGTGGCCGCGCTGCTGGCGATCATGCACCAACGATCGGTGGTCTCCCAGACGGACTGGGAGATGTCGGCGACGGTGATGGCGGTCTCCGATCAGACCCGTGAGTGGATCGTCAACGAGGCCCTGAAAGCGGATCGAGCAAAGATCCGGGACCGGGCGATGGCGCGTGCCCGTGGTGAAGAGTTTGTCTCTGATCACAAGCTGCTGCGCGCGAAGTCGGCAGTGATCCGCTGGCTCGGCCGAGACACGGAGCTGGCGGCCAATCAACTCCGCTCAAAGCTCAAGGCGGATTTGCGGGACCACTTCGGTGCGGCCACTGCAGAGTTGGTCGCCGAGGGGTTGATCGCCGAGATTCATGTCGACCGGGGTGCCCGGTACCGGCTCAACAAAGAAGTACAGGGTGTACCCCCGGTACAGGGTATATATCCGCAGCTCACAGAGGGTGTACCCCCGGTACAGGGTGTACCTTCGTCGCCGGGCCCCACCGGTCAGGGTGACCAGTGTGGTCAGGGTCCATTGTTGCAGCTCAGAGAGAGTGACCCGGTCGGTCAGGGTGACCAACTGGAAGATACCGCGCAACCGAACTTCCGCAGCCCGGATCCTTCTGGGCCTAGTTCTGAAGATCGGCGTTCAAGCGCCCAGATAAGCGAGGAGCCCGTGGCACTAGCCCGTGTAGGAGTTTGCCAGCGTTGCTACGTCAGCCTGCCAAAGGCCAGTACCGCAGCGTTCTGTGATGACTGCATCGACGCCCCGGAACGCCCGGTGCCGCCGAAGAAGACGACGAACGAGTACGCCCTTCGAGTGGTGCACAACGGCACCATCACCGCCGACGATCATCGGGTACCGAGCGAACGAGAGCGGGCCGGATGACGACCCCGTACACCGTTCTTATCGAGGCCCTCGCCGGTGCCCCGTCACTGCCCGGTGCGCGCTGTCGCGGCCGCCACCACCTATTCGACCCGGCTGATCTCGGTGAGCACGCCCAGGCCCGCCACGACCAGGCTCTCGGCCTGTGCACGCGGTGCCCGGCGCTGGTGGCGTGTTCGCAATGGTTCAACAGCCTGCCACCTAGACAACGCCCTGTCGGTGTCGTTGCCGGCCGAATCAACCAATGGGCGGACCGACCATCCAAAGAGAAACCGTCCCTAGAAATGGAGAAAGCCACAATGGCCAACCACCACGAGACCGACTACAGCGACTACCGTCGCGCCGCCGTCCTCACCCTGCACCACCGCCGCGGAAACACCCCCGGAGTACTTGCGATCGTCGACGAAACCAACGCCGAGGACCGAGCGCGAGAGCTGCTGTTCGCCGTCCTCGGGTTCCACCGCCACCTCATCACCCGGCTCCGCTCCGAGGAAGGGCTGATGCTGGTGTCCGACTACGTTCACGGCCTGGCTGTGCACGAACCCATCAATCCCGAGGGCATGGACATCCGGCGTGCCGCGCAGATCCTCGAACACCACGGACAGGGCAACCACGACGGCATCGGCTTGGAGATGACGGCCGCGACCGCCGAGCAGCGCGCCACTCACGTCTTTCTGCAGCTGCTATGGATCTACGAGACCGCCCTACCTGAGCTCACCTCGCGGGCAGGCATCGCCTGGATCGAAGCGCAGATCGAGCTGCTGCTGGCCGAGGAGTTCCGGCCAGGCACCGACGGCCAGGGGGGCGGATCAAAGCCGTGAACCGCTCCCGCCAGGACACCGCCCCGGTGTCCGAACGTGCACGAGAACAGGTTTCACCGAAAAAATGGGACTTGTCGGCTGGGTCGGGTATGCTGAACCCAGCTCGGTATCTCCGAAGCGCCGGGAGCCGCAGGGGCGGCCAACCCGGACACGGGTCACCATGCACATTGCGATTTCCGCATGTCCAAGTAGGTGACCGTTGAGCAGCATTCTGTTTCGCACCGCGACCCTTGAACCGGGTTCGGGTAGAACCATTTACGGCCGCGTCGTGCCCTATGGCGAGACCATCTCGGTTGACGACGGCTATGGCGAATACCGGGAGCGGTTCGCGCCAGGCGCTTTCCGGCGTTCCCTGACCGAACGCGGCCACAAAGTGCGGCTGTTCATCGGCCACGACACTCGACGGCTGCCCATCGGCAAAGCAACGTCACTGCGCGACGAGGGCGACGGCGTTCACGCAGAGTTCTTGGTGGCTGACACGGCCGCCGGCAACGAGGCGCTCGAGCTGGTCCGCTCCGGTGTGGCCGACTCATTCTCAGTTGGCTTCAGGGGCATGCGTGACCATCGGGACAATGGCGTGACGGTGCGCGACGAGGCCGCACTGCTCGAAGTCAGCTTGGTCGGCGTCGCTGCCTACTCGGGCGCCGAAGTCGCGGGCGTGCGATCGCAGTCTCTTGTCATTCCCCGTTCGATAGCCGAAGCCCGGCTGTCGCCTCTTGATTGGTGAAACAATATGACCGAGCTCATTGAGCACATGACCATCGAGCAGACCCGCGCCGCGGCGCAAGAGCTGCTCGACAGCACCACCGGCGATTTGACCGGCGCTGACGCTGAAAGATTCCAAGCGCTGACCCGGCACGCCGACTCGCTGCGCCAGCGGCAGGAACAGCGCGACACCGCAGCGCGGGACATGGTGCGCCGCTTCGCGGCCGGTGACTCCACCCTGGCTCTGGAAGGTGAAGCCGGAATGCGTCGCACTAACGGCAGTCCGTTGCCCGGCTACGAGCGTCCCCGCGCGGGCGATGAGGACCACCCGGTCATTAATCGGGAACGTGATGCCGCGATGCGCGTGCTGGACCGCTCGATAAAGGACGGCACGATGGTCGCCCGCGGCGCCGAAGCCATCGAGCGGCTGCTGACCACTGGTGCGCCACAAGCCCGTTCGTGGGCTGCCCGGTGGGCGGCCGCGACCGGCTCCGAGCACTACCTGCGGGCGTTCGCCAAGAAGGTCGCCAACCCCGAGATGGGGCATACGCTGTTCACCGGCTCCGAGGCCGAGGCGTGGCGCACCGCAGCGCAAGTCCAGGCTGAGCGGGCGATGTCGCTGACCGACACCGCAGGTGGGTTCCTCGCACCGGCTCAGCTCGATCCAGCAATCCTGTTGTCCAGCGACGGCTCGGCGAATCCGCTGCGCCAGATGGCGCGGGTTGTGCAAACCGTGTCCGACGTTCACCACTTCGTGTCGTCTGAGGGGGTCGACGCGCACTGGTACGCCGAAGCGGCGGAGGTCTCCGACGACTCACCTGCACTCGAACAGCCCGCCGTCCCGAACTACCGGGGCAGCGCGTGGGTGCCGTTCAGCATCGAGCTGGAAGGCGACGGAATCGGGTTCGTCAGCGAAATCGGCCGGCTGCTCATGGATTCGGTTGAACAGCTCACCGCGGCGGCCTACGTCAACGGCAGCGGAACCGGCCAACCCACAGGGTTTATCCCCGCGCTGACAGGCGTCCCGACATGGGCGGTCAATGGAGCCGGAAGTGAAACGGTTGCAGCCGCTGACCCATTCGCCCTGCAATCAGCGCTACCTGCGCGCTTCCAGGCGAATTCGGCGTTCGCGGCGAACTTGACCACAACGAATGTTTTGCGCCAGGCGGAGACGAGCGCCGGAGCGCTCAAGTTTCCGTCGCTGCAGGACAAGCCGCCGATGCTGTGCGGGCGGCCGATCTTCGAGGTTAGCCACATGGCGAGCGTCAACGCGGCGGTGACCGACACCGTGTACCCACTGGTGCTGGGCGATTGGAGCCAGATGGTTATCTCGGATCGGATCGGATCCACCATCGAGCTGGTGCAAACCGTGTTCGGAGCCAACAGGCGACCGACCGGACAGCGCGGCTTTTTCGCCTGGTTCCGCACCGGCTCGGACGTTCTGGTCAACAACGCCTTCCGCGTGTTGAAGGTGACCACGACCGCCTAATCCGACTGGTCCTTGCGGCCCATTGCAGTCGGGAAGGTGGTTGTGTCCATGCCTCCAGACGGCAGAAAGCGCAGGTTAGATGGATTATGCTGCGCTGCAATCACTTCGAGGAGACCCGGGGGTGGGTGGGGCATCGCAAACGCGGTACCCCCACCGACCGCCCCCCCAGTTCGGCGCGTCACTGCACGACCGGCGCACTTTTTTCCCTCGCGAAATCGGCCATGTACCAACAGGATTCGCTCACATGACATCAGCGAATCACGTTGTACAACAGCAACTTTCACCGGCCTACCACGAGTTGTTCCCAGTCGACCGAGGGGCGGCGTTTGCCATGCGGCGCGACCTCGGCCCGGTCGGGATGGTTGGCGACGGGGTGTACTGCTTGACCCGCCGGCCAGACATGCTGGCGGTACTGCGGAATCCGTGGATGTTCCCCCCGGCGGGAACCTCGCCGGTCACGGGATTGCCGATCACCAAAGATCAGCATGACCTGTTCGTGCGACTGCTTGACACCGCCGCAACCGCGTCGATGTTGCCGTCGCTGCGGCAGCGGGCCGCGGACATCATCGACGGCGTGGCCGCGCGCGCAGGCTGTGACGGGATCAGTGAGGTGGCCTGGCCATTCGTATTGGCCGTGTTCTGGGACATGTGCGGATTGCGCCACGCAGACGCCCGTATCGACACCGATCCGCTCGAGCTGCATTTGCGCGCAGGATTGATCGCTACGCGGCGGCACGACCCCGGCGCGGACGTCATCTCTCAGATCACCCAGGAGGCTCCACACCTTCCCGACGAGGAAATCCAATCGATGGTGGTGTCGGGTATCTGGCCCTCGATCGTCTTCCTGATGACACCCATCGGGGCTGCACTCTTGGAGCTGGCACGGCGTCCCGAGCTACGCGACCGGCTGCGCGCCAACCCCCAGGACCAACTGGTCTTCGTCAACGAGGTGCTCCGCCTGGAAGGTGGCGGGGTGGCCGGACGGCGGACTGCGGAGCCGGTCACCGTGGCGGGCGTGCCGATCCCGGCCGGCGCAACCCTGCTCCTGGAGATGGGCTACATCAACCGGGACGACTCCGACGAGATGTCGACCAACGAACTGCGGATGGACGGCCGACACTGCCACTACTCCTTCGGAGTCGGGCCGCGCCGCTGCCCAGCGGGCTACTTCGTCCGCAGTCTGTTGGTCGCATTCATCGAGGAATGGCTTTCCCGCATTCCGGTGTTCGACGTCGAGCCGGGTTACGTTCCCCGGCTGCATTACCCGGACCGATGCCTCGGGTCAGCGGACCTGAGGCAGGTTCTCCGCGAACTCCCGCTGCGCTGGACACCGGGGCTACTTTAGGGATACAAACCTCCGCGACACGCCGCATACCGTCATGGCCTGTCGCGGACTGCAGCTAAACCTTGCATCCCCGTTTGTTGGATTTAACAGGACTACAGCAAACTTTACTAAGAGATAACCCGCTGCCGAGCGGTCGTCAGTTCAATCCTGACAGGGGGCTCCATTGCCGTTGCGGGTTTGCCGCACGGCTTGACGTCGGCGAAGATAAATCCGGAAAACTCGGGGTTATCTCGTCGGGGGTGACACGACGTGGACGATCGGGACGGGCCCGCACTGATCGACGCGCTGCTGGATCGCGCGGTGGCGGCACTCGGCACTGGTGATCACGCCGCGGCGACAGCGTTGGCGGGGCAGGTACTTGCCGCCGACGAGGGCAATGCCGACGCCGAGGAACTGCTCGCCGCCCCGGCCCGCGGTGGCGAGATTCGGCGGCTGACAATCCTTTTCGCCGATCTGGTGGATTCCACCGCGCTGTCGACCCGAGTCGAGCCGGAGACGTACCGCCTCGTGGTGGGCCGGTATCGCGAACAGGTGCTGAACATCGTGAACCGCTTCGGGGGTCACATCGGCTCCACCGCGGGCGATGGTTTGCTGGCGGTGTTCGGCCACCCGGTCGCCCATGAGGACGATGTGCGGCGCGCCGTCCTGGCCGGCTTGGAGATCACCCGCGCCGTCCCCCGATTGAGCGCGAAAGCCAAGGCGCGCTTCGGCTTTGAGATCAGCGTGCGAGTCGGTGTGCACCGCGGCGTGGTGTATCTGGACACCACTCAGGCTGACGTCTACGGGTTGGGCGCCAACCTGGCGGCCCGAGTATGCAGCCTGGCGCCGCCGGGTACGGTCGTCATCTCCGATCCGGTCGCCCGCCTGGTGCACGACGCGTTCGACCTGGAGGCCCGCCCCGCCGCACCGGTGAAGGGCGTCGAAGGCCTGATCGACCACCACCGGGTGCTCGGCGAAAGGTCTTCACCGGCGCGGGTTGCGCCCGGCCCGTTCGTCGGCCGGTCCGGCGAATGGCAGCACCTGAAGACGAGCTGGGCACGGGCCCAGGCCGGACAATTGAGCACGCCCGTGGCGTTCTGCGGTGAGCCCGGCATCGGCAAGAGCAGGCTGGCGGCCGCGGCTCAGGCGCTGGTCAGTCAAACCGGGAACACCGTGATCGAGTTGATCGGCTCGCCCTTCCACGCCGAAGCCGGCCTGTATCCGGTACGCGCCCTGATCGAACGCCGTTGCGGCATCGGCCGTCTCACCGATCCGGCGGACCGCCTGGCGCTGCTGAACGCCGAACTGGCCACACTCGGACTGGATCCCGGTCGTTTCGTTCCCTTGCTGGCACCGGTGCTGGGCATCGACGCCCAACACGGCTACCAACCCGCTGCCGACGAAGGCCGCGAGCTCTACGATCTGATCGCCGAGGCGGTCCAGGACTATCTCCTGGCCTGCCTGGACGGCGCGCCCGGATTGGTGATCGCCGAGGACGCGCACTGGTTCGATCCCACCAGCCTCGAGGTGCTCGGCGGGCTGCTGGACGCGGCAGGCGGACATCTTCTGCTCGTCGTCACCGGACGGGACAAAGGATGGTTGCCGGACAGCTGGCGGGCGACGGTTTTCGACCTCGAACCCCTGACCGAGCAGGAGTCCGATGAGCTGATCGTCGCACTCAATCCGGGCCTGACGCAGCAGGAGCGGGCCACCGTCCAATCCCGCTGCGACGGCGTGCCTTTCTACATCGAGCAGGTGGTGTCCGGGATCACCGAGGTCGGCGTGCCGGAGGCGCTCTACGAGCCGTTGTTCGCCCGGCTCCGGGCAAGTGCCGAGGTGGTGCCGGTGGTCGAAGCAGCGGCGGTCATCGGGCGCTACATCGATACCGGCCTGCTCAGAACCGTGGTCGACATGGACGCCGACGACCTGCAACGTGTCATCGACGAGCTTGCCGACGCACAGGTGCTCGAACGGTGGAGCACCGACGGCTGGCGCTTCCGCCACGAGCTGCTGCGCGAGGTCGCCACCGAGTTGGCACCACCCAGCGTGCGCAGGACGCTGCACGCCCGGGTCGGCGACGCCCTGTGCAGCTTCGGCGGCGAGCCGGACTGGGGCCTGGTCGCGGGCCACTACCGGCAGGCCGAACGGTTCGACGACGCCGCCTCCGCATACCAGCAGGCCTCGGCAGCCGCGCGGCGCCGCGGCGCCCTCACCGAGGCGCGCTCGCACCTGAGCCAGGCCCTTGCGCAGCTGGACCGGTGCGCGCCCAGCCCCGACCGCGACCGCCGCGAAATCGCCTTCCGGTTAGGGCGGGGATTCCTCGCCGGCAGCGCGGTGAGTCCGTCGAGTCCCGTGGTTGCCCCCGACCTCGAGCGCTGCCTGGAACTGATCGGGGCTGACGTACCGGTGAACAACCCGGGGAAGACGTCGACCGCGGAGGAACTGTTCTCGACGTTGGGCGTGCTGACCGGCTACTACACCGGCCGCGCCGATCTGAGTCGCGCCTCCAAAGCCCTCGAGCTGCTCCGCGCCGCCCTGGAGCAATGGCAGCCGGGGTCCTGGCCGCGCACCGATGCCTGGGCCGGAGTCTTGGCATTTCTGCGAGGCGAATTCGCCTCAGCGCGAGAACAATTGGAGCTGGCTACCGACCCCGCCCGATCGAATGAGCGCAGCACGGAGACGGTGAGCTACCTACCGATCGACCCCATCGTGGCGGCACGCATCCACCTCGCTCTGGTCCGGCTGGTCCAGGGCAGTCTGCCCGCGGCCGAGGCGGAGTTGGCCGCCGCCGCGCAATCCGTTGAGGGCATGGGCTTCCCGCAAGGTCCCTACAGCCTCGCGTACCTGCGGTTCGTGAAGATCTGGGTGTTGATCGAGACCGGTCAATTCGACCGCGCGTCGGCGCTGGCGGTCGATTTGGTCGAGGATGCCCAGCGGCACGGCTTCAATCAGTGGCGGCTGCGCGGCACGATTCAGCAAGCCATCGCGGACGCTCTGGCGACGACGACCGGACCATCCCCCGCAGTCGACGAGCGCATCGCGGATATCACCGCCCTGGTCGACGAATTGCGCTCCGCGGATCTCAATGTCTACCTCACCTTTTTCGAAGGCGCGCTCGCCCGGTTGATGATCGCTGCCGGCCGGCGGGACAGCGCCCGGCTCGACGCCGCGCTGGCGATGGCCCGCGAGACCGGTATGGCGTTCTATGATTCCGAACTGCTCCGGCTCCGATCGCACGTCCAGACCGATGAGGCCGCGCGTCGCGCCGACCTCGAGAGCGCCCTGCAACTGGCCCGCCAGCAGGGCGCGAATCTGTTCGAATTGCGTTGCGCCCTGGATTATTTCGAACTCCGCGGACAGGATGCGAGCGACGTCCTGGCCGGCGCGATGAGCCGGATGCCGTCCGACAGTGCACTCACCGAATCGGGCAGGGCCGCCGACGCGCTGACCGCATCCGGTACCTGATTAGCTGCCCAACGGCCGGTGTCGCTGGCAAGATGCTCCTGTCGTCAGTTGCCGACTGTGAGTGACCGTAGCCACCGAGCGAGGGGAAGTCGTGATGTCGTTTGTCATCGCTGGTGCTGAGCAGATTGCGGCCGCGGTGGCAGACGTGTCGGGCATCGAAGCGGCGGTCACGCGAGCCAACGCAGCCGCGGCAACGCCGACGACCGCGTTGTTGGCGGCCGCCGAAGACGAGGTGTCGGCGGCGATCGCGAAGTGGTTCGGTGACTATGGGCTGCAATATCTTTCGGTAAGCGATCGGGTGCTGCAGGCGCAGACCCGGTTCGCGCAGTTGCTGAACAACGCGCAGACTTCCTACTCCACCGCTGAGGCGACGATCGCCGCGTCATTGGCCAGCTCAGCCGGCGTGCCCGGCCTCGTCGACGACGTCGTGGGGGTGATCAACGCGCCCACGACCTTCCTGCTGGGGCGCCCGCTGATCGGCGACGGCGTCAACGGCATGCCGGGCACCGGGCAAGCCGGTGGGGCGGGCGGGATCCTGTGGGGCAACGGCGGTTCCGGCGGGGCGGGTGCGGTGGGCCAGCGGGGAGGGACCGGTGGCAGTGCCGGCCTGATCGGCAACGGCGGCATGGGCGGCGAAGGCGGTGTCGGAGGCGGGTCCGGCGGGATCGGCGGCACGGGCGGCTGGTTGGTGGGCAATGGCGGGGCCGGCGGTGCCGGAGGGACCGGGCTGGGGCCCATCGCCGCTGGGCCGGGCGGATTGGGCGGACGAGCGCTGTCGTTCTTCGGCGCGCCGGGGGCCACCGGCAGCGTCGGGGAGCATCCCGCGGTCTTGCAGGTGTCCCAGCAGCAAGCGCTCGCTCTGCTCACGGCGGCACCGGACATGAACTTCCTGCTGATCGGCACGGACGGCACGAACCTGGCCGCGATCCTGGCCGACCCCGCCGGTACCCCTAACTTCCACGAGTTCATGAAACAGAGCGTCACCTCCGCGTCGACGATCGTCGGGCACACCACCATCTCCAACCCGTCGTGGACGACGATCCAGACGGGCGTCTGGATGGAGACCGCCGGCGTGAGCAACAACGTCTTCACTCCGTGGACTTATGACACCTGGCCGACCGTGTACAACCAACTCGAGGCCACCTGGGGCGACCTGGTCAACACGACGGTCATCGCCAACGGCGAGGGCACCACGAGCGGCATCAACACCCGGATCGCCGGCGCCGGCGCGTTCCCCGCCGACCACATCGAATTCGTTCCGCAGGTTCCTGGCGACACGGACTGGATAGCGACGCAGAACCTGGTCGGCCAGAAGGCCCAGGCGGCAATCCTGGCCGCCGACCGGAACCAGGGCAATCTCATCTTCGCGTCCTTTGCCGGGGTCGATAACAACGCGCACCAGTACGGCGGCGATTCGCCGCAGTACGCGGCGGCCCTTCGGAACCTGGATTACAACCTCGGTAAGCAGACCATCGGCGGAGGCGGCCTACTGGGAGCGGTGGCGCAGTGGGAGCACGATAACGGCGAACAATGGTCCACGCTGGTGGTCACCGACCACGGTGAGATCGGGCCCAACCAGTTCGGCCGCGGTCACGGCTTCCAATCGCCGCGTGAGACAGCGACATTCCTCATCTTCGATCAGGCCGGCAATGATCTGCGGGACGGGTGGATCAACAACTCCTGGCAGACCGTCAGTGTGACGCCGACGATCATGCAGCAGTTCGGCCTTTCGCCCCTGCCGTACATGCAGGGTGCGCCGCTGACGTCGCCTGTCTTCCAGGGCACCTATGTCGATCCCGGCGCCAACCTGTTCAGCGTGCTCAGCGCGTCCTTCGCCGGACAGGGATATCCCGATCCCGTGACGAACTATGTGCTGGACTCGCGCACGGTCGCGGCGACGATCCCCTATCTGGCTTACGGACCGATACAGAACATCGTCAACGCGGTGCCGGAACTGTTGAAGGTGCCCGTCTCCTGGATCGGCGCGGGCGTCTACCAGGCACTTAACATCCCCGCACAGATCTGGTGCCGGTTCACCGGCGTGACCGGCAACCAGATCATCCCGCCGGTGCTCAACCCCTTCCTCGCCTAGGAATTGGCAGGGCATCACCTACGGATTGCCAAGGCATACGCAGGCGCGCGAGTTGCACCGCGGCGCACACCCCAACGGACTGACGTGCGCTGCGCGGCAACATGTTTGAGCCGTGGCCCGAGGCTGCTCGACGCGTCCTAGTTGGTGGTGGGCGGTGGTTGAGGTTGGAAGGGGGTGTACCACATCCATTGGGCGCGTTCGCCGGTGGGCCCGGGGTAGGGGCCGACGTCGGGTGGGCTGGTGGTGGGTGGTCGGGCCAGCGATCCGGGCAGCAGGATGGCGCCGTCGCGGTCGGTGACGGTGAGGTGGTCGGCGTCGCCGGTGATGGTGATCTCCCCGCGGTGATGCTCGCGGTGGTGATACGGACATAGCAGGATCAGATTGATCAGCTCGGTGGGGCCGCCATGTTCCCAGTGCCGGATGTGATGAGCGTGCAGGCCGCGGGTGGCCCCGCAGCCAGGCACCGCGCAGCAGGGGTGGCGGTGCTCGAGGGCGCGGCGCAGCCGCCGGTTGATCGTGCGGGTGGTGCGCCCGGCGCCGATCGGGCGGCCGTCGCGCTCAAACCACACCTCACAGGTGGCATCACAGGTCAGGTACTGGCGGTCGCACTCGGTGAGCAGCGGGCCCAGGTGCAGTGCGGCGGCGGGCTTGTCGACGTCGAGGTGCACCACCACGGTGGTGTGCGCGGCGTGTGGGCGGGCGGTGGCCTCAGCGTCCCAGCCGGCCTCGATCAGCCGCATAAACGCATCCATCGTGTCAGGCATCGGCGGCGCGGACTCCGACTCGCCGCTGTCGGCGCGGTCGTGTTTCCACTGGGTGATCAGCGCCTCCCGATGCGAGGCCAGCGCCGCCTCGAACGTCGCCGCCTGCGGGGCCGCCAGGGTGATCCGCCAACACGTGGCCTCATCGGTGCTGGTTTTGCTGATCGCCGGGGGCGGGCGCCGATCCGGTTTCGGGCGCGGTTCGCCCTTGATCGCGGTGCGCAACTGGCTGACCGAGGCATAGCGGGCCAACTGCTCATAATGAGCGTCTGAGCCGTCCCCGGCCCGCGCGGCGATCACCCCCACCTGATCCAGCGACAACCACCCCTCGCGCAGGCCTGCCACACACCGAGGAAACTCCCGGGCCCGCCGCGCCACCGTCGCGATCGTCTCGGCATTGCCCCGGGTGGTGCCCAGCTTCCAGGCCACCACCGCGGCCACCGAGCGCGCCCCCGTCATCCCCCACAACCCGTCCCCGTCGATCTCCGCGACGATCTCCACGATCCGCCCGTCGATCGCGTTGCGCTGCCCCGCCAACTCCGACAACTCCTCGAACAACACATCCACACGCTTGACCGGAGGCCGCTGAAATGAGCCCGCCAAGGCAGTCACCGACATAACCCCATCCTCCCACCGGGGTCTGACAACTGTCGGCCACCGAACCGACTCCCCAAGCGGGACAGCCGGATTGGCCAATGCAGCTACATCGTCCGCGCCCGAGCCACCTGAACGGCGCCGTTGCCGGTGATCAACCACAGGGTGGCGAGCTGACCGATCAGCTCATCCACCGACAGGTCCACGTCACCATTGACGAAAGCGAGGATCGCCTCGGCCGTCCCGCCGACGATGAACGACGGCGCCACCTTGGCCAACGGATCTGCCTCCAGTTCGACATCGTGCACCGCGCGGCCGTGGTCGATCAGCACGTCGGTCAGTCGGTGCATCACCGTGTTGCGGTGCGCCTGCAGTTCGGGTGAGGCCGCGACGCCACCAAGCAGGACCCGGGCCCGCCGGGGATCGTCGACCAGGGCGCGTACGGCGGCCGCCACACCGGCCAGCGCCTGCGCCTCCAGTGGCTGCTCGATGACCGCCTCGACGGCCGTCAAGGTTGCCGCGCGAACCTCGTCCGCGATGTCGTCGACGACCGCTGCCGACAGCGTGTCGACGTCAGCGAAGCTCTCGTAGAAGTATCGCTTGTTCAATCCGGCTGCGGCGCAGAGCTTGTCGACCGTGACGCTGCGCCATTCATTACGGGCCATCGCGTCCATCGCCGCATCCAGCAGCCGCCGGCGCCGCAGCCGGCGGCGCTCCGGTGCGGACTGCCCACCGTAGGCCCGCTGAGGTGACTCGGACACAGTCAAATACTCGCAGCCGTTGACAACACCACCAAACTCTGGCACATTTTCGTACCAGATATTTGGCACAACTTCGTACCAGAATCGCGGCAGACGGAGGGCACATGACGAAAGCAGCCACCAACACCAAGACGCCCGAGTTGCATGCCTCGGTTCTTGACGATCTTCGGCAACTGGCCCGCACCGCGCCGGTGCTGGCGCGCCGCCAGGGCTGGGACTACCTGCGCGAGTTGGGCAGCAGCGGTCGACGCGACCAACTGGCCGCCCTGTTCGCACGCGGCGATGCCCCCGAGGGGCCGCACGGCGCGCTGGAAGGCCTGATCATCGGCAACCTGTTCGGCATCCCGGAGGCGTACCTGGCCAACCCGCTGCTGAAAATCGATCCGACCTGGCGCGGCAAGACATTCGAGGCAGACACCGGTTTCAACCGGCTGGCCCCGCTGGCCAGATACGCCATGCCGGTGATCGCGCCGCTGTACCGAGGGTTGCGCCGGGTGGGGGCCGAGATGGAGGGCTTCGGCTTCAACCACCGCATCGACACCGCCGCCATCTCGCCGTACAACACCGTGCGCGCACTGGACTACAGCCCCGAGGAATACGGCAATCCCAGCGTGCGGACCTTCCCGATCAAACGGACCCGCGACGAGATTGTGGAACTGCTGCCCGGCCTCTACCTGGGGCGGGCGCTGCTGACGATGCACAGCGGCGAGGTGCGACTCATCGCTTACTTCGGTTTGCGGGAGTTCACCGATGAGAGCGCCACGCGATGATCAAACTCAAGGGAGCCGTCGTCTGCGTCACCGGTGGCGCGCGCGGCATCGGCCGCGCCACGGCCAACTCGCTGGCAGCGCGCGGAGCCACCGTATGGATCGGTGACCTGGATGCCGATGAGTGCTTCCGCACCGCCCGCGAGATCGGGGTCAAGGCAGCACATCTGGACGTGACCGACGAATCCAGCGTCGCAGCGTTCCACCGCGCCGCATCCGCGGACGGGCCGGTGTCGATGCTGGTGAACAACGCCGGCATCCAGTACATGGGTTCTTTTGTGGACCAGAAACTTTCGGCATATCACCGCGAAGTGGCGGTGAACCTGGTGGGCGTCATCAACGGGATGCACATATTCCTGCCCGAGATGCTCGAGCGCAACTACGGCCACGTCGTCAACGTGGCGTCGATGGCGGCCAAGGTCACCACTCCCGGCATTTCCGTCTACTGCGCGACGAAGTACGCGGTGGCGGCACTTTCGCGCGCGGTGCGCGCCGAGATCGCCGACACCGACGTCACCATCACCACGCTGATGCCGACGGCCGTGCACACCGAGTTGACCGCAGGCGTGTCGCTGAACCTGCTACCAACCAGGCAGCCCGAGCAAATCGCCGAGACCATCTCCGACAGTGCGCGACGCCCCGGGCGGGAGGTCACCGTGCCGTGGTGGCTGGCACCGTTCGGAGCCATCGAGGAAGTGACACCCGAACCGTTGATGCAACGCCTCAAGCGGATCGCGACCCGCAACGAACCCCCCGGCCATTTCGACGAACACCGGCGCCGCGGCTACCTGGACCGGATCGGTTAGAAAGCTTTTAGAAGGACGCAAGAAAGGCACAAGGCCTGCACCAGAGACTCACTTCAACAGGAACAATCCGTCCACACCGAAGTGACCAAGCAGGCCAACATGACCACTCTCCGAACGATCGAACTGCACGGCGAACGTGTCGCGTACCGCGACGAGGGCGCCGGCGAGGTGCTGCTGCTGATCCACGGGATGGGCGGCAACTCCAACAACTGGCGCGAGATGATCCCCGCGCTCGCCAAGAAGTATCGCGTCATCGCACCGGACCTGATGGGCCACGGTCAGAGCGCCAAGCCGCGGGGCGACTACTCGCTGGGTGCCTTCGCGGTGTGGTTGCGGGATTTGCTTGACGCCCTTGGTATTCCGCGGGTGACGATCGTCGGCCACTCGCTGGGCGGCGGCATCGCGATGCAATTCGCCCACCAGCACCGCGACTACTGCGAACGACTGATCCTGATCAGCAGCGGCGGCCTGGGCAACGAGGTGAACCGGACGTTGCGGCTGGCGTCGCTGCCCGGATCGGGCATGCTGCTGCAACTGGCGTCCTCGAAGCCGGTCATCAAAGCCCGGATGGCGTTGTCGGCCCTCGGCAACCACGCGGACCTCAGCCACCACTGGGAGGCCCACGCCGCACTGTCGAACCGGGAGAACCGGCAGGCATTCCTGCGCACCCTGCGCGCCGTCGTCGACAGCCGCGGACAGGCCGTCTGCGCGCTGAACCGCCTGCACCTCAACGCCGACCGGCCGGTGCTGATCATCACCGGCGATCAGGACCCCGTCATTCCGGTTGCCCACGCGTACGCCGCCCACCAGGCGATGCCGCAGAGCCGGATGCACGTCATCCCCGGCGTCGCCCACCATCCCCACACCGAATGCGCCGACACCGTGGCACGACTCATCAACGACTTCATCGGATCTGACGAGGAGCACGCGGACGCTGCCGTCTCGCTGGCCGAGTGGTCGGCGGCGCAGCACGCCGGCGCGCGGTCGCGGACCGCGACCCAAAGGATCAACCGGCGACGCTCACGGCGCCACCTGCACGCGGTGCCCTCCGCAGACGAATCCCTTTGCGGCTGAACAGGTGTGCAATATATGACTTCGCCCTGAGTCTGCCCCGGCACGGCGCGGTGGCTTCGTGATGCGGCTTGAATCGGAGCTTTGCGCAATACATCGTTTCGGGGGGAAAGTCGTTGGAGCAGGAGGGGACGCCGTTCGGCCGTTATCGGCTGATCGAGCTGATCGGCCGCGGTGGCATGGGCGAGGTGTGGCGGGCCTACGACACCGAAACGCAGCGGGTGGTCGCCGTCAAGGTACTGCCGGCGAACCTGGCAAACGACTCGACGTTCGTGCAGCGGTTCCGCCGCGAGGCCCTGGCCGCGGCGGGGCTCAACGACCCGCATGTCATCCCGATCCACCACTTCGGCGAGATCGACGGCCGCCTGTACGTCGACATGCGCCTGATCAACGGACGTGACCTGCAGAGCATCATCGCCGAAGGCGCCATGGACCCGGCGCGGGCGGTGGCGATCATCGAGCAGGTCGCCTCGGCGCTGCACGACGCGCATCAGATCGGGTTGGTACACCGCGACGTCAAACCGTCCAACATCCTGGTCACCCCGCGCGACTTCGCGTATCTGATCGATTTCGGGATCGCCGCCGCGTCCGGGGAGACGCGGATGACCGGCACCGGCAGCGTGATCGGCACCTGGGCCTACATGGCGCCGGAACGGCTGAGCAGCGGCCAGAACGATCCGCGCAGCGACACCTACGCCCTGGCGTGCGTCCTGCACGAATGCCTGACGGGCAGCCAGCCGTTTCCCGGCCGCAGCATCGAGCAGCAGATCGGCGGCCATCTCGGGCTGCCGGCGCCGCGTCCGTCCACGCTGCGCCGAGGTTTGCCGGTGCAACTCGACGGGGTCATCGCGATCGGGATGGCCAAGAATCCCGACCAGCGCTATCCGTCCGCGACCGAGCTGGCCGCGGCGGCGCGTTCGGCGATCACCCAGCCGACGGCGCTGCCCTCCCGGGACCCGTCCGAGTCCGAGACCCACCGGTTGGCCGTGCCGCGCAACTACTACCCGGCGACGCCGGGCGGCGGGGTGTCCCCCACCGACGCGACCCAGTACCGGCCCTACGGCGCGGACGCTCCGGCCGGCCCGACACCTCCTCCGGCACGGCCGGCGCCGCCCGGTGCTGAGCCGAATCCCAAGCCGAATCCCAAGCGTCGCCGCGCCATCCTGGCCGGCGCCGCCGCCGCGGTGCTTGCGGTGATCGGCCTGGTCACCGCCCTGTTATTGATCCCGAACGACAAGGCGAGCCGCGCGGACGTCCCGCTGGCCAACAGTGGTCCGCTGACCGGCACGTACACCGCCACCTTCGGGCAGAGCATCGGCCTGTCCGGCAGGCCCGAGCCCGGTGGGGAGCCGGCCGACAAAGAGACGTGGAAAATGCGGTCGGTGTGCGGCGCGAAAGGGTGTGTGGCCACCGCGGCGCGAAGCACCGGAGCACTGAAGCACCCGACCAACCTGGTGTTCGACGACATCAGCGGCCGCTGGATCGCCGTCACCCTGGACACCGAGTCCTGCCACGGCCGGGACATCGAGGAGTGGCACTGGGTCTATCTGCTCCCGCGGCCGGACGGCAGCATGGCCGGGGAATGGATCGACGATTCCGTCGAGTGCTACAGCAAACGCAGCGTGACATTCACCCGCAGCGGCGACGCCGACGTGGCCGGCCTGCCCGACCCGGCCGCGCTACCCGCACGGGTGGCGTCCCCGGCGCTGGGACTCCGCGGCTTCTACCGATCGAAGGTGACGACGGCGACCGGCCAACCGAAGTTGGCCGACCAGGACTTCAGCGTCGACACGTTCTGCCTGCGAGCCGGGGACCGATGCCTGAGCCGGTTCGTGCTGACCGATTTCTCCGACCACCAGCTGTTCATCTTCGCCAACAACGCCTGGACGGAGAACTCCGAGGAAGACGCCCCCTGCCCGGCCGGCGGAACGAGTCACGTCCGGATGACCGGTGTCTTCCCGCTTCCCAAACCGGCTCAGGACCCGATCACGTCGCTCTCCGGCCACGGCATGGAGGACGTTTCGGGTAGCGCGTGCAAGGGCGGCCCCTACGACCAGGTCTTCACCCGGATCAGGGACTGAGCCGGCTAGACCGGGACGGGCAGCCCGGTCAGATCGCTGAGGCTGGGATGCATCAGCGAGTCGATGAAGTCCTCGGCCACCGCCAAGGGGAAGTTGGCGGTGGCGGTGCCGACCCCTTCGAGACCGTCGCGGACCGCGATCGCGAACGTCGTCGGATCGCCGGAAAGCAAGCCCGCGAAGGCGTTCCACGCTGCCACCTGCGGCGGCACGATCAGGTTCCGGAAGTCGACGAACAACTTGGTCGGCAGATTCGCCGGTCCGACGGGCACGCCGTCCCAGCTGACCAGGTTCCAACCACCCTTGGGATCGCCCTGCATGACGACAACGCTGGTGTTGTTGAGCTGATGGGTGAGCAGCAGTAAGGGGTTCGGGTTGTTGACGTTCATCAACGTGCCGACCTCGATCGTGAAGGCGCTCGAGTACGCCGCCTCGGTGATGTGGCCGGTCACCGGCGAGACAACCGGGTTGCCCATCGCGGTGTTGTACATGGTCTGCACCGACTGGGTGAAGGCGTTGTTGAACACGATTCCGTTGACGTTCGTGGAACCCGGCGCCAGCATCGGCACCAGGGGGAAGCCGAGCGTCCACGCGACCGGGCCGATCAGATAGAGGATGCCCGCGGGGCTGATCTGCGGCAGGCCCTCGAAGATGCCCGCGTTGATCTCGTTCAGTCCGGCAAGGATCTGCGGGTTGGCGGTCAGGTAACTCGCGGTCTGCTGCGTCCGCAGCAACTCGGACGCGAATATTCCGGCGTAATTGTTCGGCGGCGCAAGCACATTCGCGATGGCCTGGGCCTGCTGCTGACCCAGTGCTGTGAGCGCCACGCCCGGGACCGCGGTGTCGATCCAGCCCTGTGCATTGGCAATCGACTGGGCATGGCGCACGAAATCGATCTGGATGAGCGTGCCCGGCCCGGCGGTGGGCAGCACACCCGCGCCGGGGACGCCGACGAACAACCCGCCTCGACCGGCGAACCCACCGCCTGCGGCGGCGCCCCCGTTGCCGAAGAACAGCGCCTGTCCGCCGCTGCCTCCGGTACCGCCTACTCCGCCCAGACCGCCGTTGCCCATCAGCCAGCCGCCGACACCGCCGGTGCCGCCGATCGCGCCGCCGAACCCGGCGCCACCGGCGCCGCCATTGCCGATCAGGCCGGCGTTTCCGCCGGTGCCGCCCGGTGTTACACCGGCCGTCGGCGAGTAGCCCGTGCCGCCGTCACCGAACAGGAAGCCGCCGGCGCCGCCGGTGGGGTGAGCCGCGGTGCCGGCGACCCCGTGGCCGATCAGCCCGCGTCCGAACAACAGAGTCGTCGGCGTGTTGATGATCGGGTCCAGCGCCTGACCCAGCGGACTGGCGATCCAGGCGTCACCGGCCAGGTGGATCGGACCATAGACCAAGTTCTGAAACCCGTTCGCGACAGCCGAATCCAGGCCGTCCAGCGCAGCGGCGGCCGCGGCCTCGGCACCCGAGTACGACGCCGCGGCGACGCCCAGGTTTTGCACGAATTGCTCGTAGTACGAGGCCGCCTCAACCGCCGCCGCCTGGTACTGCGAACCGTGCGTGCCGAACAATGCCGCGACAGCCAACGACACCTCGTCAGCGGCCGCCGCCGCCAGTTCGGTCGTCGGGAGTACCACCCCGAGATTTCCGGTCCGCAGTGCCTCGCCGATCTGAGCCAAATCCGTTGCCGCCGTCGTCAACAAGCCCGGCGCCGTGGTCACATATGACATCGCCCACCCTCGTTGGTATCGCGCTTAGCCTCATCATCGCGCCCCGTGCCGGGAAATGAGCGCATATCAGAAAACTGGGTGAACAAACGGTGATCGAGCGGTTGCCGCTACGCTTTTCGGCTCTTTCGGTCAAGAAACGCCTGCATGTGCCGCTGCGGTTCGCCGGTCAGGAACGCCGTTCCGAACTCCGCCACGCTGTCTTCGACCGCTGCGTGCAGCGACATGTCGAACCACTTGTTCAGTAACCGCTTCTGCTGCCGGACCGCGGCCGGCCCGAATCCGCCGAGTCTTGTTGTGAGCTGGGCGATGCGGGCATCTAACGCGTCGGGCGCGACGGCCTCGTGGACCAGGCCCCAGGCTAGTGCCGTGGCGGCGTCGATCGTCTCGCCGGTGAGCAGCATCCACGCCGAATGTCCGGCGCCGATCAGCGCCGGCATCAGGGCCGCGTGGATCACCGAGGGGATTCCGACGGCCACCTCCGGCATGCCGAACCTGGCGCCGGTTTCGGCGATTCGCAGATCGCAGGACATCGCGACCTCCAGACCACCGCCGAGGCAGTAGCCCGCGAGCCGGGCGATCACCGGGACGGGGCATTCGCGAATCGCCTCGCACAGGCCGGCGAGCCGGCGGATGAACACCTGGCCGCTGTCCTGGTCGAGCTTGACCATCTCGTTGATGTCGGCGCCGCCGATGAACGCGCTGTCACCCGAGCCGCGCAGCACCACCACGCGCACGTCAGGATCTTCCCCGGCCGTTTGCAGCGCTTCGGTGAGCGCCGAAATGGCGGGACTGCCAATGATATTCAACGTTTTGGAGTTGATCAGCTCGATGGTGGACACGCCACCCTGGTGACTGAGCCGGACGTAGCTGGTTTCCGTCATGGTCACGCGCCGGAGCTGGCGTCCTCCAACTCGTCGAGCGCCTCCCCGGTGTAGACGGCCAGTCGCTG
Organism: Mycobacterium paragordonae; assembly: GCF_003614435.1. NCBI lineage: Bacteria > Bacillati > Actinomycetota > Actinomycetes > Mycobacteriales > Mycobacteriaceae > Mycobacterium > Mycobacterium paragordonae. The sequence continues at coordinate 6,074,000 of NZ_CP025546.1, forward strand.
TAGGTGTGGCAGCGTGTCGCGGCAGCCGATGAACCCGAAATTCAGCGTGCTCGCGTAACTCTGCAGGGTGATGTTGAGCGCCTGGCTGTGCGCGACGAGGGAGACCGGGTAGGACGCCTCCATCCGACTGCCCCGCAGATACAGCACGTCCTGCGGGCCGGGCACATTGCTGACGCAGAGGTTGAAGGCGTGCGGCAGAGGCGTTTTCACCCCGCTGAGCGCACTGGCCAACTGCATGGTGAACGGCGCCATCAACGCTGCGGTGTAAGCCAGGATCGCGTCCCGGTTCATCTTCGCCAACTCGGCCTTGGCCATGCGGGTCGTCGCGGTCACCGTTGCCAACCGCTCCAGCGGATCTTCGATGTTGGTGCCCAGCGAACCAAGGATCGCGGCGACGGCGTTGCCGCCGCCCTCGTCGTCCTTAGGGCGCACGTTCACCGGCAACATCGCGATCAGCGACTTCTCCGGCAACTCCCCCAACTCGTCGAGGAAGCGCCGCAGGCTGCCGCCGCAGATGGCCAACGCGACATCGTTGACCGTCGAATCATTGGCTGCGCCAATCTTTTTGAGACGATCGAGCTCGTACTGCTGGGTGGCGAAACGGCGGTTGCGGCTGATCCGGGTGTTGAGGATGCAGTGCGGTGCCTGTACCGAGCCGATCAGGTTGCGGTACTCGTTGTCGCTGCGCAGCTGGGTGTTGATCAGCGCCTTGGTGAGATCGAATGTGGACCGTCCCGCACCCGCAACCGAACCGAGCGCGCTGCCCACCCCGCTGACCATCCCGCCGAGGTTGCCCACCACACCGCCGAGGCTGTTGAGCAGACCACCCGCGATACCGCCGGCAGAATCCTCCTTGGTCGGCGAGACCCGGCCAGGGGTTGGGATGTTGAAGAACAACGGGTGCGTGGTGTCGTGCGGGTCGGTCGACAGACTACGGGCCAGCATCTTCTGCCCGGTGTAACCGTCGATCAGCGCGTGGTGCATCTTGACGTAGATCGCGAACCGTCCACCCTCGAGGCCCTCGATGAAGTGCATTTCCCACGGTGGGCGACGCAGGTCCAGAGCGTTACTGTGCAAGCGCGACACCAGGATTCCGAGTTCGCGCTCGTCACCGGGACTGGCCAGAGCGGAACGCCGGACGTGATAGTCCAGGTCGAACTTGTCGTCGTACACCCAGGACTGGATCGGGCTCAGCAACAGGTCCGGATGGCTGAGCTTCAGATTCCACGGCGCGACGACTTCATTCGCCTTGCTCTCGTCGACGAGCTGACGCAGGAAGTCGCGCGGCGCATCGGGCGGCGGGGTGAACGGCATCAACCCACCGACGTGCATCATCGTGCTGGACGTCTCGCCGTAGAGGAACAACATGTCTTGCGGGCCCAGCCGCCGGGCGGTCTTGCTCACGGGCTACTCCTTCTCGGTGTCACCGGTGATTGTGACCGTAGCCCAAAGTCAGCCCGCCGGACCCTCCGATTTCACTTCGCGCCGCTTCCGGGGGCGGCGCCGGGAGCGGTGACCGACCGAGCACTACGCTCGCGTCGGCGCAATCACGTTCTGGCGCAACCAGATAGCCGCTGGAGGAAGCGTCAGTACAGGGGGACCCAGACGCCGAAGAACCAGTAACCCCAACCGCCGTACTGCCAGTTGAACACGGGTAGGACGGTGAAGGTGTTGTAGTTGAACTGGCCGAAGTCATTGCGCCCGTAGTTGACGTCGCGCGCCGGCCCGTCCCATGGACGGTTCCAGCCGCCGGGGGGCGGCGCACCGTTCCAGCCTCCGGGAGGCGGCGGGCCTTCCCAGTTGGGCGGCGGGTGGCCGGGGGCCGGGCCGTCGTTCCAGCGGTAACCGCGCAGCGGCGGCGGTGGCGGCGCGCCCCGTCCCGGGAAGGCGAAGCCGGCGGGGAGATCGGTGGGACCGCCGAATTGGTTGCTGGCCCGCACCAGGTTCTCCCGCGGAATGAAGGGTGGGTGCGGCGGTTGAGTGGGCGGCGCGTTGATGATCACGTTGATCTGGATCTGCGCCGCGCTGGTGGTGGTGGTCTGCCCCGCCGCGGTGGTGGTGGCTGAACTGCCCGACGTCGAGCTCTGGCCGGCCGGCGTCGTCGTCGTCTGCCCGCTCGTCGTCGTCTGACCGGTGGTGGTGGTCTGACCGGTGGTGGTGGTTTGTCCACTCGCCGTGGTGGTGGTGGTCACGGCGGCCGATGTCGTGGTCTGCGAAGCCGGTGGCGTCGTCGTGGTTGCCGGCACCGTCGTGGTCGCGGCCGGCGGCGTCGTCGTGGCCGGTGCCGCGGTGGTGGCGGGCGGCGCGGTGGTAGCCGGTGGCGCGGTGGTGGCAGGCGGCGCGGTGGTGGCGGGGGCCGCCGTCGTGGCGGGAGCCACGGTGGTCTGCGGCGCCGGCGCGACGGTAGTCGCCGGACCCGGTGTGTCCGGCGCCAACGGCAGCGGTCCCAGCGGAGCAGAGTTTGCGAGCCCGGAGTCCAGCATCACCGCGGCGAAGCTGAGGCTCACCGCCATCGCCGCCGCACCGGCAACGCGTTTAACATCCATGGCAGTGTCCTTTCTTGGGTCCCTTTTCGGGTCCTTCTAGGCCCCTTCCCGGGCTTCGCAAACCTGCACTATGGGCAGGTCACGCTCATTTCGAAAGTCTTGGACACCGGCTTCGGGTCGGTCGGATTGGACATGTCGACGCCGGAGGCGGTGCCCTTGATGCCATAGGCCTTGCCGTCCACCGCGGCTCCGGCGTTGGTGGCTTGATTGGGCGCCGCGTCCGAGAAGCCCATCGTGATCCCGTTGACGTTGCCCAGGCCCACGGAGTGGACGATCGGCGGGTTGCCGGTGCTGACCACCGCGCCGACGCCGTTCGCCACGTCGCCGATACCGATGTTGATGTTGGAACCCGCCGTCGTGCAGGTCACGGGTCCCGACACATTCAGCGTCTGACCGTCGACGACCACCTTCGGGGCGGGGGGACCCGCCGGTGGAGAACTCGGTTGGCCCGTGTCGGATTTGTTGCTCGAGCATCCGGCGCAGGCCGCCGCCGCGATCGCCACGCTGGTAACACCAACCCAGATCTCTCGCTTCACCACTGTCTCCTTGCGACCGGTGCAACGACGCCGACGCGCTTCGCGACGACGCGTGGCGGCCGAGTACCCGCAGGTCACGATTTGCAAACAACGTCATTCGGTGTTCACAAGAAAGTCGGCAACCGGCCGTCAGTCGGTGATGTGACGCTCCAGGAAATCCAGCACGGCCCCGGCGAAGATGTCGTTGCGGTCGCCGGCAACCATGTGTCCGGCACCGCGGACGTCGGCGAACTCGACCTGTGGGAAGCGCTCGAGGAACTCCTCGGCGCGCTCCTGGCTGACCAGGTCACTCATTTGGCCTCGAATCAGCAACATGGGCAAGCCATTTCGCAGGATGGCCGCGACGGCGGTGTGCATGCGATCGGCGTCGGTGACCTCGAACGGCGGGAAAGCCGCAGTGCCGCTGATGAATTGGGGATCCCAGTGCCAGTACCAGCGATCGCCGCGGCGACGCAGATTGGTGGTCAGACCGTCCAGGTCGGTGGGCCGCGGCCGGTGCGGGTTGTACTCGGCGATCGCGTCGGCCACCTCTTCAAGCGACTCGAAACCCGACTCCACCCGGTCGGACATGAAGGCGTGAATCCGGTTGGCTCCCGACTGCTCCATGTTGGGCACGATGTCGACGAGCACGACGGCACTGGCCAGTTCCGGCGCGATCTCGCCGGCCAGGAGCATCGAGGTGAATCCACCAAGGGAGGCGCCCACGAGCACCGGCCGCGGCGGCAGGGTGCGCAGCACCTCCACCACGTCGGCGGCGAAGCTGGTCACCCGGTAGTCGCCGTCGGCGGACCAGTCGGATTCGCCGTGGCCGCGCAGGTCAACGGTCACGGCCTGGTACCCGCGACGGGCGACGGCGGCGGCGGCCCGGCCCCACGATCGGCGGGTCTGCCCGCCGCCGTGCAGAAACACCACCGCGCGGGCCGCTTGATCACCTTGGCGATCGGCAACGATACGAACGCCACCCATTCCCTCGATGGCGAGCGGCTCGGGTTCGGAGGACATCAGTGGGGATCCTACGGTGGTCGCAGCAGCCCCCTGATTTTCACCTGGACGCGACCGGCTGGGCAGGCAAAGCCGGCACGTCCCGTTCTCAGCCTCGAGAACCGCCTGGCACCAGCTTCCGCAGCCGGCCGACGATGCGCGTCAGCGGATTTCCCCCCGCGCGCCGCGAGTCGTTGATCCTGTCCAGCGTCTGCTCACCTTTGACCGCGTAGTCCTTGACGCTTTCGTCGCCTTCTTCAGCGCGCATGCCTGGCTCCGTTCTTGATCAGCTTCGTTCGGCGCAAGCCGCTCCGGTGGTCAGCACCTCGCACGGCGTGCCCGGTCCCAACTCGGCAGGGACGTCCCAGTCGCCTACCCGCCGTGCCGGTGCGTCCAAACAAACCAGCGGCCAACGCGCGGCGTTTCAATCGGTCGCGTTCTGCCCGGATTCGCCGCGCTGATCGCCAACCGGCTTGGCAGATGGGTCGCCCGACCCGAACTGCAGGACCGCATTGGCCAGTGGGTAGTCGCCGCCGTCGGTGCGCGACTGGATGTAGCGACGGACTCTCTCGTTGCCGAACAAAGCCGCGCCGGCCTGGTCCATGAACTGCCGGATCTCGTCGGTGTCGAGCAGGACCAATTCGTCCTCGCCGCGCCAGCCGAAGGCGATCTGCAGTGCCCGGGCAGAGAGGCCGAAGGCCTCGCCCATGACGGTCAGCTCGGCGAAATTGGGGAAATCGTCGGCTTCCTTGCGCCGCGAGTAGGTGGCTTTGGCCAGGTTGAGGGCAGTGGCGATCTCGCCGTCGGGAACATCCCGGTTCAGCAACCACTCCAGGACACGGCGAAGATCCCGGCCGGCCTTGTTCGTCCTGGGCATCTCAAAAACGCTACCCGGCGGCCGGTAGGCAGTCAAAGGATAGCGATAGCGGTTTGTAGTTCAGATATACGTATTGGCAGACTGATTTTGAGAAAGTGTTTCATTTTTGGAACTCAAGGGTTAGATTGTGGTTGAGCAACTGCTTCGTCACACGGGACCAGATCAGCGGGAGACACCATGCACAACCGTTCGGGCGACGGCCGCACCCAGTCATCTTCACGAGGTTCTACCGGTAGGCGGTCCACCGGTAGGCGTTCGACCGGTAGGCGGCTGGCGATTATCGCCATCGCCTCGGTGGGGGCCGCGGTCATGGTTGCCGGCAGCGCCTACGCCGACCCGGTGGAAAACGCCCCTGCCGACGGCGTCGACACGAGCAGCCCCTCGTACCAACTGGGCTACCACCAGACATTCAGCGACTACGAGATCGTCGCCAGTCGGATGCGCGCGGAGGGATTCGGCCTGGAAGACATCGAGATCTCCGGGCGAGTCGATGCCGTGTGCGCCAACGAAGCGCAGTCCGTGCAGAGCACGCCAGAGCTGACCGGCCCCGAATTCATGCGAGGCTGCGCCGACGCGGTAGAAAGCCTGGTCCAGGCCAAGATCGCGTCCTGAGGCGAGCTCTCGGCGTCAGCCCCCGGTGCGGTTGAACTTCATGTCGTAGGGGCCGCCCTTACAGGCGCTGCCCGACTCATCTTTGGTGCCGCCGCCGGTGAGCAACATGATCGGGTCCTGCTCCGGCTCCGGGAGCGGGAAGGTGCCCTTGATCCTGACGTGCGAGGTCCCGCCGGCCGGACAGGACGCGTCGTACTCGTCGTCCCGCGTCCATACGTTGTTGGCAAACAACAGCAGTTGGGTGCCGCTACTGCCGTTTCGGACGAACCGGCTCAGACAGCGGTCACCGGTGCGGAGACAGATGGTGTCGACGTTGTAGTCGGCTTCCTGCGGCTTGGGCGCGTTGGCGCCGGTGTAGGTCGTCACCAGATGGTAGAAGCCGTGCAGCGCCTCCGCCGGCGAGATCTGGCGCGCGGACTGCTCGGCAGGGTTGGGCAGGCTGTTGAGGTCGGCGTCTCCGACCCGGGTGAACGTCACCGACCGCTTGCTGTAGCAGTCCAGAGAATCGGTGATCCATTCGCCGACCATGGTGCCGTCGGCGTGTGGCTGCAGCCAGACGTAGTTCCACTTCTCGATCGGCTTGTCATTGCAGTTTCCGCCCTCGAGTGCCACCGCGATCCAGCGCCCGCGAACGTCGTCGAACACCAATTTCGGGATGTGGTTGTAAGGCCCGTCGGTACGCTGCGCGGTCGCGACGCACCCACTGTTGTTGTTGCCGGTGCAGGCCGACCGCAGCACCCAGGTTTCCTTGGCCGGCGGTTCGGAGTTGGCCACCTCTTTCCCCGCCAGGGACAGCTTCGGGCCGAAGTCAGCGGTGTAAGTGCCGGTGAACGGACCGCCAGTGCTCGGCGCGCCGGAGGGCTCCGCCGTGCCCGAATGCTCGGTGGATTGATTGTCGCCACTCTTGCCACCACCGCTCAGCGCGATGCCGGCGACGACGGCGATGACCACCAGCAACACGCCCGCGCCCGCGAGGATCAGCGGGGTGCGGCGCTTCTTGCCCGGTTTGGCGGGCGTGCTTTCCGCGGAAGACGGTGGCGGGGCCGTTAGCTGCGGCTCGCCGCTCAACCGGAACTGGGTCGGCTCCTCGTTGCCATGCCGAGGCTGGCTGGGATCAAAGTTGGGCCGGCGCTGGGTCGGGTCGGTGGGCGGCCGCTGCGGGCTGGGCTCGGCAGGCGGCCGGTACAGCTTCGGATCCGACGACGGTCGATAGGGACTCGGCTCCGGAGGCGGTCGGCGCTGCGGCTCGGGCGGCGGCCGGCGCTGCGACGGGTCGACATAACCGGGGCCACCGCGCCGCGGCGGGGGTTGCCTGGGTGGCGGCGGACCGGGCGGCGGCTGCTTGGGCGGGGGCGCCAGCTGGGTTCGCTGCTGCACGGGCTCGGGCCGCCGCAACGGGATCGGCCGGGTCCCGGTGACCGCTTCCCGGGCGGCCGCGGCCATGTCCGTCACTGTCGGATAGCGCTGCTGAGGGGTCTTGGCCATCGCGGTGGCGATGACATTGTCGAGTTCTTCGGGTATGCCGCGCCTGATGGTGGACGGCCGCGGCGGCGGCAGGCTGAGGTGCCCACCGATCTGCTGTTCCAGGCTGCCGCCGGGGAACGGCTGACTGCCGGTGAGGCATTCATGCAACACGCACCCCAGGGCGTAGGTGTCACCGCTCGGGTCGGTCTGGCCGGTGGTCACGCGTTCGGGAGCCATATAGGCCCAGGTGCCGATGACATTGCCGGTTCCGGTCATGTGCGAATCCCCCGCGGCGCGGGCGATGCCGAAGTCGATCAGGTAGGCGAAGTCGTCTTCGGTGACCAGGATGTTGGACGGTTTGACGTCACGATGCACCAAGCCGATCCGGTGGGCGGCCCGCAGCGCCGAGGCGATCTGCTCAATGATGTTGACCGCGCGCTCGGGCTCCAGCGGGCCCTCGGAGATGATGGCCTGCAGGTCTCTGCCGACGACCAGCCGCATGTCGACATACAGCCGGCCTTCGATTTCGCCGAAATGGTGGATCGGCACCACGTGGGGGTCGTTGAGCCCGGCGGCCGCCAGCGCTTCCCTACGGAACCGCTGCTCGAATGTCGGGTCATTGGCCAGGTTTGCGGGCAGCACTTTCACCGCAACGACACGTTGGGTCTCGGTGTCGTAGGCACGCCACACCTCGCCCATACCGCCGCGGCCCAGCAACTCGATGAACTGGTAGCGGCCGAATGTCGTACCTTGCACTCCGCCCCCCTCAGCGAAAGTCTCGGTGGATACTCAGCAAAAAACATTAGAGCCGCACCAGCGGGGATGCACGGCCGTATTGACTAGCTAATCACGAAACGATTGCAGCCGGGATAGCGAGGCGCGGCACGGCCGGAAAAGCGCAGACTGAAACGTAGAGCCGGGAACTCCCGATGTAGGTCCAGGGGGTGCGCACATGCCATTCGAGACACCATCACCGGTCACCGAACTGACGCAGGAACTGCGCCTTGCCACCACCATGACCGGAGGGGTCAGCCTGGCCATCTGGATGGCCGGGGTAGCCCGCGAGATCAACCTGCTCGCGCAGGCGTCGCAGTGGCGCCGGGAGGGCGGCCCGTTTCCCGCCGACAGCCGGCTCAGCAAGGAGTCGGCCGCGTCGCTGCGGCTCTACGCGAGCCTCATCGATCTGCTCGACGTGATCGTCGACGTCGACATCCTGTCCGGGACGAGCGCGGGAGGCATCAACGCGGCGCTGCTGGCGTCGTCGCGGGTGTCGGGATCGGACCTGGGCGGGCTGCGTGAGCTCTGGCTCGACCTCGGAGCCCTGACCGACCTGTTGCGCGACCCGCGCGACAAATACACTCCGTCGCTGTTGTACGGCGACGAGCGCATGTTCGCCGCACTGGCCACACAGATCCCCAAGCTGGCGCCGGGACCTTTTCCGCCGGCAGAGTTTCCCGGCGGCGCGCGTATCCCGTCCACCACGCTGTACGTCACCACCACGCTGCTGACCGGTGAGGCAAGCCGGTTCACCGACTCGTTCGGAACCCTTGTCCAGGACGTCGACCGGCGCGGCCTGTTCACCTTCACCGAAAGTGACCTGGCCCGGCCCGGCACCGTGGGGGCCCTGGCGCTGGCCGCGCGCAGCTCCGCGTCGTTCCCCATCGCGTTCGAACCGTCGTACCTGCCCTTCAACAAGGGCACCCCAGCCAAGGGGAAGGTGCCGGCGCGGCCGCCGATGGCGCCGTTCACCAACATCACGCGGCCGCACTGGGCCGCGGACGGGGGCCTGCTCGACAACCGGCCGATCGACGTGCTGCTCAAGCGCATCTTCGATCGGCCGGCCCGCCGTCCGGTGCGCCGGGTCCTGCTGTTCGTGGTGCCGTCGGCGGGCCCGGCGCCAGATTTGGTGGCCGAGGCGGCACCGGATGACGTCAACGAACCGCTGGGACTCATCGATGGGCTGCTGAAGGATTTGGCCGCCATCACCACGCAGTCGATCGCGGCCGACCTGCGTGCCATTCGGGCTCATCAGGACCGGATGGAAGCCCGCACGGACACCAAGCTGCGGCTGGCCGAGCTGGCGGCGGCGCTGCCGCACAGCTCGCGATTGCTCACCCCTCGCCTGATGGCCGACTACGCGGCCCGGGAAGCTACCCGGCTCGCGCAGACGCTGACGGATGCGTTGCTGCGCCAGCTGGGTACCTGGCCTCCCGCATCGAGTGATCTCGCCGAGAGCATTCCGAAGAACTGGGAACCCGAGCTCGCCGTCGGCGGTGACTCCGATCGGGCCTGCCGGCAGCGGATCACTACGGCGATCGTGAGTCGCTGGACGCTGCCGAATGACCAGACACTGCCGCGCGGGCCTGCGGACCTGGCCCGGTACGGCCAACCGGCCCACGACCTCGCGAAGTCGTGTGCGATCGCGGTGGTACTCGCCGCCTATCAGCTGGCGCGGTCCGATGACGACGTCGCGGCCCTGGCCGAACTCACCAAGGGGATTCATGCGGCGTGGCCGCCCCCGGCGCCGGTTGAGCTCGGGACTTTGGTGCGCGAGGTGTGCACCGATGCGACGGTCCGGCAGGGATCCTTGACGGACGCCGCGGCCCTGATCGCCGCGGAATATCTGCATCGGATCACGGTGCCGGCCGTCGGCTGGAGCAACCTCGGCCAAGTGCTGTTCGACAACTTCGGCACGCTGAACATGTTGGCGGCCAACGGTTCAGCCGCCAGCGACGCGGCGGCCCCGCTGCGCACCTACCTGAGGTATCTGGACCTGGCGGAGGACGGGGACACCGCGGCATTGGCGTTGTTCGACCTCGCTGCGGCGCAGCGCGCGATGCTTCCCGCCGAGGCGGACATCGAACAGTCCGTGGAGCTCGTCCAGGTGAGCGCGGACTCGCGCAGCCTGCTCGCCCCGGACTGGCAGACCGCGCAGCGCAAGCTGACCGGTATGCAGTTCCACCACTTCGGCGCGTTCTACAAGCGGTCGTGGCGGGCCAATGACTGGATGTGGGGTCGGCTCGACGGCGCCGGCTGGCTGGTTCATGCGCTGCTGGACCCGCGGCGGGTGCGGTGGATGGTGGGGCACCGCGCCGGCGACGATGCGCAACGCGCAGCGTTGCGAGGAGGAGCGGCGCCATCAGACCGCGCCGGCGACGATGCGCAACGCGCAGCGTTGCGAGGAGGAGCGGCGCCATCAGACCGCGCCGGCGACGATGCGCAACGCGCCGGCGGCGCGCAATGGTTCCTCGAGCGACTCAAAGAGCTTGGTGCACCGGCCTTTCCGAAAACCGGCTATCGGCTGCCGACGGTCGGCGAGGAATCGGAGCGGCTGACCGAGGACATGTTGCTCGCCGAACTGGCCTTTCTCGACGACCCGTCTGCGGACCTACCGCCCAGCCTGCCCCGGACGTCGCTGTGGTTGGCACAAGCGTGGCAGCAACGAGTTCTCGACGAGGAACTCGATGAACTGGCCGCCACCGTGATCGACACCGAACCGGGCGAACGGCCCGACTGGAGCCCGGCCACCTCGCGCAAGTGGGCGCAGCAGGTACTGGCCGCCGCCCCCGGGCCGGCGAAATATGCTCTGCTGAATGAGGATCCGGTGGCGGCCGAGACCTTCGCCACCGACAAGGGTTCGCCCCTGATGGCGCACACGGTGGCCAAAGCGGCCGCGACGGCATCCGGGGCGGCGGGCTCGGTCCGGCAGCTGCCCGCAGTGGTCAAGCCGCCGTTGGCCACCCTGCGGACGGTGGCCCTCGGCGGGTACCGCGTGGTGTCGCTGACCCGCGGGGTGGCCAAGTGGACGTTGATGGCCGGCGCAGCGCTACTCGTGCTGGGCACGGCGGCGGCGATCGCATCCGACGGTACGTTCGGCGCGCTGGGCCTTGCCGCGGCCGGCATCGGCGCCTACCTCCTGGTCCTGGGAACCTGGCAGTTCTCCACCCGGCTGCTGTTCGCGCTGTTGTCGACAACGCTTGTGGGCGCGGTACTTTCGCTGGCCACGCCGACGGTACGCCACCGGCTTTTCGGCGACGCGACGCATCCCGGCTGGGTGGGCACCCACGCCTATTGGCTGGGCGCGCAGTGGTGGCACCCCCTGGCCGTCGTCGGCGCACTGGCACTCAGCGTCACCCTGGCGGCCGTCGCCAAGCCCTCAAAACCCTCGTCGCGCCGCCGCCGGGCCCGGTAGAGCGGGTCACTTCAGGGCGCTGATTCCGTTGTAGAGCACCATCAAGCCGATCAGCACCAGGACCGCGGCGAGCATCGCGGCGTGGTTCTTCTGCATCCATTCCTTGAGACGGTTCAACGGCTCATCGAGACGGTCGCCAGCGGCGGCATATCCCAGGATGGGTATCGCCACCGTCGACCCGGACAGCACGATGAACACCGCGGCGAAGAGCCATTTGCCGCCGATCCCCAGCCCGCTGGTGCCGATGGCCAGCCCGCCCGCCAGGCAGAGGATCGACACCTCGAGCCGGACCACCGTGAGCACCAACGCCGTAATGCCGGCCCGCTTCGGAGTGATGGTGTCGAACGCCCGCATCCACCGCGGCGCCTCGCCGTGACCGTGGCGAGTCAGCCACCGATAGATGCCGAACAAAATCAGTGCCGAACCCATCACGACGCGCAGCCAGGACGCCCACGCCGGTGGCGACTTGTGCAGGCCGGCGAACAAGCCGGATCCGGCCACGAAGAGCGCCGTGAGCGCGGTCAGCCCCAGCATCCAACCACCGAGAAACGCCAGGCTCGTCGGCCGTGGCCGCGGCGAATGCAAGACCAGCACCGCCGGGATGATCGTCAGCGGAGAAACGGCGATGACCAGAGCCAGCGGAATGAGGGTGGCAAGCAGTGAGCCCCAATTTCCTGTCACGGGCAGCAATCTTCGCATTCAACACGCGTGCTCACCCGTCAAACGGGGCGCGTGCGCACGATCGGGTCCTCCTTATGGGCTTTGACCGGGGCCGAGCTCGGCGGCAGCGTGAGCAGGTTGCCCCGCAGGCTGCCGCGCGCGGTGCGGACGGTGACCAGGATCCAGGTCAGCAGCAGACCCAGGTAGGCGACGGCGGCCGCGACCTTGAACGCCGGAAGGTGAGTGTGCGCGGCCAGTTGAGAGGTGCCGGTGACAAAGGTGCCCACCGGAAAGGTGAGGCTCCACCACGTCAGCGCGAAGGGCATCCCGCGCCGCAACGTACGCACCGTCAGCGCGGTGGCCAGCGATATCCATAGCACCGCGAACCCCCACACCGGCACCCCGAAGATGACGGCGAAGTCGTGCATCGCCGCCGCGAGTTGGTGATCGACCGCACCGGTTGCGGCCGCCGTCGCCAGAAGCCCTGCGGCCGTGATGGATTGGCCGAGCGGACCCAGCACGATCCACAGCGTCGGCACCCGCGCCGAGCCGGAGGTGCCGTACAGCACCAGCCTGCTCCAGATCATCGCGATGATGTTCAACGAGGCGATCAGGGACAGGCCGAACATCGCGTAACACCCGTAGAGCATGGTTTCGCGGCCGGTTCCCGGCGGCATGTGTGGCAGTAGCAGCGCGCCCGTAGCGGCCGACACCATCGGCGGCACCACCGGCATCAGCCAGCCGCCGAACGCGGCGTCGGGTTCGACGTGCAGTTGGGTGAACATCAGGAACGGGATGCTGACGGCGGTGAACAACCCACCGGCCGTGCCCGCCGTCCACAGCACCCAGTCCAGGTCGACGGCAACCCGCCGGCCGATCAGGTCCCCGCCCACCAGCACCGCGCCGGCGCCGACGGTCATCAACGCCATCGGTGCGGCACCGTAGAAGTGGGCCATCTGCGGATTGCGGGCATGGGTGCGGGCCACCGTCGGGTTGCGCAGCCAGTGGCCGCCGACCAGGACGATCAGCACCGCCAGCAGGGCCGCGGCGAGCACCCAGACACCGCTGGTGAACCCTCGCAGACCGGGCACGTGTACCGGCAGTGTGGCCCCGGCGATGGCCACGATCCCGGTGCCCATCACCGAGGCGAACCAGTTGGGCCCGATATTGCCCAGAACCTCGACGCGTGGGTGCGATTCTTTGGGTAGCGATGGCGCGTCGTCGGGGCTGGGGTTGGCCATAGCTGAGCAACCTACTGCCGACGATCACCCGCCGGCGCAATTGGGCAGAACATGTCGGGTGAACAGTTTCTGAAGGCGGCATCGGGAATTGCGGTCGCCTACACTGCCGTGGGTGCAGCCCTGGCGAAAGCTCGCGATTCGATGACAAAGCCGCTGGTGATCGGAATCTCCGTGCTGCTGGTGGTGGCGGCCCTGGCCATGCCGATCAAGCAGCGGTGCGGGGCCCCGGGCCGCTCCTGCGCCACCGCGGTAGACGCTAATGGCGACGTACACTATTACTACGAAGTGGAACCATTCGGCATATTCCTTATCGAAAGTGTGATTGGTTCGAATATCCCGTTGTATTACACGTCCGGCGAGGAGATCGAGAGGGTCCGCTGAATGGCAGGGCATGCGCGCATAGCAGCACTGGTCGTGTCGGCGATGCTGATCGGCGGTGCCATCGCGTCGGTGCCGGTGACCGATATCGCCCTCGTCACCGCGCACGAGAATTTCTGCGGCGCCGGCTACCTGTGCCCCGCCGACCCGGCGCCCGACGGCGGCGACCAAGCCACCGCGGAACGCCGAATCACTGACGGCTATGTCGCCAAGCAGGCGGGTTGCACCCCCGACCTACCGGCCAACCCGCAATCGGTGACCTGGGATCCGCCCGGGTTCACCCCCAACACCGGTGGATCGGGAACCATCAACGATTCGGATCCGCAGCTCGGTGGCCACTTTGTCGCCGACTACGTCAACGGCCGCTGGCACATCGACTACCAGTACTGCTGAGACTCAGCCGCGGCACGCCTGCGCCGCGAACCGCACCGTTGTGACCGACGGCGTGTTGAACTGCGCGTCAAGCGTCAAGTCGGGTTGCACCGGTTGGTTGTCGATGCCCAGGCGGGTGAGGTCCAGCAGGATCTGGACGGTGTCCGGCGCCACCCGGCGGGCATTGGTGTCCCGGTCGGGCCGCATCCGCGCGTCGGTCCCCTCGGCAGCCAGGGTGCTGGTGATGGCCAGGTCGTCGGTGTCCTGCTCGGGACCCAGTTCGGCGAACTTGCGGCCGTTATTGGCCACGCTGTAGGTCAGGACGTAGCCGACGAACTTGGTCGATTGCGTTCCCGTGGGCGACGGCGGCAGCGGCTTGGCGAAGTGAATCGTCAGCTGCAGCACGCTGCTGCGGGGGTGCTTCACCTCGACGCCGGACACGGTGATGCTGTCGGGCGGCTTCGGCCCTTCCTGTAGCCGGCAGTTCAGCCGGCCCGGCAGGCCGGCCCAGTCATCGCGCGGCGGGTCGGACCACAGGGTCCAACCGATGCCGGCCAGGGCCACCACCAGAACGACCGGCAGTGCTACCCGAAGCGGTGCCGGCAGGACGTCCCACCGCCGACGCAGCCCGGTCGGCTGCTTAGTCCCCTTGGGCCGCCGGTGCGTCGTCCAGCGCTCACCGTCCCAGTAGCGCTGACCCGGCGAACCGTCGGGATCGACGTACCAGCCTGCCGGCGGTGCAGTCGGCACGGTCAAGCTCCATTCGATCGGCGGAAGTCAGGGGTGGGCGTGCTGATGGCCGGCGCCTAAGGCGGCGAATCCAGCGATTCCGGCGGCCAGTCGAGCATCTGCACCTTGTCGCCCTTCCACTGGAACCCGACGGTGGTCAGGATCCCGTCGGTGCAGGTGGAGCAGCTCTGCTGAGTCCGATAGGTGAGGACGACGGTGTCGTTGGTGGACGCCGGGCCCTCCAGCTCGGTGAAGGGGTAAGCCCTGGGGGTGGCGGTCCCGACATACCCGCCGCGGTGAAACAGCAGCGCCAGGTCGGGCGAACTGCTGGTGCCGTCCTGCACCGTCACCACGATCGCGGACAGGTCCGCGCACGCGTTGTAGTTGCTGGCCGAGGCGTTGCGGTCCCATTGCTTGCCGGTCTTGCGGTCCGGAGCAACCTGGCCCAGCGCCGCGGTCAGGGCCGCGGCTTCGTCCGGCCCACAGGCGGCGGGGTTGCCCGCGACGGAGGTCGTCGGCGCCGCCGTGGTCGAGGAGGATGGCGCCGATCTGGCCGCGCGTGGGCCTCGATCGTCGCCGCCGAAAGCGAACACCGCCACCGCGCCCAGGCAGACCAGCATGACTAACGCGGCGACCACCCAGCCGATGCGTCCCCGGCCGGGTGCGCTGGTATCCAGGTCGTCGGTGGGGTCATACGCCGGGGGCGGCCAGTCCGGGTCGACCTCCCCAGCAACCATCTTTGAACAGACCCTTCCGACCCGATCGTGCCTCAACAGCTCTAAACGACCGCCGGGCTTGGCGGATTGTAGCCTGAAACGGCTGGTAGCGACATTTTAGCGACGCCGCTACCGCCGGCGTGTCCAGGTGAATCTGCCCACATCAGCAACTTTTTGTTGGGGGGTTCGCAGCAAGCTACCGCATACTAGACGGCATGCGTCGAACGACCTCACCGCAAACCGCCGGCCCGCTGCCGGCCGGTGCGCTGGTGTCTGGTCGGGGCCGCTAGTGGGGCGTTCCGGCGGCGCACACCGCCTACAGAAGAATCAACGTGCGCGCGGGAACCATTCGCAGCTTCGCC
Source organism: Mycobacterium paragordonae (assembly GCF_003614435.1). NCBI lineage: Bacteria > Bacillati > Actinomycetota > Actinomycetes > Mycobacteriales > Mycobacteriaceae > Mycobacterium > Mycobacterium paragordonae. The sequence continues at coordinate 6,089,666 of NZ_CP025546.1, forward strand.
GACGGCTGTCGCGGGGCTTCATGACGCTGGTGTCGGCGGTGGCGCTGGGCATGACCGGCGCGGGCTATTACGTGGCGCACGGCGCGCTCGGCGGCATCACCATTTCGCAGGCTCTGACCGCCGAAGACCCCCGGTCCACCGGTAACACGATGAACATCCTGCTGATCGGGCTGGACTCCCGCAAGGACCAGGAGGGCAACGACCTGCCCTGGTCGATCTTGAAGTACCTGCACGCCGGCGACTCCGATCAGGGTGGCTACAACACCAACACCCTCATACTCGTGCACGTCAGCGCCGACGGGAAGGTCGTCGCGTTCTCCATTCCACGCGACGACTGGGTGCCCTTCAACGGGGTTCCCGGCTACAACCACATCAAGATCAAGGAGGCGTACGGGCTCACCAAGCAGTACGTCGCCAACCAACTCGCCAACCAGGGCGCGAGCTCACAGCACGAACTCGAGACGCGGGGACGCGAAGCCGGGCGAGCCGCCACACTGCGCGCAGTACGCAGCCTCACCGGAGTTCCCATCGACTATTTCGCCGAGGTCAACCTGGCCGGTTTCTTCGACCTGGCCCAGACGCTGGGCGGCGTCGAGGTGTGTTTGAACCATCCGGTCTACGACTCGTATTCCGGAGCCGACTTCCCGGCCGGCCGGCAGCGCCTCGACGCGTCGCAGGCGCTGTCCTTCGTGCGACAGCGGCACGGCCTGGAGAACGGCGACCTGGACCGGACCCACCGTCAGCAGGCCTTCCTGTCCTCGGTCATGCACGAACTGCAGGACACCGGCACCTTCACGAACTTCGACCGGCTCAACAGCCTGATGGCCGTCGCACGCAAGGACGTCGTGCTGTCCGCCGGCTGGGATGAGGCGCTGTTCCGCCGGATGGGCGACCTGGCGGGCGGGAACGTCGAGTTCCGGACGCTGCCCGTGGTGCGTTACGACAACATCGACGGCCAGGACGTCAACATCATCGACCCGGCTGCCATCAAGGCCGAGATCGCCGCGGCCCTCGGAACGGATTCGCCGACGACAGCACCGAGCACCACGAGCGCCAAGCCGAACCCGTCGACCATCGTTGACGTCGTCAACGCCGGGAGCATCAGCGGGCTGGCGACCCAGGTGTCCAACGCGCTGAAGAAGCGCGGCTACACCGCCGGGCAGGTCCGCGACCGGCAATCGGGCGACCCGTCGACGACCACGATCCAGTACGGCGCGGGCGCGGAAACCGATGCGCAGAGCATGGCCACCCTGCTCGGTGTCGACGCACCCAAGCAGGCCGACGCCTTGATCGCACCCGGGCACATCCGGGTCACCGTGGACACCAACTTCTCCATGCCGGCCGCCGACGAGTTGTCGGATACGACCAGCACGACGAGCACGACCACGACGACCACCACAACCACCAAGCCGAGCAGCAGCGGCTACTACTACAACGGCACCTACACCAATTACCCGACGCCCGATCGGGGAAAGCCGATCGACGGCGGCGGGGTGCCCTGCGTCAACTGAGGCCCGCGACGCAGCGCCGTCAGGCGTGCGTTCCGCCGTCGATCCGAATCTCGGTGCCGGTGATGAACTTGCCGTCCTCAGACACCAGCATGGCGATGACGCCGGCGATCACCGACGGGTCCGCCATGCCGGCGCCGCTGGACTTCTCCGTGGTGGACAGGATCGGCATCAAACGGCCGAACAGCGACCAGTCGGCGTCTTTCGGGATGTAGCCACCGGTGGCGTCGGTGATACCGGACTTGATACTGCCCGGGGCCACACAGACCGCGCGGAGTCCGGCGGCGGCGTATTCCAGGGCCAGTGAGTGGGTGAACGCCTGCACGCCGCCCTTGCTGGCGGCGTAGGCCGCCATGTATGGGTGGGCAAAGCTCGCCGAGGTGGAGCTGAAGTTGACGACGGTGCTGCGCGGGTTGTCCAGAAGCGCTGGTAACGCTTCGCGGACCATGAGGAACGTGCCGGTCAGGTTGACGGTGATGATGCTGTTCCACAGCTCGAGGCTGGTCTGGTGAGTGTGCGCGGCGCGCAGGATGCCGGCTGCGTTGACCAGTGAGTCGAGCCCGCCGAGGGTGTCGATGGCACTGCGCACTCCGGCGGTGACCGAACGCTCGTCGGCGACGTCGATGACGCTGGTGGTGAACCGCTCGGCGGACTCGGCCGCCCGGTCCCGTGTGGTCACCAGGCCGTCCACCACGACGTCGGCGCCCACCACCGTGGCCCCCTCGTCGAGCAGGCGCAGCGCGGTGGCCTGCCCGATCCCCGATCCGGCGCCGGTCACCAGGATCCGCTGACCATCCAGTCGCTTCATGCCGGAAGCGTAACGCGCGCAGGGAACCTCAGTTCACCGTCGCCGAGAACGAGTCGACCCCCAGTCCGACGCCGCCGCTCCACGGCTCGAAGCCGGCCTGGATGCTGGTCAGGTACCACGAGTCGGTGATCGACTCCATCGTGGCGGTGTGGTCGATGAAGTCCATCGCGTCGAAGGTCCACACCTCGATGGGCTGGTTCGCGACGTAGGACATGACGTTGTTCTGGCCGTTGCTGCCGTCCCACACCGTGAAGGTCTTGCCGTTGATCGTGGTGCTGCCCACCGGGGCGCCGACCGGCTGGATGGGGCCCTGGTGGTTGAACCAGACCATGATCTCCTGGTTGTTCACTCCGGTGGTCTTGGGTGTGGGGTCCAGCCAGATGTCGTAGGCCGCGTCCCAGGTTCCGCCGGTGACGTAGTTGTAGTCGATGCTGGTGGTCGCGCTGTTGATCTGACCCAGCTGAATGGGCAGGTTGGTGCCCGTCGACGCGTTGCCGTAGTGCACGCCCGCGTAGACCGACGGATAGCCCAGCGGGGCGCCGTTGGTGGGGGCGGAGCCGTTTTCGGTGGTGATGGTGAACCCGGTCTGGCTGACCGTGATGGCCTGACCGCCCGGGTTGTTCCAGGCGTTGTTCTGCACCACGTAGCCGCCGGTGATCGTCGTCGATCCGTACTGCGTGGAGATGACGGTTCCGCCGGTCGGGAGGGTCGGCGGAGTGGTCGGGGTGGTGGGCGTGGTGGGGGTGGTCGGCGTCGTGGTGCCGGGGGTGCCGGTGATCAGCGGATTGGTCGGGGGCGCGTAGGCGCCGGTGTGGGCGGCCTGGAACCCGACCTCGACGGAGGTCCCGGGTGCGATCGTCGCGTTGTAGCTCGCCGGCGTCACGGTGTACTGCTGCGTTGTCGTCGGGGCGAGTTGGCCGCCCCAGGCGCTGGACACCGACGAGCCGGTAGGCATGGTGAATTGCAGCTGCCAATTGTTTATCGGCGTGGCCGTGGAATTGGTGATTGTGTACTTGCCGATGAAACCGCCGTCCCATTGCGAGGCCGTCGTGTACGTCGCGGACAGACCGGCCGGGGTGGTGGGCGTGGTCGGCGTCGTCGGCGTGGTGGGCGTGGTCGGGGTGGTGGGCGTCGTCGGCGTGGTGGGCGTCGTCGGTGTGGTGGGAGTCGTGGGCTCGGTCGGGGTCGACGTGGACGGGGTGGCCGGAGCCGGGCGACCCGTCAGCAGGCTGACCACACCCTGCAACTGGGCCTGCACCTGCTGCTCCGCGTTGCGCAGCGAGGCCGCGACCGCCGTCTCGGTGCCGGCATACCATTGCGCGCCCGCGCTCAGCGCCTGCACGATGCGGGCGTTGACGGCGGCAACCACCTGCGCGCTGATCGCCTGGTACTGCCTGGCCTGCAGGTTGAGGAATCCGTTGACCGCGGCCGATATCTCGTCCACGCCGAGCGCCGCCAGTTGGGTGGTGGGCACCGCGGCCGCGGTGTTGGCCGCCGTCAGCGTCGAGCCGATACCGGCGAAATCCGCCGCCGCGGCCGCCAGCAGCTCTGGTTCGGCAATCACATACGACATGTCTAATTCCTTAGATCACGAGCAATATCTGCCTATAACAGGCATATATCGAACGGATAACGAACACATCGGCCGAACGTAGCACGCACTGGTCTACAGGGTGTTCAGAAACAGCGAATTTGAACACACAGGGCGGTGTTGTCAAAGGACTTCACAAATAATGGGGAATGCGCAACGGGCGTACCAAATTGCCCGCAATTACTTAGCGCACCGCAATAAAGCGCGGCTCGGGCTGCTCGGGCGAATCGGGCGGCTCGGGCGGCCTACACCACTCCGCGCAGCGCGTCGGCGCCGAACATCTGCTCCATCATCGAGGAGTAGTCCGGTCCGCGCCGCACCATGTGGCCGCCGTCGACGTTGATGCACTGGCCGGTGATGAAGCTGGCCGCATCGCTGAGCAGGAACATGGCCAGGTTGGCGACGTCCTCGACCTCACCGATCCGGGGCAGCGGCGTGCAGAGCGCGTAGTCGCCGCTGATCTCCGGCGACTGGATGACGCTGGCGTCCACCAGGTCGGTGCGGATCAGGCCGGGACGGATGCTGTTGGCCCGCACCCACGACGCCCCGAGCTCATCCGCGGCCAGCTGCATCATGTGGTCGATGGCCGATTTGGTGACCCCGTACGGCCCGAACCAGCGGTGCGTGTTGCTGGCGGCGATCGAAGAGATGGCGACGAAGGACCCTCCCCCGCCACGCACCAACTCCCGCGCGGCGTGCTTGAGCACATACATGGTGCCGTTGACGTTCAGGTCGACGGTGCGCCGCCAGGCTTCCGAATCGGTGTGGGTGATCGGTCCGACCGTCAGCGAGCCGCCCGCGCTGTGCACCACCCCGTACAGCCGGCCATGCCATGCCGTTGCGGCATCCACGGCCCGGACGACCTCGTCTTCGTTGGTGACGTCGGCCGGCTCGTAGCGAATCGAGCCGGACAATTGCAGCCCTTCGATCTCGGCGACGGCCTCGGCCAGCCGGTCGGCGTTTCGGCCGACGATCATCACCGATGCGCCGCCGTCCACCAGGCCGGTCGCCACCGCCTTGCCGATACCGCTGCCGCCGCCGGTGACCAGGTATGTCCGGTCGGTGAATGAAAGCTGCACTGAGAGCCCCTCGCGCCGAAACTGAAACAGGTTCTAACTATCGAACCATGCGCGCTATGGGATATCGCGGCGGGCGACCTTGGTCGGCCGGGCGGTGCGCCAGTCCTCGACGTCGGGCGGCAACCCGACCGGGAATCTGTTCTCGTTGTGCGCCGCCCAGTGCGCGTGCCCGAGTTCGTGGACGTGGAACGCGTGGCGCAGCGCCTCGGTGAAGCCCATGGCGTCGGCGGCCGCGTTGACCGAGGCCTTCACCAATAGCGACGCCATGGTGGGTCGTTCGGCGATGCGCCGCGCGAACTCGAGGGTCTTCTCCTCGAGGTCGTCGAGCGGGAAGACCTTGGACACCATGCCGAGCCGGTAGGCCTCGTCGGCATCCAGCGAATCACCGGTCAGCAGTAGCTCTTTGGCCTTGCGCGCGCCGAATTCCCAAGGGTGCGCATAATATTCGACGCCCGGCATGCCCAGCCGCACCGCGACCACGTCGCTGAACTTGGCGTTGTCGGCGGCCACGATCAGGTCGCAGGCCCAGATCAGCATCAACCCGGCCGAGATGGCGTTGCCCTGCACCTGGGCGATGGTGATCTTGCGCAGGTCGCGCCAGCGACGGGTGTTCTCGAAGAAGAAGTGCCACTCCTGGTGGTAGAGCTTCTCAACGATCGGCTCGAGGGTGGCGCCGTGCGAGCGGAACGTCGGATGCTGGTGCGGCCCGGGCTTGCGCTCCAGCATCGCCTCCTCCGACCCGAGGTCGTGGCCGGCGGAGAAGTTGCGGCCGCGCGCCGCCAGGATCACCACACGCACGGTGTCGTCGGCCTCGGCACGCGCGAACGCCTCGTCCAGCTGCACCAGCAGGGTGCGGTTCTGCGCGTTGTGGGCGTCCGGCCGGTTCAGCCAGATCCGCGCGATACGGCCCTCATCCAGCGTTTCGTAGACCACCATCTGCGGGGTATCGGCGTTCTGGGACTCAGCGCCAGCGCTGGTCTGATCGGAAAGTGTCATTCCGCCCACCTCACTTGTCACGGGGCTTGGGCTTTACACATTACGGCGAGTGTGTAACCGGGATACGGCTGGGTTGCCGACTGGCGACGGGCCCATAGCACGTCTTGGCTTAGCATTGACCAATGCCAACAAAAACGGACCATGGTGACATCGGCGACGTGGAACCGCTGGCCGACAGCACCGCAAGTCAGGCCCGGCGCGTGGTCGCCGCGTACGCCACCGACGCCGATGAGTGCCGCGTCTTCCTGTCCATGCTCGGTATTGGTCCGGCGAAGCACGAAAACTAATGGCTGCCAGGAGCGGCCGGTCTGCGAAGGCAGGCTTCGGCGACTCCGACTTCGTGGTGGTGGCCAACCGGCTACCCGTCGACATGGAACGGCTGCCCGACGGCAGCACCACGTGGAAGCGCAGCCCCGGCGGCCTGGTCACGGCTCTCGAGCCGCTGCTGCGCAAGCGCCGCGGCGCCTGGATAGGGTGGCCCGGCCTGGTCAGTGACGATGTCGCTGAACCGGACGAGAAGCCGATCGTCCAGGACGAACTCCAGCTTCATCCGGTCTGGCTGAGCGCCGAGGATGTCGCGGACTATTACGAGGGATTCTCCAACGCCACCCTGTGGCCGCTGTACCACGACGTCATCGTCAAGCCGATCTACCACCGCGAATGGTGGGACCGCTACGTCGACGTCAACCGCCGGTTCGCTGAAGCCACCGCACGCGCGGCCGCCGAGAACGGCACCGTCTGGGTCCAGGACTACCAGCTGCAACTGGTGCCCAAGATGCTGCGGAGCCTGCGGCCGGACCTGACCATCGGCTTCTTCCTGCACATCCCCTTCCCACCGGTGGAACTGTTCCGGCAGCTGCCGTGGCGCACCGAGATCGTCGAGGGTCTGCTCGGCGCCGACCTGGTGGGCTTCCATCTGGCCGGCGGCGCCCAGAATTTCCTGGTCCTGGCCCGGCAACTGATCGGCGCCAACACCTCGCGCGGTTCGGTCGGGGTGCGGTCGCGGTTCGGCGAGGTGGAATACGAGTCCCGCGTCGTGCGGGTCGGCGCGTTCCCGATCTCCATCGACTCCGGCGCGCTCGACCACGCTGCCCGGGACCGCAACATCCGGCGCCGGGCGCGGGAGATCCGCGCCGAACTCGGCAACCCGCGCAAGGTGCTGCTCGGCGTCGATCGACTCGATTACACCAAGGGCATCGACGTTCGGCTCCGCGCGTTCAACGAGCTGCTGGAAGAGGGCCGCGCCAAGCGGGACGACACCGTGCTGATCCAGTTGGCCACGCCCAGCCGCGAGCGCGTCGAGAGCTACCAGATCCTGCGCAACGACATCGAGCGGCAGGTGGGCCACATCAACGGCGAGTACGCCGAGGTCGCCCACCCGGTGGTGCACTACCTGCACCGCCCGGTCCCCCGCGACGAACTCATCGCCTTCTTCGTGGCCAGCGACGTCATGCTGGTCACCCCGCTGCGGGACGGGATGAACCTGGTGGCCAAGGAGTACGTCGCCTGCCGCAGCGACCTGGGCGGCGCCCTGGTGCTGTCCGAATTCACCGGCGCCGCAGCAGAACTCCGTCAGGCGTATCTGGTCAACCCGCATGACCTGGAAGGTGTGAAGGACGCGATCGAGGCGGCGCTCACCCAGACCGAGGACGAGGGTCGCCGCCGGATGCGCGCGATGCGCCGCCAGGTGCTCGCCCACGACGTAGACCGTTGGGCCCGTTCATTTCTCGACGCGCTGGCGTCGGGGGCCGAAGACACGCAACCGAGCGCGCGGACCTGACCGCCCGATTCCTTGGTTTTCGCGGCCAATCGCTGTGATACTCAGATGCAGCGCGTGGAACCTGTAGGCAGGAAGGGAGAGCACCGTGAAGATCCGTCGTGGGCTGGCCGCCGGTGCGGGCGTAGCCCTGGCCGTTTCGACCGGGTTCGTGCTGCAATCGGGTGACCCGGCGCATGCGGTCGCACCCCCGGCGGATGGCGTGTACACCTTCAACGGACCCGGGGTTCCGGCGACCTGGACGATCGGCGTGCTGTGCATTCAGGTCAACGGCAGCCGCTATTACAAGGACTATGACAACCCGGACATCATGGCGGACTTCTGCGCTCTCAACGTGGTCAGCGCCACGCCCCAGGCGCCGATCACCAACCAGGACCAACTGCAGAACTTCAGCGGCAGAGCCCGGCTGACCAACGGACTGTGGACATTCCAGGTCGACAAGGCCACCGGCGTTTCGTGCCCGGGCGGCGGGACCGGCCCGACCCAGGAAACCTACGCGTTCGACAACGAGACGATGGCCGGTACGCACACGATCCTGCACGGCGCGGTCTGCGGCCTGCAGTCGGACATGAAGAAAGAGCCGTTCTCACTGCAGCTCATCGGCCCCCCGGCGAGCCCGATCGAGCGCTATCCGTTGCGGTGCAACGACATTGCGATGTGCTTCTAACGGAACGGCCGGCTAGATCGGCGTGATGTAGGAGATCAGCCACTTACCGCCGATGCGCTTGAATTCGACGCGCAACCGGCTGCCGTCATAGTGCGGCTCGCGTGACTTGTCCGTCACGATGCGGTTCATGTACACCATCGCGGTCGCCGAATTGCGCTTGGCGGCCATGACTCCCACGCCCACCACGTCCGCCTGGACCACCATCTCCCGCTTCTTCGCCTCGGGAATGATCTGCGCGTTGACGACTTTCTTGAACTCCTGGCGGTAGTCCGGCGTCAGCAACGGATAGACGTCGTTGAGGCTGCGCTCGATGGTCTGGAAGTCGTAGCCGAAGAACTGCGGGATCTCCTTCTCGGCCAGCTTCGGCAGCTCCGCCCGGGCGGCCTGTTCACCGCGGGTCTCCACCCGGTCCCAGTAGAACCAGCCGCCGATCGCCGACAACGCCACCACCGCGACGATGGCCAGGGCGCCGGCGACCGGGAGAAGCCACCGCAGCCGGCGCATCAGTTGCCTCCGTTGGGATACATCAGGTCGTTAGGCGGTCATCTGGCCGCGCTCGTCCTGGTGCACGATGACCCGCAACCGGTACGGCTCGGACGGTTTGTTGACACCGTCGATGTCAGCGACGGTCACCCGCACCGCAACCAGCACCGACGCGTTGTCGCTGACGTTGTCGATGCCTTCCAGGGCGGCGCCGTTGATGACCGCCTCGGAGGTCGCGTTGGTCTTGCGGTACAGCTGCTTGAGGAACTCGACGTTCTCGCTGCCGAACTTGCTGCGCAGCGGGCCGCTGGTGCCGTTGACGAACCGGGTGACCGATTCGTCGATGGTTTCCTGGGTGTAGCTGTACATGTTGACGACGGTCTGGGAGGCCGTGTCGACGAAGCGCTGCTCGCGGGCCTGCCGCGCGTCGGCCGCGCGGTGCTGGCCGGCCAGAACCACGACACCCCACACCAGTCCGGCGATCACCAGAACCGAGGCGGCCAGGGACACCCAGCCGACCATCCGGCTATTCGGCCGGCGCCGCCGGGGCGGCCGGGCGCTGATGGACGTGGACTTCTTCGCGGGGCGCGTCGGTGCGGGCTTGGTCTTGACCGCGGTGTCGTCGGCACGGACCTCGCCGTCGTCGGCTACCGGGGCGCTGACCGCCGCGTCCTTCGGCGGACCGGCCGCGCGCGACGCCCGGCGGCGGACGCGCTGGGTCGTCGCGTGTTCTTCTGTCACCACTGGATCCACTAAGAGTTTTTCGGCGCGAGCATGAGGTCCACCCAGCTCTCGGCGTTGGAGGTCCCGGTAACGCCGGACGCGAAGATACCAGTGCCGCCCGCCGGATCCTTGAACCGGCCGGTAGACGGGTCATAGGTGGTGGTGTAGGCAGCCCCGTTGGCCTCCGCCGGACCCGTGCCGACCGGTGGCCCCGGCGGCTCGATGAACTTGGGGTAGGGCAACTGCGGGGGTACCGGCGGATAGTTCGGCGGCATCCACGACGGGTTACCCGGGGGTGGCGGGACGTTGTTGGGCGGCGGCGGGTCGTAGGCAGGCTGATGCGGCGCCGGACCCGGGCCGGGCGTCACCCCGGGCGGCGGCGGACCGACGATCGGGGTCCCCGGATCGGGATCGGCTCCCGGCGGGATGAACGGGAAGTGGTTGGGCGGCAGCACGTTCAGCCCGTTGGTGACCGGGGTGCCGTACGGGATCGGCGGCCCGCGCCACGGGTTGGTGCCGATCGGCACATACCCACGCGGGTCGCGGCACAACTGCACCGTCGGCGCCCGCTTACCCGGGAACTCCTGGCACGGATAGTTGCGTGCGCCACGCACGGTGGTCGGGTCGTTCTGTGCGGTCTTGCAGTACATGTCGCGCGGGACTTCCCGCACCGTCTCGTCGGCCGGCGTGCGCATCAACGGTGACGGTATGAAGCCGGTGCTGCACGGCGGCGGGTCGTTGAGGTCGAGCTTGAAGTCCAGCTTCGCGCCTTCGTCCTGCGGTGCACCGCCGGCCGCCGTCGTGATCGCGGCGAACAGCGCCGGGAAGACGACGAGCAGTTGCTCGATCGATTTGTGGTAGATCACGCCCACCCGGCCCAAATTGGCCATGTTGGCCGCCAGCGCCGGGAAGGACGGGCGGATACCGCTGAAGGTCTCGTTGGCCTGGTCCAGTGCGCCCGGCGCGGTGGCCAGCGTGTCACGCAACTGCGGGTCGGCCCGGCGCACCTCGGAGGTGAAGCGCGCCAACCCGTCGGACAGCGACTTGATGTCGGCGCCGGCGCGGACCTGGGCCTGCAGGAAGGGTCCGGCCTGGTCGATCAGCTGGGAGACCTGCGGGTAGTTGGTGTTGGCCTCGTCGACCAACAGCCGCGCCGACTCGACCAGCCTGGCCAGTTCGGGTCCGGTGCCGTTGGTAGCCAGGAACGCCTCGTGCAGCACCTCGCGCAACCGGGTGTCACCGAGGCTGTTGACCAGCGTCTCCGCCTTCTTCAGCAGGTCGGCGACGTCCTGGCCGATGCGGGTGTTGGCCCGGTCGATCTTGGCGCCGTTGCGCAGCTTGCCGGGCGCCGGGTTGGCCGGCGGCACCAGGTCGATGTACTGCTCACCGATCGCCGACACACTCTTGACCGTCGCGGTGACGTTCGACGGGATCGGGGTGCCGCTGTTGAGCCGCATCTCGGCGGTGACGCCGCTGGGGTTGAGTTGCACCGACTCCACCCGGCCTACGGCGACGCCGCGGTAGGTGACGTTGGCGTTCTTGTACAGGCCACCGCCGGCTACGAAATCGGCGCTCACGCCGTAGGTTCCAATGCCGAACGTGGACGGCAGCCGCAGGTAGAAGATCGCCATCACGGTAAGCGTGATCACGGTGATCGCCGCGAATATGGACAGCTGGATTTTGGTTAGTCTGTCGATCATCGCCGCCGCCTCTACTGCGCCGCCGTGCCGGGCGGAATCTTGAACGGGTCGGCCGCCTGCCCGGACAGGTTTGCCAACTGGCCCATCAGGAAGTCCGGCGCATTCAGCACCTCGTCCATGTGCATCATGTTCGGGTCCAGGGCGTAGCTCGTCGGGAAGAACGTCTCACCGAGCCGGCGCAGGGTCAGGTCGAACGTGGTGAACACGTTGAGGTAGTCACCGCGCACCGCCTGCTTGATGCCGAAGTTGGGGAACGGGAACGTCAGCATGATCTGCAGCGAAGTGACGAAGTTCTTCTTGTTATCGTTGAGCGCCTTGATCGCCGAGTACAGGTCCTTGAGGTCGGCGGCGAAGTCGGTCTTGGTCTTGGACAACACGTTTGAGGTGACCTGAGCCAGCCGGTTCAGCGCGCTGAAGGCCTGGACGATGTTGTCGCGGTTCTTGTTGAGCACGCGCAGCGCCTCGGGCAACGAGTCCAGCGCCCGGCCCAGGTTGTCCTTGTCGCGCGCCAGGATCGAGGAGAACCGGTTGAGTCCCTCGACCGCGGAGATGATGTCGTTGACCTGCTTGTTGAGACCCGAAGTCAACTCCGCGAGCCGGGGCATCAGGTCGACGAACTGGCCCTGCCGGCCGGCCACGGCCTGGTAGGTCTCGTCGGTGATCTCTTCCAGCGCACCGACGTTGCCCTTGTTGACCACCACACCGAGAGCCGAGAACACTTCCTCGGTGGTCGGGAAGCGGCCCGTCCTGGACTCCGGGATGCGCCCCCCGTTGACCAGCCGGCCCGTCGGCGCCTGGTCGGTCGGCGGAGCCAGGTCGATGTGCAGCGAACCCAGCAACGAGGTCTGGGCCACCTTGGCCACCGCGTTGGCCGGCAGCACCACGTTCTTGTCCAGCGCCAGTTTCACTGCGGCATAGAAGGATCCGTCGGAACGCTGCTCGGCCGAGATGCCGGCCACACTGCCCACGGTGACGTCGTCGACCATCACCGGGGAGTTCTGCGGCAACGTCGACACGTCGGGCAGTTCGACGGTGATCGAGTACGCGCCGCCGCCGTGGCCTGCGGTGCCGGGCATCGACAGGGAATTCAGCCCGCCGAACGAGCACCCGGCCAGCAGCGTGCTGCCGACGACAAACACTGTGGCGCGCAACAGGATTCGCTTCATCGTCCCGCTCCTTGCTCGGCAGGCAGCGGTCCGGGTGCCGGCCCCGGCGCCGCGGCCGGTGCCGCGGGTGCGGGTCCTGGTGCAGGTCCCGGTGCGGGCCCGTACCCCGGCGGCGACGCCGGGCCCGGGCCGGGCGTGGTGGGCACGAACAGGTTCTGCAGGTCCGTGATGTTGGTCGGCGCCGGCTGGCCCGAACCCTTGGCCGGAATCCAGGTCAGCTCCGGCACCGGGGTTTCCGCCTTGGCCGCGGTGGCGGGGGTGTCGTAGATGATCTGCCCCTTGTAGGCGGTGATCATGTTGATCGGGTGGAACATGATCGGTGGGAAGTTCACGGTGAGCCGGCGCAGCACCGGGCCGAGGCGCTCCCGGCAGATCTCGGCGCGCTTGAAGTACTCCGGCCCGGACGGCCCGGCCGCGGTGTCAAAGGACCCACCGCAGATGAACTGAACGGGGTTCATGAAGTTGGGCAGCGACAGCAGACCGTTCAGGGTGCCCTGCGCCGGGTCGTAGATGTTGTAGAAGTTCGTGATACCGGGACCCGCGACGTGCAGAACCTGCTCGATGTTCTCGCTCTGGTCGCTCAGGGTCTGGGTGAAGTCGGTCAGCTGGTTGACCGTCTCGATCAGCGTCGAGTTGTTCTCGTGCAGGAATCCCCGGACGTCCGACAGGGCCTGGTTCAGTGATCCGAGCGTGTGGTCGAGGTCCCGGGAGCTGTCGGCGAGCACCTGGGAGACCGAGGCCACGTGCCCAGCAAACTGAACGATCTGCTCGTTGCTCTGCGACAGCGCGTCGACGAGCACCTGCAGGTTCTTCACCGTGCCGAAGATGTCGCTGCGCGAATCCCCAAGGCGCCCAGCCACTTGCGCAAGCTCACGCAGGGCGTTGTGGAAGGAGTCGCCGTTGCCGTTGAGGGTGTCCGCGGCCTGGTTGATCGCCGCGCCCAGCGGGCCCTGCATCTCGCCGGCCGCCGGGCTGAGCGAGACGGACAGCTGGGTCAGCGCTTCCTTGACCTCGTCCCACTCCACCGGGACCGCGGTGCGGGTCAGGTCGATGCTGGCGCCGTCCGGCAACGAGGGGCCGCCGGTGAACGCCGGAGTGAGCTGGATGAAGCGGGCCGCCACCAGGTTCGGCGACATGATCACGGCCTTGGCGTCCGCCGGGATCTTGACGCCGTCCTTCACCTTCATGGTGATCTTGACGTCGGACGCACGCGGTTCGATGGAGTCGATCTCCCCCACCGGCACGCCCAGAATGCGCACCTGGTCCCCGGGGTAGAGCCCGACGGCCGAGGTGAAGTAAGCGGTGAGCTTGCGTCCACCGCCCCCGGCCGAGAACAGCACGTAGGCGCCGCCCACCAGCACCGCCACCAACACGACGATGGTGACGGTCCGCCAGCCCTTGCTGCCGAAGCGCTTCGCTGTTGTCATATGGACTCGATCATGGTGATTTCGGCCTAATCGTCCAGCGCTCCTGGATCATGCCGCGCAGGTAGTCGGCGAAGCTATCGGGCAGCTTGCCCGGCTGGAAGACCACGTCGAACATGGTGGCCACCAGCGGCGCCGGGATGGCGCCGAAGACGTTGACGTTGAATCCCGGGCCGGAGCCGACCACCTCGCCCAGCGTGGTGGCGTAGGTCGGGAGCCGCTTGAGGGCCTCGGTGATGTAGTCGCGACGCTCGTTCAGGTTGGCCAGCACCTGGTTGATCTTGGTCAGGGCCGGGCCGAATTCCTTCCGGTTGTCGTTGACGAAGCCGGACAGTTGCGCGGACACGTCGTCGATGCCGGAGATCAGCGCACTCAACGCCGAGCGGCGCTCATCCAGCGCGGCGAACAACTGGTCGCCCTGGTCCACCAGCTTCTTCACCTGGCCGGCCCGATCGGACAACACCGCCGTCACCGACTTGGCGTGGGCCAGCAGACCCTGCAGCGCCTCGTCGCGGCTGTTCAGGGTGCGTGACAGCGTGGTCACGCCGTCCAGCGCGCCCCGTAACCCGGGGGTGGCGTCGTGCAGAGTCTCGGTGAGCACCTTCAGCGCGTGCTCGAACTGGGGCTTGTTCAGGTTGTTGGCGTTCTGCCCGAGGTCCTCGAGTGCCCCGGCCAGGGTGTAGGGCGTCGTCGTCCGGCTGAGCGGAATGGTGGTGGCGTTGCCCGAGCCGGCCGGGCTCACCGAGACCGAGCGCTCGCCGAGGATGGTGTCGGTGCGGATCGCGGCCAGCGACTGGTCCCCGACGACGACGTGCCGGTCGACGCTGAAGGTGATCTTGGCGGTGTCACCGGCCAGCGCCACATCGGACACCTTGCCCACCTTGACGCCCGAGACCAGCACGTTGTTGCCGGGCGTGATGCCACCCGCGTCGCTGAAGTAGGCGGTGTAGGTCTTGCCCTGCGGCCAGAACGGCAACCCCGAGTAACCGAATGCGATGAGGACGACGAAGGTCACCACCGCCAGGCCGATGATGCCGGTGCGGAGCGGATCCTGGTCGCGTTTGCTTGGCTTCTTGCTATTGCTTGGCAAAGGCGCACCTCCCCTTGCTGGAATCCACCTGGCCGCCCATCCCGATCCGGATGTCGGAGCCGGCCGGCCCGTTGATCTTGATCGTCACCGAGCAGAAGTAGATGTTGAAGAACGAGCCGTAGGTGCCCAACGCCGCCAGCCGCAGGTAGTCCTCGCCGAGTTGCTCGACGTCGTTGTTGATCTCGGCTTTCCGGTTGTCGAGTTCGGTGGCCAACGGCCGCGCGTTCTCCAGGACGCCCTGCAGCGGCCGGCGCGAATTGCGCAGCAGCTCAGTCAGATCCGTCGTAGTCGAGGCGAGCGGCGGGATCGCGCCGGCGATGGTGTCCTTGTTCTTGGCCAGCCCCTCGATCAGCTGCTGCAACTGGTCGACGCTGGCCGAGAACTGTGCGCTGCGCTGGTCGACGGTGCCCAGGACGGTGTTGAGGTTGGTGATCACGTCGCCGATCAGCTGGTCGCGCTTACCCAGCGCATTGGAGAAGCTGCTGGTGTCGGCGAGCACGTTGGCCACCGCGCCGCCCTGACCCTGCAGCAGTTCGATGACAGCGCTGCTGATCGTGTTGATCTTGTCCGCGTCCAGGCCTTTCAGCACCGGCTTCAGCCCGCCGAGCAGCGCGTCGAGGTCGAGCGCGGGCTGGGTGTGCTGGGAGTTCATCGTCCCGCCGGGTGGCAGCTTGCGCAGTTCGCCGGGGCCCGAGGTGATCTCCAGGAACCGGTCGCCGACGAGGTTCTCGTAGCGGATCACCGCGCGACTCGACGAGTAGAGCGTGTAGCGGGCGTCGACGCCGAATTCCACGTCGACGGTGTTGTCGGGGTTGAGCTTGACGCCGGACACCGCGCCGACGGGCACGCCGGCGATGCGCACCTTCTGGCCGCCCTTGAGCTTGGAGGCGTCCAGGAAGGTCGCGTGGTAGGTGTTCTCGGAACCGAACCGGAAGTCGCCGAACACCACCACCAGCGCGGCACTGGCCAGCACCATCGTCACGACGAAGACGCCGACCTTGATCATCATCGACCGGTGCGACGGCATTGCTCCGGAGGCCATCAGAAGTCATCCCGCTCTGCGAAGGCGCCGTGGAAGAGGAACTGCAGCGTTGACGGCGCGTCGAACTGGAACTCGGTGAACGGCTCGTACGGGATGTTCGCGTTGTCGGTGACCAGGAACGGCGCCCGGTAGAACGACCCACCGGTCTGCTTGGTGGGGATGTCCGGAAGACCGCGGCAGTTCGGGCCGCCGGAGGCGTTAACGATCGGCAGGCTCTCGGGATAGGTGTAGGACGGGGCGCCGATGACGAAGCTCGACGAGGTGAACAGACCCGCCTTCCGCACACCGATCAACGGGGCGAACTCCTTGATACCGCGATCGATGCCGGCCAGCAGGCAGCCGAACTCCGGCGAGTAGTCCGCCGCCACCTTGAGCGGGGCGCGCAGCCGGTTGATGGTGTCGATCAAATTCTGCTCGGCCGGTGCCAGCGTCTCGTAACCGTTGTTGGCCAGGCCGATCGCAGCCAACAGCGTGGTGTTGAGGTTGGACTGCTCGTCGACGACCGTCTTGCTGATCGTCGGCAGGTTCGCGAACACCGTGTTCAGGTCGGGTGCGGCGTCCCCGTAGATGTTGGTCACGATGCCGGCCTTGCGGAAATCCTCCTGCAGGGTCGGCAGCTTCGGATTCGCTTGGCGGGTAAGCGTATTGAGCCCCGACAGCAGCGCCCCCAGGTCGTCGCCGTGGCCGCGCAGGCCTTCCGACAGCGCACTGAGCGTGCCGTTCAACTCGACCGGGTCGACCTTGTGCAGCAGGTTGATCAGCGACTGGAACAGCGTGTTGACCTCCAGCTGCACCGCGGAGGCCTCCACCGTGGAGTTCGGGCGCAGCGACGTCGCGGCCGCGGTCTGGGGCGGGATGAACTCCACCGACTTGGCGCCGAAGATGGTGTTCCCCGCGATGTGCACCGTGGCGTTGGACGGGACGTAATGCAGGTTGTGGCTGTAGATGGCCAGCTTCAGTCGCGCCTGGTCGCCGCTGTAGCTGATGTCTTCGACCTTGCCGATCTGGATGCCGCGGAACTTCACCTTGGCACCTGGCTCCATCACCAGTCCGGCGCGCTTGGACGCGACCGTCACGGTCTCGGTCGAGGTGAACGCGGCGGTGTAGGACAGGTAGGTCAGGACCGCCGCCGCCACCATCAAACCGGCGAGCGTCGCCGCGGCCACCCGGCCGGCGGTTCGTCGTGATCCCATGCCTGCCATAGCCGTTACCCGGAGAGGTTGAAGTTGCCGGTCGCTCCGTAAACCGCGAGCGAGATGAGCAGGGTGATGACGACGACGACGATCAGCGAGGTACGAACAGCCTGACCGACGGCGATGCCGACGCCGACCGAGCCGCCGCTGGCGTTATAGCCGTAGTAGGTGTGCACCAGCATGACCGCGATCGACATAGCGATGGCCTGGGCGAAGGACCACAGCAGGTCCGACGGGATCAGGAAGGTGTTGAAGTAGTGGTCGTACAGGCCGGCGGACTGGCCGTTGATGAACACGGTCGTGAAGCGGGCGGCGAAGAACGCGGCCAGCACCGACAGTGAGTACAGCGGGATGATCGCCACCAGTCCCGCGATGAGCCGCGTCGACACCAGGTAGGAAACCGAGTGCACCGCCATGCATTCGACGGCATCGATCTCTTCGGAGACCCGCATCGCGCCGAGCTGGGCGGTGGCGCCGGCGCCGATGGTGGCGGCCAGCGCGATGCCGGCGATGACCGGCGCGACCACGCGGACGTTCAGGAACGCCGAGAGGAAGCCGGTCAGGGCCTCGATGCCGATGTTGCCCAGCGAGGAATAGCCCTGCACGGCAATCACACCGCCGGAGGCGAGTGTCAGGAATGCGGCGACGCCGACGGTGCCGCCGATCATGATCAGCGCACCGGCACCGAGCGTCATCTCGGCGATCAGCCGGATGGTCTCCTTGCGGTATTTGGTGACGGCGTTGGGGATGTAGCGCACGGTTTCGCCGTAGAACAGCGCCTGCTCCCCGAAGTTGTCGACCGGTGCGGCAAATCTCGAGAAAAAGCGCTTGAAGCGGAGGGTGGCGTCGTAGCTCATCGCATGATCACCATCGCTCGTCCGCCGTCATGTGTTACCCCGTCCCCTACTTGGCCGAGATTCTGACGCCGATGGCGGTCATGACGACGTTGATGACGAAGAGGCAGATGAAGGCGTAGACGACGGTTTCGTTGACCGCATTGCCGACTCCCTTGGGACCGCCCTTGACGGTCAGACCGCGGTAACAGCCGACCAGACCCGCCATGACTCCGAACAGCAGCGCCTTGACTTCGGCGAGGATGAGCTCGCGCAGTCCGGTGAGCACAGTCAGCCCGTTGATGAACGCACCAGGGTTGACGCCCTGCAGGAAAACGGAGAAAGCGTAGCCCCCGGACAGGCCGATGATGCACACCAGTCCGTTGAGCAGCAGGGCGACCAGCGTGGAGGCCAGCACCCTGGGCACCACGAGTCGCTGGATGGGGTCGATGCCGAGCACCCGCATCGCGTCGATTTCCTCGCGGATGGTGCGGGCTCCCAGGTCCGCGCAGATCGCGGTGGCCCCGGCGCCGGCCACCACCAGCACGGTGACGATCGGTCCGAGCTGGGTGATGGTGCCGAATGCCGTTCCGGCGCCGGACAAGTCGGCCGCGCCGATCTCGCGCAGCAGGATGTTCAGGGTGAAGGCGACCAGCACGGTGAACGGAATCGACACCAGCAGCGTGGGAACCAGCGACACCCGCGCGACCATCCAGGTCTGGTCCAGGAACTCCCGCATCTGAAACGGCCGCCGGAAGGCGGCCCGTGCGGTCTCGATCGACATCTCGAAGAAGCCGCCGACTGCGCGGGCCGGCACGGCAACTTTCTGCAACAAGCCCGGTCCCCCCAATCTGTTGCTCGCGGCGAAGTGCTGTCTGCCCTGAACACACCGTTGGATGACTCGTTGCTTGGTGTGAGCCGGCTCATACTAACTACTTCGACCTGAAAAAGTCAGGGCGTGGCGGTGGCTGAATTGGGCTTTGTTTGACGAGATGATGGCCTCGAACCCTTGGGCTAGAAGGGATCGAGGCCATCGTGCTTAGAACTGTAAATGACCAGTTGTCGTTGTGGGATGCAATCCTGCCGCCGGAGCTGTTGGTGTTACCGAGGGAGTTGGGGCGGGTAGACGCGCTGCTAGATGATCCGGTGTTCTTCGCGCCGTTCACGCCGTACTTCGACACCCGTATCGGTCGTCCGTCGATTCCGATGGAGACCTATCTGCGGATGATGTTCTTGAAGTTCCGCTACCGGCTGGGCTTTGAGGCGTTGTGCCGTGAGGTCGGCGATTCGATTTCCTGGCAACGGTTTTGCCGGATTCCGTTCGGGACGCGTGTGCCGCACCCCACCACGCTGATGAAACTGACCACTCGGTGTGGGGACGCTGCAGTGGCCGGCCTCAATGAGGCCTTGTTGGCCAAGGCCGCCGACGCCAAACTGTTGCGCACTGACAAGGTGCGTGCTGACACCACCGTGGTTGAGGCCGCAGTGGCCTATCCGACCGACTCGGGGCTCCTGGCCAAGGCGGTGACCACGATCGCCCGCACCATCACCCGCATCCACAACGCTGGCGGGGCGGTGCGTACCCATGCCCGTGACCGCAGCCGCTCAGCGGGCCAGCGGGCCCGCTCGATCGCCTCCAAACTGCGGCTTCGCGGTGCGGTGGCCCGTGAGGAAGCTCAAGCCGTGGTCGCGCGGATCACCGGGGAGTTGGCCGGCATCGCCGAATCGGCGATGCGGGAAGCGGCCGCGGTGCGGCGCAATGCCCGCCGGGCTGTGCGCAACGCGACCGGGGTCCGCCGGGCTCGGCTATCTCGAGCGATCAACGACTTGGCCGCGATCATGGATAAGGCCCAACGCGTGGTCACCCAAGCCCGTAGCCGCCTGACCGGGGTGATGCCGGACTCGGCGAGCCGGCTGGTCAGTTTCCACGACCCCGATGCCCGCCCGATCCGCAAAGGACGACTGGGCAAGCCCGTGGAGTTCGGCTACAAAGCCCAGGTCGTCGATAACGCCGATGGAGTCATCCTCGACCACAGCGTCGAGATCGGAAACCCCGCCGATGCCCCGCAGTTGGCTCCAGCGATCGCCCGGATCACTCGCCGCGCCGGCCACGCCCCCAGGGCAGTTACCGCCGATCGCGGCTACGGATACGCCTCGGTCGAAAACGATCTGCACGAGCAAGGAGTCCGCCATGTCGCGATTCCGCGTGCCAGTAAACCGAGTGCCGCTCGCCGCGAGTTCGAACACCGAAAAGCGTTCCGCGCCAAAATCAAATGGCGAACCGGATGCGAAGGACGCATCAACCACCTCAAACGCAGCTACAGCTGGAACCGCACGGAATTGACCACCCTCACCGGAGCCAGGACCTGGTGCGGACACGGGGTGTTCGCCCACAACCTCGTCAAGATCAGCGCCCTGGCCTCATGACAACAAACTCCCGCCAGCACCGAGCACCCGCCGTCACTGCCACCGACGAAGCCGTCGCCATCAACCCTTTTTCAGGTCGAAGTAACTAGAACAAGTTCTGAGTGTCGATGAAGCTCCAAAAATTTTGTGGCAATTATGCCTAGCTGGTATTTCCCCTCTACCTAAGCCGTCAATGCGGGTTCCGGCGCCTGTCAGTCCATCAGGCCGGTCGCGGCGAAGTTCACTTCCGGGTCTCGCTCGGCGAAGTAGTCCTTCAGTGTCGCGCTCAATTGCGCGGGCTCCCAGGCCGCGCCGCCGGCGTCGAACTGGTGCTCGGCCGTCGGCGCCGCCACCAGTGTCACGCGCGGACCGTACACGATGAACACCTGGCCATTGACCGCGGCGGCCTCCGGCGACGACAGGAATTGCACCAGGCTCACCACGTGCTCGGGCGACAGGGGGTCGATCTCGGCGTCTTCCGGTGCCGCGCCGAACACGTCGGCCGTCATCGCCGTGCGTGCCCTGGGGCAAATCGCGTTGGCGCACACGCCGTATCGGCCCAGTGCCCGTGCCGCCGACAGCGTCAGCGCGGTGATGCCGGCTTTGGCGGCGCCGTAGTTGGCCTGCCCCACCGGGCCGACCAGTCCGGCCTCCGACGACGTGTTGACGATGCGGCCGAAGACGCGGCCGTCGCCTTCTTTTGCCTTGCTACGCCAGTAGGTGGCGGCGTTGCGGGTCAGCAGGAAGTGACCGCGCAGGTGCACGGCGATCACCTGGTCCCAGTCCTCGTCGCTCATGTTGAACAGCATCCGGTCGCGGGTGATGCCGGCGTTGTTCACGACGATGTTCAGGCCGCCCAGACCATCGGCCGTGGAGATGAGTTCGTCCGCCGTCTCGCGCTTGCTTATGTCGCCGGCCACCGCCACCGCTTTGGAACCCGCCGAGCTGATCTCGTCGAGGACGTCGGAAGCGTCCAGGCCCGACGCGATGTCGTTGACGACGACGGTGGCGCCCAACCGGGCCAGGCCGATCGCCTCGGCGCGACCCAGGCCCGCGGCGGCACCGGTCACCACCGCGACCTTGCCGGAGAGATCGGTCGCGTTCGTATTCGCTGCAGTCAATTTATGAATACCTCTAGTTTCTTCGTCAGTCCTCGCGCAACAGTGCCGCGCGTGGGCATTCCGCGATCGCCTGCTCGGCCAGATCCTCCTGATCCGGCGGGATCGGATCGGTCTTCACCACGGCGTAGTCCTCGTCGTCCAGGTCGAAGATATCGGGCGCAATTCCCAAGCACACCGCGTTACCTTCACACCGGTCACGGTCGACAATCACTCGCACGGCACCCTCCTTGGCAGCTGGGCTGGAGTCAGGAAACACCCCTGGTCCGAACTCGATCAATTTGTAGCACCACCATAGGGCCCCGATACCCGTGACCATAGGGTCGCTGGATTCCCAGACTAGAACGTGTTACAACCGGGAGAACGAATGGGTGGCCCCCGGCGTGGGTTTCGGTGGCCGGCATACAGAGACGATCGCTCGATCGGAGGCGGCGGGAATGCGCATCAGTTACACCCCCGAACAGGAGGAGCTGCGTCGCGAGCTGCGGTCCTACTTCACCAAGCTCATGACACCGGAGCGCCGCGAGGCGCTGAGTTCGGTGCAGGGCGAATACGGCACCGGCAACGTCTACCGCGAGACCGTCGCGCAGATGGGCAAGGACGGGTGGCTGACCCTGAACTGGCCCAAGGAGTACGGCGGCCAGGACCGGGAGCCGATGGACTCGCTGATCTTCACCGACGAGGCCGCCATCGCCGGTGCGCCGGTGCCCTTCCTGACGATCAACAGCGTGGCGCCGACGATCATGGCCTCCGGCACCGAAGAGCAGAAGAAGTTCTTCCTGCCCAAGATCGCGGCGGGCGAGTTGCATTTCTCCATCGGCTATTCGGAGCCGGGGGCGGGCACCGACCTGGCCAACCTGCGCACCACCGCCGTCCGCGACGGCGACGAGTACGTCATCAACGGCCAGAAGATGTGGACCAGCCTGATCGCCTACGCGGACTGGGTCTGGCTCGCGGTACGCACCAACCCGGAGGCCAAGAAGCATCGCGGCATCTCCATGCTGGTGGTACCCACCACTGCCGAAGGCTTCTCGTGGACGCCGGTGCACACCATGGCCGGTCCCGACACCAGCGCCACGTATTACAGCGACGTGCGGGTGCCGGTGACCAACCTGATCGGCGAGGAGAACGCGGGCTGGAAGCTGGTGACCAACCAGCTCAACCATGAGCGCGTCGCTCTGGTCTCCCCGGCACCGATCTTCATGTGCCTGCGGGAAGTTCGCGAGTGGGCACAGAACACCAAGGACGCCGGCGGCGGGCGGCTGATCGACTCGGAATGGGTGCAACTGAACCTGGCGCGGGTGCACGCCAAGGTCGAGGTGCTCAAGCTGATCAACTGGGAGCTGGCGTCCTCGTCGAGCGAGAACCTCTCGCCTGCGGATGCCTCGGCCGCCAAGGTGTTCGGGACCGAGCTGGCCACCGAGGCCTACCGGCTGCTGATGGAGGTGCTGGGCACCGCGGCGACGCTGCGTCAGGACTCCCCCGGCGCCCTGCTGCGCGGCCGCGTCGAACGGATGCACCGGGCGTGCCTGATCCTGACTTTCGGCGGCGGCACCAACGAAGTCCAGCGCGACATCATCGGCATGGTTGCCCTGGGCCTGCCCCGGGCCAACCGCTGAATTTTCCGGCAGGAGAAGGATATTCATGGATTTCTCGACAACCGAAGCGGCGCAGGACCTGGGCGGTCTGGTCGACACCATCGTCGACTCGGTGTGCACGCCCGCACACCAGCGCGAGCTGGACAAGCTTGACCAACGATTCGACCGCGACCTGTGGCGCAAGCTGATCGACAGCGACATCCTGACCAGCGCGGCCGCCACCCAGGTGGGCGGCGACGGTTTCGGGGTGCTCGAGCAGGTCGCGATCCTGGTCGCGCTGGGACATCAGTTGGCGGCGGTGCCCTACCTCGAGTCGATCGTGCTGGGCTCCGGCGCGCTGGCGCGGTTCGGCTCCGAGGAGTTGCAGCAGAGCTGGGGCTCCGAGGCGGTGCGCGGCGAGAAGACCCTGACGGTCGCTTTGGACGGGGAGATGGGCGACGGGCCGGTGCAGGCGGTGGACGGCCGGCTGACGGGCAGTCGCACCCAGGTGTTCTATGCCCCGGCCGCCGACGCCTTCCTGGTGCCCGCCGAAACCCACTCCGGCACAGCGGTTTTCCTGGTCGCCGCGGACGACCCCGGGGTGACGGTGACGCCGCTGCAGACCACCGGGCTGGGCAGCGTCGGGCATCTGGCGCTGGACGGTGTCGCCGTGGACGATTCGCGTCGTGTTGGAGGCGCTGAGGTGGTTACCTGGCTGCGCACCATCTCGACGCTGGGCCGCAGTGCCTACCAACTCGGTGTGCTGGAGCGCGGTTTGCAGATTACGGCCGAATATGCCCGCACCCGTGAGCAATTCGACCGCCCGATCGGCAGCTTCCAGGCGGTGGGTCAGCGTCTGGCCGACGGATACATCGACGTGAAAGGCCTGCGGTTGACGCTGACCCAGGCCGCGTGGAAGGTCGCCGAGGACATCCCGGCGGAGATCGACGTGGCGTCCGCAGCTTTCTGGGCGGCCGACGCCGGCCACCGAGTGGCGCACAGCATCGTGCATGTGCACGGCGGTGTCGGGGTCGACACCGATCACCCGGTGCACCGATACTTCCTGTCGGCCAAGGAAACTGAGTTCGCGCTGGGCGGAGCCACCGGGCAGTTGCGGCAGATCGGCCGCGAACTCGCGGAGACTCCCGCTTGAGCGAACCGACGGTCGCCGCGCTGATGCGACCGCTGGCCGAGATCGACGACCGCGGCGTGTACTTCGAGGACTCGTTCACCAGTTGGCGTGAACACCTCCGCGATGCCGCGGCCCTGGTGGCGACGCTGCGGGAGCGCCTCGACCCGACCCGGCCGCCGCACGTCGGGGTGCTGCTGGAGAACACGCCGTTCTTCTCGGCGATGCTGGTTGCGGGCGGACTGTCCGGCATCGTGCCGGTGGGGCTGAATCCGGTGCGCCGTGGCGCGGCCCTGGCCCGTGACATCAACCACGCCGACTGCCAGTTGGTGCTCGCGGATACGAATTCTGCCGCGGCGCTGGAAGGTATCGATCACCTCAACGTCGACTCAGCCGAGTGGGCCGACGAAGTCGCCGCTTATAGGGATGCGGATCTGACATTTCAGTCCGCCTCTCCGGCAGACCTTTTCATGCTGATCTTCACCTCGGGCACCAGTGGGGAACCAAAGGCGGTGAAGTGCAGCCACGGCAAGGTCGCGGGAGCCGGCATGGGAATGGCGCAGCGTTTCCGACTCGGCGCCGACGACGTCTGCTATGTGTCGATGCCGCTGTTCCACTCGAATGCGGTGCTGGTCGGCTGGGCGGTGGCCGCGGCGTGCCAGGGCTCGATGGCCCTGCGGCGCCGGTTTTCGGCGTCCGGGTTCCTGCCCGATGTGCGCCGGTACGGCGCCACCTACGCCAACTATGTGGGTAAGCCGCTGTCCTACGTGCTGGCGACCCCCGAGCAGCCCGATGACGCGGATAACCCGTTGCGGGCCGTCTATGGCAACGAGGGGGTGCCCCGTGACATCGAACGCTTCGGCGCCCGATTCGGCTGCCGCGTCCAAGACGGCTTCGGATCGACCGAACTCGGTGTGGCGATCGCCCGCACGCCCGACACGCCGGCGGGATCGCTGGGCCCGCTGCCGGACGGCGTCGAGATCGTCGACCCGGAGACCGGAGCGCCCTGTCCCCCGGGAGTGGCCGGCGAGCTGGTGAACACCAAGGGCGCCGGCGGTTTCGAGGGCTACTACAACGACCCCGCCGCCGAAGCCGAACGGATGGCCGGCGGCATCTACCACAGCGGCGATCTGGCCTACCGGGATGAAGCGGGCTACGCCTATTTCGCCGGCCGGCTCGGCGACTGGATGCGCGTGGACGGCGAGAACCTGGGCACCGCCCCGATCGAACGGGTGCTACTGCGCCATCCGGCGGTGACCGAGGTGGCGGTCTACCCGGTACCGGATCCGGCGGTGGGCGACCAGGTGATGGCGGCGGTCGTGCTGGCGCCGGGCACGCAGTTCGACCCGGACCGGTTCCGGGAGTTCCTGGCCGAGCAAGCCGATCTAGGACCCAAGCAGTGGCCGTCGTACGTGCGGGTGAGCGCCGGGCTGCCCGGCACGATGACTTTCAAGGTGCTCAAACGACAGCTCTCCGCCGAGGGCGTCGACTGCGGCGAACCGGTGTTCGCGATTCCGCGCTGACCTTGATTACCCCAGCAAGGAAGGCACCACCGCGTCGATCAGGTGCGGCCCAGGCTCGGCGAACGCGTCGCGAAGCGCCTGAGCCAACTCCTCGCAGGTAGTCGCCCGCCGTGCCGGCACCCCCATACCTTCGGCGATCTTGACGAAATCCATCGTGGGACGGGAAATGTCGAGAAGATCCTTGGCTTTGGGACCGGGACCGGCTTCGACCCCCACGCGCTGCAGCTCGAGCCGCAGGATGTCGTAGGCGCCGTTGTTGTAGATGACGGTGGTGACGTCCAGCAACTCCCGCGCCTGCGACCACAGCCCCGAGATCGTGTACATCGCCGACCCGTCGGATTCCAGGCACAGCACCGGACGGTCCGGCGCGGCCACCGCGGCCCCGACCGCGGTCGGGATGCCGTAGCCGATGGCCCCGCCGGTCAGGGTCAGCCAGTCGTGGGCCGGCGCTCCGGCGGTGGCTTGCGGTAGCAACAGGCCCGAGGTGTTGGACTCGTCGACGACGATGGCCCGCTCGGGCAGCAGGGCACCGATGACCTCGGCCGCCGACGCGGACGTCAGGGCGCCTGAGGGCAGCTGGGGACGATTGGCGGGCGCGGTGGGCGCGGTGGTCCCCGGTGCCACCTCGTCGGCCAGGGCAGCTAAAGCCGCTGCGGCACCGTCGAATTCGGCCAGGACGTGCACGTCGCACCCGGACGGGACCAGGTCGCTCGGCATCCCGGGATAGGCGAAGAACGACACCGGCGACC
The DNA here is from genome assembly GCF_003614435.1 of Mycobacterium paragordonae. Lineage (NCBI taxonomy): Bacteria > Bacillati > Actinomycetota > Actinomycetes > Mycobacteriales > Mycobacteriaceae > Mycobacterium > Mycobacterium paragordonae. The sequence goes on from NZ_CP025546.1 coordinate 6,116,248, forward strand.
TGGCGCCGGCCAGCACCAGATGCTTGGCGCCGTCCAGTTGGGCGGCCGCCGCCTCGGCGAAGTAGCCCAGCCGTTCGATGGCGGGCACGCCGGCGCCACGCTCCAGCCGGGTGGGGAACGTCTCGCACAGCAGGCGGGCGCCGGTGGCCTCGGCGATCCGCGCGGCCGCCGCCAATCCCGGTGCGCGGGTGGCGTCTCCCCCGACCAGGATGGTGGCGGGCTCGCCCGAGCGCAGCACCTCGGCTACCGCATTTATGTCGGCTTTTGGCGCCTCGGGCGCGGCGGGGGCGACGGTGGCCGGCTGGGCGCCCTCGGACCAGGATGCGTCGGCGGGCAGGATCAACGTCGACACGAACGACCCCGACATGCCGGCCGCGATCGCCTCAGCGGTGTCGGCGCCGACATCGGCCGCCGTCGCCGTCCGGCGCACCCACCCCGATACGGTGCCGGCGAGTGCATCGATGTCGGATTCCAGTGGGGCATCGTACTTTTTGTGGTAGGTGGCGTGGTCGCCGACGACGACGACCATCGGCACCCGGGCGCGGCGCGCGTTGTGCAGGTTGGCCAGGCCGTTACCCAGTCCGGGTCCGAGATGCAGCAGAACCGCCGCCGGGCGGCCGGCGATCCGCGCGTACCCGTCGGCCGCCCCGGTGGCCGCGCCCTCGAAAAGGGTTAACACGCCCCGCATTTGGTCGACGGTGTCCAGTGCCGCGACGAAGTGCATCTCCGAGGTGCCCGGGTTGGAGAAGCAGACGTCGACGCCGCCATCCACCAAGGTGTTGATCAGAGCCTGCGCACCGTTCACGTGTCCACCTTTCGTTGCAACCTGAAGACCCGCTCGGCATTGTCGCGCAGGAAGTCCCGACGAGCCTCGTCGCTGAGGCCGAGATCGTCAAGACCCGCCAGCGCATGCGCATGGGCGATCATCGGATAGTTGGTGCCGAACAGGACTTTGCGTTGTCCGGTAACGGTTTTCATGAACCTGATCAATTCGTCCGGGAGCCGCGCGATGGTATAGGCGGACGTGTCGATGTAGACGTTCTCATGCTTGCGGGCCACCGCGACCATCTCCTCGGTCCACGGGTAGCCGACGTGTCCGCAGACGATCACCAACTCCGGGAAGTCGAGGGCGACCTGATCGATGTAGGGGATCGGGCGTCCGGTCTCCGACGGTCGCAACGGACCGGTGTGCCCGACCTGGGTGCAGAACGGCACGCCGGACTCGACGCACTGGGCGAACAGCGGATAGTAGCGCCGGTCGGTGGGCGGGGCGTTCCAGAGCCACGGCACCACCCGCAACCCGACGAACCCCTCGGCCACCCGGCGGCGCAGCTCGCGGACCGCGGCCATCGGGCGGTCCAGATCCACCGTCGCCAGGCCATTGAATCGATTGGGATGCAACGCAATCCACTGAGCAACCTCGTCGTTGGACACCAGGTCCTGACCGGCCGGACCGAGCCAGGCGCTCAGCAGCCCGAGTTCGACGCCCGCGGCGTCCATCGCGGCGACGGTGACCTCGATCGGGATTTCCGTATCGGGCATTGACCCACCGGTCCAGCGGCGCAGCGAGGCCAACATGTCGCTGCGCAGGAACCGCTGCGTCGGATGCTGCATCCACACATCGATCGTCATCGCGGATTTGACTCTAGCCCGCCGACGATGCCCGGCGCGGCAGCGCCGGGAAGAGGAGGCGGGCAATCCAGCCATAGCCCGCCGACGATGCCCGGCGCGGCAGCGCCGGGAAGAGGAGGCGGGCAATCCAGCCATAGCCCGCCGACGATGCCCGGCGCGGCAGCTCCGGGACGAGGAGGCGGGCCATCCAACACCAGCTGGTGTTCAGGCACCCAGCGCGGAACGGGCGGCGGCGCTCGTCTGCCGCACGTATCCGCTGCCGAAGAGCACCACGTGCGCCAGCAGCGGGTAGAGCTGATGCAGCCCGATCCGGTTGCGCCAGCCGGTTTTCAGCGACCGGACTTGCTGATATCCGGCCAGGACCGCGTCGTAGTGCGGGCAGCCGAACAGCGCCAGCATGGCCAGGTCGGTCTCGCGATGACCCCCGTGGGCAGCGGGGTCGATCAGCACCACGCCGTCCGGGGTCCACATGACGTTGCCGCTCCACAGGTCTCCGTGCAGCCGGGCCGGCGGGTCGTCGTCGTCGAAATCTCCCGCTGCGCACCGGGCCATGACCGCATTGATCGCTTCCCGCGTCGCTGCGTCGAGCCGT